>NZ_JAPDCN010000004.1:0-319435 GCF_027706185.1 Aeromonas sp. Y318-3
GGAGTGATGGGCATTTCAAATGCGGACAAAGAGTTCGTGGTGAAGGTGCGATCCACTTGTTCGCACCTTCCCTAGATGACGGTGACTGGGGATGTGGGCTAGTGAATTTGGGTGAGAAAGTATAGCAAACCCTTTAATTGTGATTCACAACGCTCGGCATTTTGGCTTAACTTTAGTATTCACAGCGTAAAAATTGAGGTAAGTGGTAGCATTGCTTATATTTTAATATGGCGTTAAGTGTCATTATGGGCGAACGATAGTTTACAAATTTAATTGAATTTCTGGAAAAGGCGATGCCATGAATACGCCAAAAAAATCAGGGAGCCATAGCTCCCTAATCGCGACACACGGGGTGATAAATCAGCCGATGGCGGGTGCCAGTTGCCCGTTGGCGGGCTGCAGGCGTCCTTGGTTACGGCGCTGATAGCGCCAGGCCAGTAGTAGTGGC
This sequence comes from Aeromonas sp. Y318-3, assembly GCF_027706185.1. Classification (NCBI taxonomy): domain Bacteria; kingdom Pseudomonadati; phylum Pseudomonadota; class Gammaproteobacteria; order Aeromonadales; family Aeromonadaceae; genus Aeromonas; species Aeromonas sp. Y318-3. The sequence goes on from NZ_JAPDCN010000004.1 coordinate 449, forward strand.
ATACCGAGCAGCAGCTGGGCGGCCAGCGGGATCTCCTCGATGGGGGCAGCCAGTGCACCTTCCGGAATAATGCCCCCTTCAATTTCGGCCGCCAGTTTGAGCTCCAGCGCATTGCCAAAGTCGGCGAAGGTGGTGGCATTGATCACAAACGCATCCTGACCGCCCGCCACGTTCTCCACATACCACTCTTGCAGCACCCCATCGGCATAGTCCTGACCTATGGTGATGCCGTTGATGGTATCGATGCCGGAGGCGAGCAGTTGATCCCGCACGGTAGAGGTATCCAGCCCGTTGTTCTGGATACCGTCACCTGACACATCCATCACCTGGCGGGCGGCGGTGTAGTTGTTGGTATCAAACTGCTGGGCACCAAAGGCCATGGCCGAACCGGGGGCCGTCATCCCCGCATAGGGGCGGACCAGGGCATCCAGGGTGGCGGCGAAGTTGTTGATGGAGGTCATGTCGTAGAGGTGGAACCAGTCGGTCATCACGCTCTGCTGGGTCGAGCCGCTCCACATCACCATCTGTACCGCAATGGACCCCAGCTTGTCGCCACTGGTGTCGAGGATGGCGCTCTGTACATCCTGACTGTAAAAGGCGTCCACATAGCCCTGTAATTGCAGATTGAATTCCGATGAACTGACGCTGCCCGACACATCCATCAGCAGTTGCAGTTCGGTATCGACTTCGGTCAAGGCGTATGCGGGGGAGGTCACCAACAACATCCCCAGCAGCCCTGCCAACGGTTTGAGTTTCATTGCCCACTCCTTCTCCTTGGCGCTAGTGCCAGCAGGGGGAATGAATAAAGCGTGCCAGCTTTGTTGCATCCTCTGACTTGGCTTGGTCCGGGTGAGGCAGGGCAGGCATGGAACTTGCGACAGCGGTCAAAAGCGCTGATAACCGGCAGGAGTTGCGATGGAGATCCGTCCCTGGCAGTGGGCACCCAACTGGCTGCTACTTGGTTTGGCCAATCAGTGGGGCATGGTGTGGCTCAATATGGGCCACTTCAACCTGCTGGTGGTGTTGCTGATTGCTATCTGGTGGCAAATTGCATCGCGGGTTGCACCGAGCTGGCGCCCGCATCCACTGGCGCTCGCCCTCTTTATCCTGCTGCTCCTGATCCCCAGCGCCAGTTGCAAGGCGCTGGCCTGTCTGCTGTTGGTGGCCTCGCTGTGGCGCCGTCATCAGAGTGGCGATGAGCGGGCGGTGTTGCAGATTGTGCTCGCCTTTACCGTGGCGGTGTTGTGGGGGCAGCAGGTGTTTGCCCTGCTCTCCGGCCCTGTGCTGGCCCTCGACGCCTGGGGGGTGGGCCAGTGGTTGCAGCTGCTGGGCTGGGAGACTCGCCTTGATGGCAATCGCATCGAGCGGCTGGGAGGCCATGCGCTGATTGTGCTCAAGGGGTGCTCCTCGTTTTCTCAACTCTATCTGGTGGTGCTCTCCTGGTTGGTCTCCTGCTGCTGGCTGGCGCCGGATCGGCCCCTCTACCGGCAGTGGCCCATGTTGCTGCTGGTTTGCCTGCTCTATATCGGGGCCAATCAGCTGCGGTTGGTGCTGATGAGTCTGGATCTGCGCTGGTACGGCTGGCTGCATACCGGCTCGCTGGCCCAGCTCTACCAGTGGGCCATCATGTTGCTGGTGATGACCATCCTCTTTATCCGGGGGCGCCGTGATGCATCTATCTAGGGGGTATCTGCTGCTGTTGCTGGTGGCGCTGCTCAGTGCTGCCGCCATGGGCTGGCGTTATCAGAACCGGGCAGTTAACGAGGGGGCCAAGCCCATGCTGCTGGAGCTGGTCCAGCTGGGATGGCGCTTGCGGGTGGCTACGCCGGTATTGGGCGGCACCTATGTCAGCTATCAGCTTGCCCATCCCCGCTGTGACGGCCTGCTGCAGGCCATGCTGGTGGCGCCGGATAGCGAGGCGATGTCAGTGACGCTGGCGGGTGAAGGGATGAGCCAAGGGGTGATGTTTTTAGGCGAGCTGCACCAGAGTCCACCGTTGCTCTCTTACCGTCTGACCCAGGGTTGGCGCAAGTTGTGGGGGCTGACCCCTTATCCCCTCTATCGGGTGGCTTTGCCAACCTCTTGCCTCGGCCTTATTGCGCCGCCGCTGGGGTGACCGACCCCGGTTCACCGTTTGGCAGAATGCGGATCAGCAAGGTATTGGGGGCCAGCATGGGGTCATAGCGGGGCTCCAGTTCAATGGCGCGAGCTCCAAGCAAGCGGGTGAGGGCGGTCAGTCGCACGCTCGCTATCCGCGCACTCTCCAGCATGTCGGTTTGCAGCCCGGGGCCGCTTACCAGCGCAATCCGGGCCGGATCCTTGCGTCCCAAAAACTGATGCAGCTGCTGCTCCTGATCCGCTGGCAGTTGTGTCTCCGCTTGCTGGTACTGCAGTTGCAGCTGGGGCTGTTCGGCCAGCTGCTGTTCCCGCAACTGGTTGAGGATTGGCAGGGTCTCATTGACCGGCTCCTGACGGGCGCAACCGGTGAGGATCAGCAGCGGCAACATAAGGGGCAACAGGCGGCGCTGGGCGCTGTCTTTGGCTGTGGAGCGGGGAGTCTGGTTGGCCATACGCAGTCACTTCAGGAGGATGAGTTGGCACCAGTTTGCAATGTTTTCAATCCCTTGGCCAGTTGTTCAATCTCGCGGCGCCACTGGATCCAGGCGGCTGAGGGCAGTTGCTCTGCCACCTGCCAGCGGGTCGGCAGCTGATCCCGCAGGCGCTCCAGCAGCAGGGCGGCTTCCACCTGATAGCGGGCCTCCTGCTCCAGCCAGGCGAGCCAGCGCAGATCCTCGATGGCTTGCTGCAACAGCAGCAGATCGTGAGAGAGGCGGTGCGCCTCGCAGGCTTGCGGGCCGAGCAGCATAAAGTCGCTCTCCCGCCCATCGGTGGGGTCATAGGGCAGGGCGGTGGGCATGCGGCCATGCCACTGCAAATAGCCCTCGGCGCCGCTTTGCCACAGATAGAACCCGGCGGCTCTCGGGGTGCCCAGATTGTAAAACCAGGGGGTGACCTTGTGTTGGCGCACCCGCGCCACATCGGCCTTGTCGGCGCCAAAACCTGCGTTGATCAGGGCAATCTCCACCTCTACCAGCAGACTAGCCTGACCCGGATGATTGAAGTGGCCTGCGCGGATCACCGCCGGATCTCGCCGTTTCATCTCCCGCGCCAGGGTGGTGATGGCGGGCAGGGTTGCAAGATCCGGCTCATCAAACAGGCTCCATGCAAGCGGGGGCAAGCCGCTGGCGGTCAGCCCCTGTTGCCGCGCCAGCCACTGATCAAGCTGGTTGGCAGGGTCTCCCCCCCAGCGTTTGAGCGGGGTATAGGCCAGCAGGGGCGGCACAAAGCCGAGCCCGGCCGCCTCTCCCATGATCTCCTTCATCCCCGCTTCATCCTGTGGCAGGGCGGGCGAGAGGCCGCTGATCCCGAGCTTGGCGAGCCGCTGCAGGTCGCAGCGACTGGCCGCGGCGATCTGCTCTTTTAACGCCTCGGGGTTGGGGCTCAGCCAGTTGAGATAGGGGGGCGCTTCGACATAGATGCCGACCGGCTTGCTGGCCGCGGGCAGGGTCAGCGGCAGCACCTCGATAGTCAGTGGCAGCTGCACCAGTTGCTGTTGGCTGAGCAGCTGAATATTGCCCAGATAGCGCCCCGCCGGGGCGTCTCTGGGGACGGTCATTTGCAGCACCAGACGCCGAGGTGCGTCTGCCAGCAGGGTGAGCCCGGCGATCCCCTCGACCAGCTCCTGATCCGAGGGAGCCAGCAGGGTGCCGCTCGCCTGCGGGCGAACCAGATGCCACTTGCCGTAATAGGGGGTCAGCGCCAGCGGCGATCCTGCCTGCTCGGGGGGCTGGATCACCAGCAAGGGGGTCGGATCGTCGGTGGCGGCGTGGATGGCAAATTCCAGCAGCAGCTTGCTGCCACGGGCGGCCAGCACCGGTTGTGCAGCCTGCTGCAATGCATCGGCCGCAGATGCCGGGGCGATCTGCAGGGTTGGGGCGGCATCCGTAATCGGCGTGAGGCTGAGCTGCTGCGAAGCTGGGGCTGGGGTTGGGGAATAGGGGGCCAGAGTCCACTTTTCCAAAAACAGCTGGCGCTGCTTGGTCAGCACGCTTGCGGTAGCGTCGGCCAATACGGCGAGATCTTTTCCACTATTCGGGAGAGCCTCTTTGCGGGTGCTGGCCGGATAGGGGGCAAGCAGCAGCCCCGCCAGGTATTTGGCATCCGGTGAGTGACCCACCAATGTGATAGTGAGCGGGCCGCCGGGGTGGTTCAGGGTGACATGAACCGGGCCGCCCTGTCGTGCCCCGAACAGCTGCCAGGGATCCGGATTTGGCAGTGCCTCGCGAGATTGCCCCGCCAGATAGCGCTGCGTTAGCCACTCCTGCGGTTGCCACTGCTCGGCCCAGATGGGCTCGCCATTGACCAGCACGCTGCGCTCGAAGGGGTGGGGCAGGTACTCCCATTCACCTGGGTCATCCAGCCAGAGGGTGAGCTGGTAGCGCCCCTTGGCGACCTCCAGCCGTACGCCATCCAGATTGCGCAGCCCATCGCGCACAAGGGCATCGCCGGAGGGGCGCAAGATGGGGGTGGGATGGCCAATCAGCCGGGGATCCCCCGGGCTCAGGGGCTCAAAGCCGGTAAAGCGGGGGGCGGTGGAGGCCCCCAGATCCAGCGCAATGGTGCCATCAGGCAGAGTCAGACCGGGCACCCAGTACCAGCGGTGAATGGTCATGGAGGGGGCGTTATCGGCCATAAAGAGATAGAGCTTGGTGAGTTTGTCCAACGCCAGCGCTCTGGGTTGGCTGGTGCGCCACTCGCTCAAGGCAAAGCGCTGGGTGAAGGGGCCGGGTGCGACAATCCGCTCCAGATTGACCCGGCTGCGGTAGTTGACCGAGGCCTCGTCGTCGATACGCAGGATCAGGGTTTGCGGGTGGGCGCTGGGGTTATGGCCCTCGATCACCAGTTCATCATCGCTGCCTATTGGCCAGTTGTGGGTGCTCAGATCGAGCCGCTGGGGTGTCTGGTTACTGGTTAGGGGCAGCGGGGTCTGCCCCTCCAGCCGGGTAGTGGCCATTGCTGCATTGGCGCAGAGCAGGATAACCAGCCAGAGCCCTCTGCTCATCCGGGCAGCCCCTTCAACCAGTTGTTCAGCTCGGCAGCCTTGTGATCCCAGCTTTGCAGGGCCACCTGCTGTTGGCGCGTGTGGCGCCCTTCGCTGCGGGTGAGCCCCTCCCAGCCACTCTCCTGAAACCAGCCCGGATTGGATTGATCAAAGGCGGCCCGATTGATGGCCTGGGCCAGGCTCTCCCCATCGTGGGGGAGCTGGATCTGATCCCGATAGCCATCGAGAGCCGGAAAATCGGTGCTGACGATAGGGCGCCCTGCGGCCAGATACTCGCGCAATTTCAATGGATTGCAGGCACGGATCTGGGCGTTGTCGACAAAGGGCAGCAGACTCACCTGCCAGTGCTGGGCATAGGCCGCCAGCGTGTGGTGGGGACGGGGCCCCAGCAGATGGATATTGGGGAGCCCCTTGAGGGGGGAGATATCGGTCTGGACCGGGCCAATCAGCACCAGATCCCAGTGGGGCAGGGCGGCCGCCGTCTCTGCCAGCAGGGGGATATCAATCCAGTCGCTCAGGCTGCCGTAAAATCCGGCAATGGGACGGCCGGAAGGGAGATCCGCCGGGCGTTCTCTGGGGGGCATAAACAGCTCGAGATCCACCCCGTGGCTGAGGAGCCGGGTTTTATGGGGGGGAAAGCGGCTGGCCAGCGCGGGGCTGGCGGCCAGAATGAGATCGGCTTTTTCCACCAGTCGGGCTTCGCAGTGGGCAATGGCCTGATGATCCACCCCCGCCAGCGCCGAGAAGTCATCGCCGCAGTAGTAGATCACCGCCCGCTCTTCGAGCTTGCCAATCAGATCGACGGCGCTGGGCAGGGAGATCCAGAGCAGGGGGCGATCCAGCTCGGGCAGCTGACGCCGGATCTGCGCCGCCAGCCAGTGGCCATTGATCTTGCCCGCCAGACGACTGCCCGGCAGCGGCAAGGCGAGCGGCGGCAGTACCTGGGGGCTGCTGGCGTCGACTGGCGCAACCGACTGGCCGCCAGCATGGCGCGCGCCGCGCAGCACCGCCCCCAGTTTGCGGACGATACGGGTGAGATCATGAAGGGTAAAGCGGGGACAGCGCATGCCGATGGAGTTGACCCAGAGCACTTGATAATCAGGCAACAGACGCTTGATCAAGTGCTGGGTGCTGGAGGGGTGCTGGCCCCAATCCTCTCCCAATACCACCAGCTGCGGCAGTGAGTGTGGTTTCATGCAAAGGTCTCCGAGGCGTGTGCGAGGTCGCTGTGATCTTGTGGCTGCAAGGGGCGCAGTACGGTGGCCGGTACACCCGCTGCCAGCACGCCAGCGGGCAGATCCCGGGTGACGACGCTGCCAGCGGCGACAATGGTGCCGGTGCCTATGGTGACACCGGCCATCACCATCACCCCGGTGCCAAGCCAGACATCCTGCTCCAGCACAATGGCCCCCACCTGTTCATCGCGATCCGGCAGGCCCCGGGCGCGATCGCGGGCGTTGACCGGGTGCCCCGGGTAGCCTGCCAGAAAGGCACGCCCTGCAATCCGGACGTTATCCCCCAGCACTATCTTGCTGCCCACCGCCAGGGTGGTTTGCCAGCCAATCCCGACATTGCGGCCAATGACCAGCCTTGGTGTCTGGCTCGATGCGCGGCCGCTGATGGTCATGGCGGCGCTGAGGCGGCAGTCGGCACCAATCTCGATGGTGACCGGACCGCTGATATAGGGGATGCCACCATAGAGATAGAGGCGCGGGGCGGGGGCCGTGAGGCGAGATTGAAACAAGGGGGTCCACCAAAGGGTGCGGGTCAGGGTCGCCAGCGCGTTGCTGATCAGCAGATAGAGCCGATAAAGCAGCCGATGCAGGGGAGGGATCACGGGGAATGACCAGTGGCGGGCACTTTTGGCCAGGCGCCATACCCGGCGGGCCAGTGGCGTTTCCCCCTGTTTGGCCCAGCTTTTCATCCGGTGCAGGTTGATGGTGTTCATGGCGACTTCTCCCTCTAGTGCAGTCCGTTGCTCGCTATGCAGAAAGCAGGGATCGGGCCAACAGGACGACCCCGGTGGGAGCGAGCTAAATGGGGCTAAGAGGAGGGGCAGATTGCGCCGGTCGGTGCAATTTGCAGCCAGCGTTGTGCAAAACGCAAATGCCAGTCTCATTCTGGGCTTGTTCAGGCCGGTTAAGCTGCACAGAGGGGCTATCGCTTCAGGGCGGGAGTGAGTGGCGTGGGCTTTGCATTAGCGGTAGCTGACCCGGAGCAGGATGCTTCGGGTGGCTGGGAGGCCCTATGAAACTTGGTGTGAACCAGATTGCCATGCTCTATTACGCCGGCGGCTTGCTCCTGATGAAGGGGATCTCCCTGCTGATGCTGCCGGTGTTGACCCATCAGCTGCTGCCTCGTGAATACGGCCAGCTGGAGGTGCTGCTGACCCTCATCAATCTGGGTTCCCTTATTTTGGGCTTCGGGCTGGTGGATGCCCTCTACCGCTTTGCCGGATTGGCGAAAGATGAGCAGGAGCGCCAGCAGGTGGTGGCCCGCATGTTTGGTCTGGTCTGGCTGATCGCCCTGGCCAGTCTGGTGCTGCTCTGGCTGCTGGCACCTCTGGTGCAAGCCGGGCTGCCGGTGGAAACCCGCCTTGCGGATGTGCGCTGGGTGCTTTGCGCCCTGCCGTTTGAAGGGGTGATCGGCGTGCCGCTGGCATGGCTGCGGATGCGCAATCAGGCCCGGCTCTTTTTCGTGGCGACCGCAGGAAAGGCGGTGATCCAGTCGATTCTGACCGGCTGGTGGCTCTGGCTCGGCTGGGGCGTGAGCGGGGTGCTGGCCTCCGGCACCCTGACCTGCGTTGCACTGGCGTTGCTGCTGAGCCTCTGGCAGTGGCGAGATAGCGGGATCCGCTTTGACTGGCAGCACTATCGGCCGCTGCTGCGCTATGGATTGCCCCTGGTGGTGAGCGGGCTGGCAGGTTTTGCCCTGAGCGGACTGGATCGCTGGCTGCTGGCCGATGTGGTGGGGGAGGCGCTGCTCGCTTACTACGCCGTAGCGGGCAAGCTGGCGCTGGCGGTGGGGTTGTTGCTGCAACCCTTTGCCCTCTGGTGGTATCCCCGCCGTTTCATGCTGCTGCGCGAGCCGGATGGACTGCGACTCAATGCCCACTACAGCGTGATGGGGTCGGTGCTGGGGTTTGTTACCGCGGGGATTGTCGGGCTTACCGCCCCCTTGCTTATTCGCTGGCTGACCCCGGAGAGCTATCACGGGGCGATCGCCTATATTCCGCTGCTGGTGCTGGGCATGGCGGTGCGCAATGTTTCGGACTTGCTCAATGTCGGCTGCTTTAGCGGCGAGAAGAGCAATGCCCAGATGGTGATCAATCTGGGCTGCAGCGCTCTTGGGGTCGCAGGCTTTCTGCTCGCCATCCCCCCCTTCGGGGTTGCCGGGGTGAGCTGGACTCTGCTTTTGGTCTATCTGGTACGGGCGCTGGCCTTTTATCTGGTTAGCCAGCGGTTGCTGCCGCTGCCGTATCGCCTCTCGACCCTCTGGGCCAGTTCGCTCGGGGCGCTGGCGATGGTCTGGCTCGGCCAATGGTGGGCAGGATCATGGCTCGTCTAACGCCGGCCATCTGGGCAAGCGCCATCTGTCTGGTGCTGGCTCTGCTCTGGTGGCGGCTGCCCCATCCTTTGCTGCTGCCGGTGCTCGGCCTTGCCATTCCCGCCATCTGGTTTGCCCTGCGCTGGCCCTTCTTGATGGTGCTGGGGTTTGTCACCTTCTCCTTTTTTCGGCTGCATGAGGTGTTCCCCCAGCTCTATCCCCTCAAGATCCCGCTGCTCTTCTCGCTGGCCGCCATCGGCGCGCTGGTCTGGCACATTTTGCTGACCGGCCGGATCAAGCCCTACTGGAGTCCAGCCCTGAGCTGGCTGACGGCCTTCTTTGTGATGGTCTCCATCGGTGTGCTGTTTGCCAGCAACCGGGGCGAGGCGATCGCCACCTGGACCGGCAGCTACAGCAAGATCTATCTGATGACCCTGGCCACCGCCTGGCTGGTGCGCACTCCGGGGGATTTTGCGCTGGCGGTGCGTACCTTCGTGGTAGCGGGCTGTCTGGTGGCGCTGGTGGCCCTCTACAACAAGGCGAGCGGGATCGGGCTGGTGGAGGGCACCCGGGTGACCATAGGGCGCGAGCTGGGCTCTGTGCTGGGGGATCCCAACGATCTGGCTCTGGTGCTGCTCTTTCCTGCCGGCTTTTCATTGAGCTTGCTGCTCAATCAGGGCAATGGGGTGGGGGGGCGTTTGCTGGGGGGGCTTGGCTTTGCGCTGACCGCCGCCGCCATTATCGCCACCCAGAGCCGGGGTGGTTTGCTGGGTATCTGCGCCGTTGGTGGCCTGTTTGCCTGGCAGCGGGTGAAGTCGAAAACCCTGTTGATCTCGCTGGGTATGGTCGCGCTGGTGGTGCTGTTTGCCGCCGCCGGGATCATCGACCGGGCATCTGGCGGCGCCGCCGAGAGTGGGGTCGATGCCTCGGCCATGGGGCGGATCTACGCCTGGCAAGCAGCCTGGGGGATGGCGCTGGGCCATCCGCTGGTAGGGGTGGGCTTGTCCAATTTCTATTACAACTACTTCTTCTACAGCCCCCATTGGGATGGACTCAATCATGCGGTGCACTCCACCTGGTTCGGGGTGCTGGCTGAAACCGGCTTTGTCGGGCTGGCGCTGTTTATCGGCATGGTGACGGTGACCCTGCGCAGTTGCTGGCGTTGCCAGCTTGCTGGCATGCCTCCTGCAGTGATCACGGCGATGCAGGGGGTGATGGCCAGCATGGTGGGGTTTGTGATTTCGGGATCCTTCCTGACCCAGGGGTTTACCTGGCCCATCTATCTGGAGTTGGCGCTGGCCGTCGCCGCCATCAAGTACGTGCAGCAGGCGGCCACAGAGGTGAAGGCCACCGCTGAGGATCATCAGGAGGCAACCCGGTTGCCGCCAGTGCCACCAAAGGGAGCAAGAGGATGAACGCAACCCCTGTTTTGCTGGTTCACTACGGAGAGGACTGGATCCGCGGCAGCGAACGCTGCCTGCTGGATTTGCTGGCCCACCTCGATCGCAGCCGGTTTACGCCCCTGCTCTGGTGCAATAGCCCGACGCTGGCGGCAGAGGCGGCCACCCTCGGGGTAGAAACCATGGTTGAGCCGTTCAGCCTGCTGCTGGGATGGCAGGCGCCCCGCTTTGATCTTGCTGCCCATCGGCGCCTCTCCCGGCAAGCCAGAGAGCTCATCACCGAACGGCAGATTGGGCTGGTACATGCCAACAGCGCGGCCCCTTGTCAGTGGCTGGCGGGTGTTTGTCGGGCGTTGCAGGTGCCGCTAGTGTGTCACCTCCATGCCCGTTATCAGCCCAGAGACAGATTCAGCCTGCGGGTCCATCAGGCAAGCGTAATGATTGGGGTGAGCGAGCCGGTATTGACCGGTTGGCGCCAGGATGGCTGCGCGGCCGATCGGTTGATCCGGATACCCAACGGGGTGGATGCCGCTCGCCTGAATGGCGGTGCTCACTGGCCGGTCGTCGGCATGCTGGGCTTGCCCCGGGGGATATGATCATCGCAACCGTCGGCTCATTGATCAAACGCAAGGGGATTGATCTGCTGATCCGCTCGCTGGCTGCCCTGATGGCATCGGGGGAGGAGGCTCAGTTGCTGATTATTGGCAGCGGTCCGGAGCGGGAAGCATTGATGGCGTTGGCTGTCGAGCTCGGGGTGGCCGAGCGGGTCCACTTTCTCGGCGAGCGGCCGGACAGCGCGGCTATCTTGCGGGGCGGGGTGGATCTGCTGGTCTCCGGAGCCCGTGAGGAGGTGTTTGGTCTGACGTTGGCGGAGGCGGGCATGTTGGGGCTTCCGGTCAGTGCCTATCGGGTGGGCGGCATCCCCGAAGTGGTGGAGGAGGGGGTGACCGGCTTGCTGGCAACCCCGGGGGATTGGGCCGAGATGGCTGATCACTGGCGGCAATTGAGCAATCCGCAGCGCCGATGTGAAATGGGGCGGGCCGCTAAGTTGCGTGCCGCACAGTTGTTCACGGTGGCGCGCTACGTTGACGAGGTCACGGCGGTTTGGGACGCCGCGCTGGCTGGTCGTTGGCACGCAACGGCCCCCACACCCTTCCGACCACTCATTCATTGGGCGGGGCAACGACTCCTTGCCAGAGGTCGCAATATGCTGGCGAGTGGGATGGCAAAAGTGGCGCAAAAAGTGCAACTGGGGTTTGGCCGCCGCAAGGTGCCAGAGTAAGGGAGCAGCAAGATGAGCATGCAAACTGAGCCGGTGTTTGGAAAGATCATCGTCGTGGATCCCATCCCGTTTCGCGGTGGCTCCAAGGTTGCGACCGAAGTGCTGCTCGATGAGTTGGCCAAGCGGATGCCCGGGCTCACATGCCATGTGTTGACCCAGGATCCCGACTCCTGGTCCCGTTGTCAGCATCATCCTCTTTGGCTGCCCCACATATTGAAGGGGCGGGAGTCCGGCATCGGCTATCTGCTCAAACAGGGGTGGCAGACCCTGCTGATCCTCTGGCTGGTGCTGCGCTTGGGGCAGGTGAAGTGTCTGGTAGCTGCGTCCGGGCCGGGGGTGGATCTCTGCTGTTACTGGGCGGCCCGCTGGTTACGGTGCCGGGTGGTTCAGCTGATCCATGGCCCTGTGGGATGCTCGGGGCTCTCTGCCAGAGCCTTGCAACGGGCGAATTTTGTCTTTTATCTGGAATCGACACGCAGCTCCCTGGCTGCATTGCTGGCCCGGCTTGGCGAGACCGAGTTCCCGTCATACTGGCAGCCATTTACCAACGGCTTGAGCGAGATTGATTGGCCCAAAGCGACCCTGGGGGGGCCTCGTATTTTGTGGGCGGCCTCGTTGCTGCGCTGGAAGGGACTGGAGACCATGCTGGCCGCCCATCAGATGATCCCTGATGCTCGCCCCGAGCTAATGGTGTGCTATCTGCAACCCAAGGGCACGCTGCAGCCCTGCAGCCAGCCTCAGCCACAGCTGCCAGACACGCACTGGTATGCCAACCCCGCCAATCTTGACGAGATCCGATCTCAATGCGGCATTTTTGTCTCCACCAGTCACCAGGAGCCGTTTGGTCTCTCCATTCTGGAGGCCATGGCGGCAGGATTATGCGTAGTGATCCCGGCCGATGGCGCCTGGTGGGATCGACACCTCACCGATGACGTGAATTGCCGTAAATATCAGCCAAACGATCCCGGCGATCTGGCGCGGGTGCTGGCCAGCATCAATGCCATGCCCGACGTGGTCAAGCGACTTGGCCATCATGCCCGCCTGCATGCCATGGTCCATTACAACGCGGCAGATACCTATCAAAGTACACTGGATCTGTGGGAAGGTATGTTGCGATGGGATGCGTTGAGCCTTGCCGTGCATGGTTAGCGCGCAGTGGTTCCCCACGGGGAGGATGGTCACGCATGAGGGACTTATGGGCAGACTGGTTGTGGAAGGCTGGGTGACTCCGCCACTCTGATGCAGTTACGGCCGGATGATTTGGCGGTGTAGAGCGCAGCATCAGCCAGTTTTACCAGCTCAGACGGCTGCCAGTGACTCGATGGTCTGAGGCAGGCAACACCCATGCTAACTGTCACCAGACCGGTGGTATTTTGTGCGTGTGGCTGCGCGAGTGCAAAAATCAGCCGCTGGATATGTTGGGCAATTTCATAGGCGGATTGACGCTCGACATGTGGCAGCAGGATGACAAATTCCTCTCCGCCGTAGCGGGCCACCAACTCCCCCGAGCGGCGCCCGGATTGCGCCAGGGTATGGGCCAGCAATCGAAGGCACTCGTCACCGGCAACGTGGCCATAGAGGTCGTTGAACTGCTTGAAATGATCGATGTCGAGCATGATGAGCGCAATCGGCATCTCTGTCTGAATACAGCGCTCCCAGGCCTGGTTCAATGAGTTGTCGAACAGACGACGGTTGCCGATGTTGGTGAGCCCGTCGGTATTGCTGAGCGCTTCCAGTTTCCGGTTCGCTTCCGCCAGCTCCTTGGTTCTGAGCTCGATAATGAGCTCCAGCTCATGTTGGCGCTCCTCCAGACTGGTCATTGGGTAAATTTCGCTTTCCCGAGCCGCACTGTAAGGGATTGAGATACTGCTGTGAGCAATTTTCCACGCCATGGCTTCGTGTCGAAAAATCAATACCAGTCTGGCGGTTCTGCGGGAGAGGATAGGTTCTGATTTCGGTAGATGGATATGAAAGAAGGCGGTGACAGCCACCACATCCGCGGCCAGATCTTGCAGGGTCACATCGAGTATTTCCAGGCGGATCCTGCCCGGGATCTGGGCAAAATCGCGGCGGGTTATCCGGATCCACTCATCCCTATCGGTAACCAGAACATCACTGCTGCCGGCAAAGCCGCTGAAATTGTCGCTAAATCGCGTGGTGAGCCGATCATCCCGTGATGAATACATCTCGATGTACTCATCAAACAGTGAGCGGATCAACAGTTCCCGTTCAGTGGTCATTGCACTGGGCCCATGTGAAGTGGTCACGTTTTTCAAACGTTCGATTGAACTATAGTCAATTATGTCATTTTAATTGGCTATCTATCTTGATTTTTCTCGTTTTTTTGTTCGATTACCGTTATTGGCAAGTGTCCGTAAGGTCAGTCAGAACAAGGTGCCATGGAGAGGATTAGCATGGCTGTCCGGTGCATATCCTCCCCATCTCTATTACGCATCGGGGTGACCACCGGTGACAAGACGGCGGGTCTGCATGCAGATCCCCAGACTGCAGGCATCAGGTAACCCAGAGTGCCTCGCGGCGATCAATGGCTGGCGAGATAGGGGCTGATATCCACCTCGTCAATGAGCTCCGGGCTCATGTAACGCTTGGCATAGCGCAGGTAGACGCCAGAGTGGAGAAAGAGCGCAAACAGCTCGGGGTCGATATGGTGATCCTGTTGCATGAATCCCATGATGCGGATGGCCTCCGAAAGAGATTTGGCTTTCTTGTAGGGGCGATCGCCGGCGGTCAGCGCCTCGAAGATATCGGCGATGGCCATCATCCGGGCAGGGATGCTCATCTCGTCCCGTTTCAGCCGCTTGGGATAACCAGTGCCATCCATCTTCTCATGGTGTCCCCCTGCGATTTCCGGCACCTGTTTCAGGTTGGCGGGGAAGGGGAGTTTTTCGAGCATGATGATGGTCTGGATCATGTGCTCGTTGATCTTGTAGCGCTCCTCATCTGTGAGGGTGCCCCGGCGGATGGTGAGGTTGTAGAGCTCGCCGCGGTTATAGAGGTATTCAGGGGTGTTGACCTGAAATCCCCAAGGGTTGTCAGGGGCAAGGCGGTCGCGGTTGCTGCGGGTGAAGAGGTGATCCGGGCGATCGGCCAACAAGGGTTCGGTGACCGGCAGCGGTGACTCCGCGGCCCGCTGTTTGCGCGCCAGTTCATCCTGAGAGATCCCAATCCGATCGGAGAGCGTGCGCTGCCAGGTGCGGCCCGCGATCTGCTGCAGCCTTGCAATATCCTCTGTGGCCATAAATTCGCCCCCTTCGTTGCAACGGGCGATAAAGGCAAACTCCTCATCCAGCTGTTGCCACTGCTGTTGCAGCGTGGCCTGTAACGTGGCCTCATCACCCCCATGGAGACGTGCCTGCCAGTAGGCAATCTCGGCATCCCGTTTCAGCACTTCAAAACGCATCCTGACCTCGTGAATGCGATCGCACAGGGTTTCCAGCTTGGTGGCCTTGTCGACCACAAACTCCGGTGTGGTGACTTTGCCGCAGTCGTGCAGCCAAGCCGCGATATGTATTGCTTCCCACTGTTTTTCATCGAGCGAGAAGTGTTGGAAGGGGCCCTCCTTGGCCTCACATGCCGCTTCTGCCAGCATCTTGGTCAGTTCGGGGACTCGTTGACAGTGGCCACCGGTATAGGGGCTCTTGGCATCGATGGCCCCTGCGATGAGCTGGATAAAGGCTTCCAGCAGATTGCGCTGCTCCTCCAGCAGTCGCTGGGTGGTGAGTGCCACAGCGGCGGTGGAAGAGAGCGCGTTGACAAATGCCATCCGCTGCGGGGTCAGTGACTTCTTCCGTTCATCGATCAGAAACACCAGGGTGCCGAGCAGTTGGCCATCACGGTTTTTCAGGGCAATCGGCCAGAAGGTCAGTGGTGTGTCGCTCTCCTCGATGTAGGGAAACAGGATCTGCAATTCGCTGGTGACCAATGCAACGGGTTCCAGTTCTACCCCTTGCAAGCTCTGGAACAGTGGATGTTTTGGCTGATTGAGGGTTCCGATACTGTGGATCGGCGTTTGCTCCTGCACCTCGCCATTCCAGCATAACCCTGCCAGATCCAGTGTCTTGTTGCCGCTATCGGAGAGGTAGAGCATGCAGCCTGTTGCACCGGTCAGTTGCTGCATTTCGGTGAGCAGCCGCACCAGCAAGCGGGGGAAACTGGTCTCGCTGGAGAGGGAGGTGGAAAGCTGCAAAAAGCGCTGGATGGTCGATTTCATGTCGCCCATGGCCTGGGAGAGATCGATGATTTCAGCAATATAGGAGTTGACCCTGACCGGGTCGTTGAAGTCGAAGTGGGCGATTTTTCCTGCTTCTTGAGTCAGGTCATCAAGGGGCCTGGCGGCGGTTCTGGCCAGCTTGATGGCCGCGAACAGGGCAAAGATCAGGAAGATGCCCGACAGAAGGAAGGTCTGATTGCGAATGGTGAAGGCGGTGACCAGCAACTCATCGACAGGTGCTGCAATCCAGAGGGTTAATTTTGACCCATCGGCTTCCGGTAAAGTGATACGCATTCCTTGCCAATCATTGCCCTCTGATTTAAAGGAAAGACTATCTGCCTTCTGATTCTGACTGGCATTCATCAAGTGTTGGATCATAGGCAGGTCGGCTTCGGTCACTCTTGCAAGTCGATAAGCGCCATGTTCATGAATCACCATCCCACCTTTATGACTTGTCATTAGCTCGCCCTGCTCATTGACGATGGCTAGACGCATATTGGGGGTTATCTTGGCGGATTTGAGCAGGCGCTCGATAGCTCGGAGGTTCAGGCTCATCCCTATGACGCCAGCCCCATTTTGCATTGGTTCGGCAAAACTCAGGTACATCTCCTGAGTATCGTGCGAGATATAGAGAGGGGATTGCACCAACTGTCCACTCTGCTTGGCCTGAATAAACCATGGATGCTCTATTGGATCAAAAAATTGTCCTGATTCCTCTTGCCGTTCAATGATGGTGAGATTGTCGGCCAGCGCGAAGGTCTCCGTAAGAGTGGTTGCCTCTTGATGCCGGATGCTCTTCACGATCCAGCGGGTATTGGCGGGCGGCGTTAGGTGTTGTACCTCGGTGTCGGCAGGCCAGCGCATGAGCCAGAATAGATCGCCGTTGTTGTAACCGGCATACACCGCGTTGGCAGAAGGTTGTCCTTTGAGCAGGGTTGTCATGTAGGGAAGGCTGGCCATTCGCTCTGACAGGGTCTTGGCTTCGGTCAGGCGCTGTTGGGCGAGCAGATTGACGCTTAAAGCTGAGGTGCTGAACAGCCCTTCTAAAGCCTGAGTGGTGATTTGGCCAATCAGGGTGAATCTGTCTTCTGCCTCTTTCATCAGCATGGTTTTGGTTTGCCGATATTGGTGACCAAGAGTGATCAAGGCAAACACCAGCAATAAACCCAGAAAAAGATGGGCAATATGAACATACAAGGGGATAACGCGGCGAATGAGACTCATGTTATCTCCTTAATGGATGGGTTTGTTGAGTGGGGTATAAATGAGATAACCCAACAGGATAATGGGTAGCTTCATGGTGTTCGCCCTTGCTGCTTGCATTAAAGAGACCCCGTTGCGTAAACCACCAGATGACGATAAATGGAAAGGGGTGATAAATCCTTTTGTTTATTCACCCATCGCAGTAGCCAAAAATGATCCACGGCGATGTTACCGCAGAGTTCTGTGAACGTGATTCTTTTCACTCTGGAGATGGATTGAAACCCTCTTTTTGCGGGAAGGACGCCGAGATATTCAGCAGCCTGGTTTCTTCATCCAGCGACACAGTAACGGTGGCGCCATGAGCTTCCAGCATGATTTTGCCATGATAGCCATTGTGACTGTGTGCTTCTTTGTTGTTATTAGATGATGGGAATCTGTCGAACAGAGAGAGGACATTGTTGATATCCAGCAAGGTCGAGCTATCAATATTTAAAATAATGCTGTCGGGATATTTCAGACAGACAATTTCCACGCAGGAGGAGGGCGCCGCATGCTCACAAGCGAGCCGTGTCAATATTTGAAACGCGGAATAACAGAGAAATTCGTCACCTGCGATGAATAGCTCGTCATAGAGGTAATTTTTGGGTTTGGTCAGCTTGATATCGAGCTTTTTCCCGGCATAGAGATTTTTGAATTGCACCGAAAGCCGGTTGAAAATATTAAAGAGCTGGACTTTACCCGCTTTCAAAACAAAGGTGCCGGTTTCAATCTGGTAAATCTCGCTGGCCAGCCGGGTCAATGCCAGTGCATCGCCTACAGATTTTCTGGTGATGGATAGCTGGGTTTTTTGGAGCATGTTGAGCGATGAGTCGGCCGCTAGCTCTTCCAGCAGGTGTAGCGCGTTGAGCAGGGGCTCCCGAATTTCATAGCGGATATTGAACTCGAGGCTCTCTTTGAGCGCATTGAGCTCAAGCATCTGATCGAACTCTTTTTGCAGATCTCTTCTGGCATGCACCAGCCGCATCAGATTGGCAATGCGAAAACGCAGCATCTCGATGTCGATCGGCTTGGTGATAAAATCGACGGCCCCCAGTTTCATCGCCCGTTTACGGGAATAGATATCATCCAGTGCCGTCATAAAGACGATGGGGATGTGCTCAGAGTGGGGATGTTCACGCAAAATTCTGGCGACATCGAATCCGTTCAGGTTGGGCATCATGATATCGAGCAGCACCAGATCGGGTGGATTATCCGATTGGCAGATCCTGATCGCTTTTTCGCCACCCTTGACCAACTTGAGATGAAACTCTTTGCGAAATACCGAGGTGATCAGCATCAAATTATCTGGAACATCGTCAACCACCAGAATGGTTGGACTATCCTGATTGCTGGCGACCAGATCGCTGTTGGAAAAACGGTGCAAACGACCGAATTCAAATTGTGAAAGTGGGGGCTGCGACTGGCTGGTTGCCAACAGCAGCCGAGTGATCCTGGTTTTAAGGGTATCGGGCTTGAGCGGGGTCAAGATAATGTCAGAGACTTTCGCCTGGACAAATTGTTCGATCAATGGGCGATCTGTCCCTGAGGTCAGGGTCAAAAATGGCAGTGTGTGATGAGGTGCCCTACTGCGAATATTTTTCAGCAGCGTGAGCAAGTTTGCCGAATCGAGATCGATATTGCAGATGATCATGGCGGCAGGGCCATCAGCCACGCAACGTTCCAGCGCCTCGACACTCTCCACCACCGTAATCTGGCTTATGCCAATGGCTCGTAACTGATTGCATAGAGCATCGCTGTGCACATTATCTTTTTCCAGTACCAGCGTGGGCCCGGAAATTATTTTTGCTATGTCCATATGGCTATCTGATGTGCCCATCTGTCGCTGTATCCTGCCAGCTCATTTTGAGCATGATAATATAGGGTGCATGACCCTGGTCAACCGATACCTCTGCTACCTTGCGCTGGAAATATAAATCTGCAAGCTGGCTCATCACCCAACGTGATAAAGAGAGCAATCCGATATCATCATACCGTTGGTGCTGACCCATCTTCTGATGGTGTACAACCGCCATTACCCCATATCCACTTTTTTCTTGTATCCGATTTATCCCTTGTGAGTTTCTGGCTCCTGTCGGGTTGTGCGCACATTTCAACCGGGTTGTCATGGCTGCCTGTCGGGGGATCCGTTATGGTGTGAGAAAGGTTGGCAGGGGTCGCCATCCTCCATCTTGGCAGGGAGAATCACGAGATATGGAACATCTTGCCCCGAGCGCGGCCCATCCTATGGTGCTGCTGGTTGATGATAAGAGTGGCTGCCACAAGTTGATGAATGCGCTGCTCGGTGAGTGCCTTTTATTGCACGTCTTCTCCTGTGAGGCGGTGCTGATGATGGCCAGGCAGAACGATGGAGCATGCTGTCAACCATGAAATCGCGTCTCTGGCACATTGCTGCCGTGCTGTTGCTCTCCCTGATGTTGGCCACGCTGGTCGACGCCTTCTATCTGGAGCTGGAGCGGCAGGAGTATCGCCAGTCGCTGGATACCCGCATTCAGCGCGAGGGCGACAATCTGCAGCAACTGACCCTCTCAAGCAAGGGGATGGGGGCGGTGCAACTGGCTGGCCGCCTCAACCGCGAGATCCAGCAAGCGTCACTGCTCGAGCGGGGGGAGCTGAGCCCGAGCGAAGCTCTGCAGGTGTTGGCGCAGGGGGTGAAGGCCAATCATGCCTTTGTTACCAATAAAGCAGGGGTGATTGTCCGTGATTGGGATGCGCTTGGCCGCCATGTCGTCGGGCAGGATGTGTCGTTTCGCTCCTACTTCAGGCAAGGGCTCAAGGGGCTGGAAACAGTAGATGCCGGGGTTAGCCTCAATACCGGCAAGCGGATGATCTATGTGGCGGCGCCAGTCTCTCACGATCGGGCGCAAGGAAGCGACATTACCGGGGTGGTGGTAGCGCGCTACGAGATGGCGCTGCTCGATACCTTTCTGGCCGGGTGGGGCGATACCATCGGTTTGCTGGTCTCGCCAGATGGAGTGGTGATGGCCAGCAACAAGAGCGACTGGCAAATGGCGGTGGTGGGACCGAACTCTGCCGCCAGGCAACAGCAGCTCTTTGCCTCTCGCCTATATGGACACTACTTTGCCCCGGATCGCAAACCGGTGATCCTGCCTGCACTCGATGGCAGTGAAGTTCGGATAGGGAAAGATAGCTATCTGGTGAGCCGCATGCCTATCGAGTGGCACGATGCCAAAGGGCAGTGGACGCTGCTGCTGTTGGGCAATGTGGAACAGGCCGTGTCAGGATGGCGGCGAGTGGGCTTGTTCGGCACCGCCCTGTTGATATGTCTGAGCTCGGCCCTGCTCTGGCAGGGGCGGATGTTGCGTCGCCGCAGTATCCGCGAGCGCAACGAGCAGTTTGCCTTCCAGCAGGCATTGATCGATACCCTGCCACATCCTCTCTTCTATACCGATAATCAGGGTCGCCTGCTGGGGGTAAATCGCGCCTTTACCAGCTCATTTGGTGGTGCCCGCCCGCTCGAGGGCAAGCGGTTGGCGGAGTTGCCCCAACTTGCCGGGTTGGACTCGGCGGATGAGGACAACACCTTGTTGAGGGTGGCTGGCAGCCAGGCCAGAACGCAGCATGAGGTGCGCCTGTTTTCGCCGGATGGCCGTCCTCTGGACATGCTCTATTTTCTCTCGGGGATCGAGCTTGCCGAGAGCGAGCGAAGCGGTGCGGTCGGCAGCTTGGTCGACATCACCCCGATCCGTGCCGCCGAGCAGGCCATGCGGGAGGCTCATGACCGGATAGCGGCAGATCGCCAGCGGCTGCACGAGAGCGAGCAGCGGATCCAGTCCATGGTGCGCAACGTACCGGGTATGGTCTATCGCTGCTTGCCTCATCATCCCTGGACCATGTTGTTCGTCAGCGACGAGGCGGAAAAATTAACCGGCTATCCCGCCAGCGATTTTGTCGATAACAGCCGCGATTTTGGTGACTTGATCCATCCTGATGACCTCGAACTGAGCAACCGCAACACCATCGATGCCATTGCCGAACATCGGCAATACATCAACGAGTACCGCATCTTCGATCGCTGGGGTCAGCTCCGCTGGGTCTACTCCATCGGACTCGCCACCTATGATGCCGAGGGTAAGGCCATCTATCTGGACGGGATCATCTTCGATTTCAGCGACCGCAAGCAGGCTGAGGCCGCCATGCTAGAAGCTAGGCAGATCGCCGAAGATGCCACCCGAACCAAGAGCGAATTTTTGGCCAACATGAGCCATGAGATCCGCACGCCAATGAATGCCATCATCGGTATGGCCCATCTGGTGCTGCAAACCAACCTCTCCCCCGAGCAGCACAACTATGTGAGCAAGATAGACAGAGCGGCGAACAACCTGCTCGGGATCCTCAACGACATCCTTGACTTCTCCAAGATGGAGGCGGGCAAGTTGCAACTGGAGAAGGTGGATTTCCAGCTCAACGAGGTGTTCGAGTGGCTGGCGGATCTTACGGCGTTTCGGGCGCGGGAAAAGGGGCTGGCGCTGCTGTTCGATCTGGCCGCTGATCTGCCTGACCGTTTGTGCGGCGATCCCCTGCGGCTTGGCCAGATCCTGCTCAACCTGACCAGCAATGCCATCAAGTTCACCGAGCAGGGAGAGGTGATTGTCCGGCTGGCACGCAGTAACGAGCGAGATGGCAAGATCTGGCTGCAGGGCAGTGTGCAGGATAGCGGTATCGGCATGACAGCCGAGCAGTGCCAGCGTCTCTTCCACTCCTTTGAACAGGCTGACAGCTCGACCACCCGCAAATATGGTGGCACCGGTCTTGGTTTGGCCATCACGCACAATCTGGTGCAACTGATGGACGGTGAGATCCGGGTGGAGAGCGCCCCGGGGCAGGGCAGCGAGTTCCACTTCCGTATCTGTCTCGCCACCCTGGCGGATCAGGGGAAGGAGAAAGAGCTACGTGTGGCCATGCCGCTGGCGCCGCAGCGTCTGCTGTTGCTGGAGTCGTGTCCTGCTTCGCGAGCGGCCATTCTCCACCAGTTGGCGGCGCTGCCTGTTGAGCTTGTCTGCGCGGACGAGCCCGCCGCAGTGCTGGCGCTGCTGCATCAAGGCATCGCGGCGGGCAAACCCTGTGATCGAGTTGTGCTGGGCTGGCTGGAGGGGGAGAGCTGGTTGTCAGAGGTGCTGCAGGAGGTTGGCACGCTGGCAGCGCCGCCCGCGATCTTGCTGATCACCTCGGGCGATCCCGCACCGCTTGCCAGCAATGTTGCTGCGCTGGGGTTGGCGCCGTGTGATGTGCTGGCCCATCCGTTTACCCCGCAGGCACTGTGTCAGGCATTGTGTAAGGCGCAGGGGGGCTATGCCGTGGGACGAGAGGCGTTATCGGATGCAAGCCCCCATCATCAGGTTGCGCTGCCCGCTCATTGGCTGGCGGGGGCTCGTCTGCTGTTGGTGGATGATAACGACATGAACCGGGAGGTGGCGCTGGCCCTGCTGGGCAAGGAGCAGATTTCCCTGGTCTGTGCTTGCGATGGGGCACAGGCGCTCGCCCTGTTGGCGCAAGATCGCGGGTTTGACGGCATCCTGATGGATTGCCAGATGCCGGTGATGGACGGGTACACCGCGACCCGGTTGATCCGCGCCGATCCGGCGCTGGCCCGGATCCCCATTATCGCCATGACAGCCAGCACCATGGTCGGGGATAAAGAGAAGGCGCTGGCGGCAGGCATGAATGACCACATCGCCAAACCCTTGAATATGCCGCTGTTGCTGGCGACCCTCTCGCACTGGATCACACCCGCCAGACCTCTGGCTGCCGCCAGCAAGTTGCAGGTGACTGACGATGCGACCCCTTGGCAAGGCGTGCCCGGCCTTGACGTGCAGCGGGGCATGGCCGTGATGGGGGGCGACAGTGCGCTCTACCGCAATATGTTGCAGCGCTTCTGTAGCGGGCAGCAGGGGTTTGAAGCCAGTTTCCACTCGGTGTGGGTATCGGATGACAAAGTCACGGCTCGGCGTCTGGCTCACACCCTCAAGGGCAGTGCCAGCACCATAGGGGCTACCGGTGTGGCGGATCAGGCGGCGCTGCTCGAGCAAGCCTGTGAAGAGGGGGATGATGCAGGGGTCGCAACCCGCTTGCCATCCCTGATGGCCGAGCTGAAGCCCCTGCTGTCTGGGCTGGAAGCCGCGCTGGCAGCGTCCCCTGTGACGATGGGCGCTTCCCGAGGCATCGATGCCGGGATGCTGGCGGCGCAACTGCAGCAGTTGGGGGCCTTGCTGGCACAGAGCGATGCCCAGGCGTTGGCGCTTTGTCAGCAGATTGAGGCTGATCTGGCTGGCAGTGCATTGCCGCTGCGTGCTGCATTTCAAGAGGTGAGCCGGGCGGTCAACGAGTTCGAGTTCGATAAGGCGCTGCAGTTGCTGGCACCACTGCTTGGGTGATGGTTAACACCCTTATCGCTTGTCATGTTCATCGTCATCTCAACTCATTTTTTAGGGTTGCCATTGAACAAGAACAATTATCATCTATATCGATAGATATGGATATTTACGCTATGGTTAATTACGCAGGGTGACGTGAAGGTAAATAGTGTGAATACGTGCAGTAACATCTGTAACCGGATGAGCGAATGTATCGCGAGTTAAATATGATCACTATGTTGAAGGCAGCTTTCCACCTTGCCTTTTCTCTCTCCATTAATTTGAATGCAGATTCACGATGATGCGTAAACATATCCGTGAGTGCGATATTTTACTCACCAGCATCCAAGACAATAAAGAGTGGGGGGGAGCGTATTGATATGCATACCTCTGCGGCACCTTTTCATTAAGCGGTGTTAAACGGCAGGGAGGCCAAGCAGGGTTGTACTGCGTGGGCTAGCAGGAGCAATCATCGCCCTTCAGCGCAGGCAAGATGCAAGCAGATATCAAGCGACAGCAGGTAAATCGTGCCGTGCAGGCCGTGCTTGCTACCGGTGGTAGCTGGCCGTGAGACAGTTCTGGTATGGGGAGGCAAGTCAGGAGGTTGTCCCGTGGAGACTGTATGGAATATGCAATGAGATGAGTAAAGATACATTCAATGGATCATTTATGGGTGGGCATCAGTATTGTTAAATGAGCGGTATAGCCAAGATTTCAATCATGTTAATTTGGCTCACAGAGAAAGAGAGGATATGCGGTGATTAATTATTTACTATCCAATTAAGTTCATAAAATTTACGGGGCTGCTAAATATCTCTTTGGGGGTAATTAATTTCATTTGTGATGTGGCTCGCTATGAAAATAGGGGGGAGTCGGTCGAAATTGATAGAGATCAATACTGCAGTGTGGGTGAGTCCTTAGCATTTCCGCTATTAAGCATTTATCAAACAAGTGCTCACTACGGGAATAAGTAGAATGGTCGAGGATAATTTTTTATCGGCTCATGGGATTAATCGCCGTGATTTTATGAAATTGTGTGCCGGGATGGCCGCAACCCTGGGATTAAGTCAGCATGCCGTCGCCAAGATGGCCACTGCGCTCACCAGCCCCGAACGGCCGCCGGTGATCTGGATTGGGGCGCAGGAGTGCACCGGTTGTACCGAATCGCTGCTGCGCGCCACCCACCTCACCATCGAGAACCTGATCCTCAACACCATTTCGCTGGAGTACCACGAGGTACTCTCGGCGGCCTTTGGTCATCAGGCGGAAGAGAACAAGCACAACGCCATCAAGCGCTATAAAGGCAAGTATGTGCTGGTAGTGGATGGCTCCATTCCGCTCAAAGATGGTGGCGTCTACTGCATGGTGGCCAGTGAGCCTATCGTCGACCATATTCGCCGTGCTGCCGCCGACGCGGCTGCGGTGATCGCCATCGGCTCCTGTGCTGCCTGGGGCGGTGTGCCTGCCAGCGGCGGCAACCCGACCGGTGCGGTCAGCCTGGAAGAGGCCCTCGGCAATATCGACACCCCGATCATCAATATCCCGGGATGCCCGCCCAATCCCCACAACTTCCTCACCACGGTTGCCTACTACATCACCTACGGCAAGCTGCCGGCGCTGGATAGCAAGAAGCGTCCGCTGTTTGCCTATGAGCGGCTGATCCACGAGAACTGCGAGCGCCGTCCGCACTTTGACGCAGGGCGTTTTGCCAAGGAGTTTGGTGATGAGGGTCACCGTCAGGGTTGGTGTCTCTACCATCTGGGCTGCAAAGGACCGGAGACCTATGGCAACTGTTCAACTCTGGAGTTCTGCGATGTGGGCGGCGGCATCTGGCCGGTAGGCATCGGTCACCCCTGTTATGGCTGCAACGAGCAGGGGGTCGGTTTTAGCAAGGGGATCTTCCAGCTTGCCAAGGTCGAGAACCCGACTCCGAGGGTGGATAAACCGGATGTGAAGATCCAGGAGGGGGGCTATACCTCGCCCACCGCGACCGGCCTTATCGGTGGCGCCCTCGGGGTGCTGGTAGGGGTGAGTCTGATGACGGTGCGTGAACTCGGTCGCCAGCAGAAACGCCACGAAGCCGGGCAGTCCCCATCACGGGAGGAGTAACCGTGAACAGACGCAACTTCCTCAAATTTGCCTCCGTCGGCGCGCTGGCGGCGGGCACAGCCGTACCCGGCACCGCACTGGCGGCGGCCAAGAACAAGCCGCCCATTCCCGGCGCGCTCGGCATGTTGTATGACTCCACCCTCTGCGTCGGCTGTCAGGCCTGTGTGGCGGAGTGTCAGCGCCTCAACGGCAATCCGGCCAATCCAGCCGGGGCGCAAACCTGGTCCAACAACGACAAGCTGACCCCCTACACCAACAACATCATTCAGGTGTGGAAGAGCGGCACTGGCGAGCACAAGGATCAGCTGGTGGATGGCTACGCCTACATCAAGAAGCAGTGCATGCACTGTGTCGATCCCAACTGCGTCTCTGTCTGTCCGGTGCAGGCTCTTAAAAAAGATCCCAAGACCGGCATCGTTCACTACGACCCGAGCGTCTGCACCGGCTGTCGCTACTGCATGGTGGGTTGCCCGTTCGATGTGCCCAAATATGACTATGACAACCCGCTGGGGGCGATCCACAAGTGCGAGCTCTGCAACCAGAAGGGGCTTGAGCGGATCGATCAGGGCAAGTTGCCTGGGTGTGTCGAGGTGTGCCCCACCGGCGCCGTGATCTTCGGCACCCGCGAGGAGCTGATGGCTGAAGCCAAGCGTCGTCTGCTGGCGACTCCGGGCAGCGAATATGCCTATCCGCGCCAGACCCTCTCTGCCAACGACCCTTACCTGCACGAAGTGCCCAACTACCAGCCTTACGTCTATGGCGAGAAGGAGGGGGGCGGCACCCAGGTGCTGGTGCTGGCCGGGGTGCCCTATACCAAGCTCGACATGCCCGATCTGCCGGAGCTCTCCTCCGGTGCCCGCTCCGAGCATATCCAGCACACCCTCTACAAGGGGATGGTGCTGCCCATGGTGGTGCTGACCGGCCTTTCGGTGCTCATTCGCCGCAACACCAAGAATGGTCACGATCACCATCACGATGATGGCCATGATCAGGGGAGTACGCAGATCAAGGATCAGGGCACCACAAAGGGAGGCAAGGATCATGAGTAATCACAAGGCACATCCCCTCGGCGGCAAGCTGGTCAGCTGGCCTGTGCTGGTGCTGGCCCCCTTTGCCGTGTTGTGCGGCATGTTGATTTTAAAACGCCTCGTCTTCGGGCTGGGTTCGGTCACCGATCTGAATGGCGGCTACCCCTGGGGGCTCTGGATCTCGTTCGATCTCTTGATCGGTACCGGTTTCGCCTGTGGCGGCTGGGCGCTGGCCTGGGCTGTCTATGTGTTCAACCGGGGCGAGTATCACCCGCTGGTGCGACCGGCCCTGTTGGCGAGCCTGTTTGGCTACTCGCTCGGAGGTCTCTCCATCACCATCGACGTGGGGCGTTACTGGAACCTGCCGTACTTCTACCTGCCCGGTCACTTCAACACCTCCTCGGTGCTGTTCGAGACGGCGGTCTGCATGACCATCTATATCGGGGTGATGGCGCTGGAGTTTGCGCCCGTGCTGCTGGAGAAGTTCGGCTGGAAGGCGTCGCTCATTCGCCTCAACAAGATCATGTTCTTCGTGCTGGCACTGGGGGCTCTGTTGCCCACCATGCACCAATCCTCCATGGGCTCGTTGATGATCGTCGCGGGGGAGAAGATCCATCCGCTCTGGCAAAGCTACGAGTTGCTGCCGGTCTTTTCGCTGCTGACCGCCTTCATCATGGGTTTTTCCATCGTGGTATTTGAGGGCTCTCTGGTGCAGGCGGGACTGGCGGGGCGGGGCCCCAACGAGAAGTCGCTCTTCTACAAACTGACCCAGGTGATCGATATCTTCCTGATCCTGTTTGTGGCGCTGCGCTTTGCCGAGATCGTCATCCACGACAAGTCGGAGTATCTCTCCGAGTTCAATCGCTTCTCCATCATGTTCTGGAGCGAGATTGCGCTGATGATCTTCCCGCTGCTGGTGTTCCACTGGGACAAGAGCCGCCGGGATTCGCGCATGTTGTTCCTGGGGGCCCTCAGCATGCTGCTGGGCGCAGCCCTCTGGCGACTGGATTACTCCCTGCTCGCCTTCAACCCCGGCAATGGCTACCACTACTTCCCCTCCGCGGAGGAGGTGCTGATCTCCCTGGGCTTTGTTGCCATCGAGGTGTGTGCCTATTTGCTGTTGATCCGGCTCTTGCCGGTACTGCCATCACTTGAACGTGTTCACCAAGATTATCAGGCCCGAGGGAAAGCCAACGTATGAGCCAACGTATCACCATAGACCCCATCACCCGCATTGAGGGGCACCTGCGTATCGACTGCGAAATCGAAGGCGGTAAAGTGACCAAAGCCTGGTCGTCCGGCACCATGTGGCGCGGGATGGAGGAGATCGTCAAGGGCAACGACCCGCGCGATGCCTGGATGATTGTGCAGCGCATCTGCGGGGTATGTACCTCCATTCACGCCATCGCCTCGGTGCGGGCGGTGGAGAACGCCATTGGCGCCAAGGTGCCGGTCAACGCCCAGTTTATCCGCAACCTCATCATCGCGGCCCACAACATCCACGATCACATCGTCCACTTCTATCAGCTCTCCGCGCTGGACTGGGTGGATATCACCGCGGCCCTTGAAGCCAATCCGCAAAAAGCGGCGGACATGCTCAAGGGGGTATCGACCTGGTCTCTCAACAGTGCCGACGAGTTGACCAAGGTGCAGGACAAGATCCGCGTGCTGGTGGCGAGCGGCCAGCTTGGCATCTTTGCCAACGGTTACTGGGGTCACAAGGAGATGAAGCTGAGCCCGGAGGTAAACCTCATCGCCGTGGCCCACTACCTGCAGGCACTGGAGTGTCAGCGCGATGCCAACCGTATTGTCGCCATCCTCGGTGGCAAGAGCCCGCACATCCAGAATCTGGCGGTGGGCGGCGTGGCCAATCCCATCAATCTGGATGCACCGAGCGTGCTCAACCTGGAGCGGCTGCTCTATGTGAAGAGCTTTATCGACCGGCTTGGCGAGTTTATCGAGCAGGTCTACAAGGTGGATGCCGCCATCATCGCCGCACACTACCCCGAGTGGCTGAACCTGGGGCAGGGTGCCAAGCACTACCTGAGCGTGCCGGAGCTCCCCACCGACGGTAACGGCGGCAGCTTCCTGATGCCGGGCGGCTATATCGAGAATGGCAATCTGGCGGGTTATCGCCCCATCGAGAGTCATCAGGATGCCTGGCTGATGGAGGGCATCGCCGAGAGCAACAAGCACGCCTGGTACAAGGATGACGAGCCGCTCAAACCCTGGGAGGGCAAGACCGAGCCCGATTACACCGGCTGGCAGGATGACGGCAAATACTCCTGGGTCAAATCCCCCACCTTCTACGGCAAGGTGGTGGAGGTGGGACCGCTCGCAGACTTGCTGGTGAAACTGGCCGCCAAGCACCCGGAGACGGTAGCGCATTTCGAGCAGCTGAACGGCATCTACAAGGCGCTCACCGGCTCGGCCATCAAGACCGAACTGCTGCACTCCACCATGGGTCGCATCATCGGTCGCGCGGTGCGCTGCTGTGTGCTCAAAGATACCCTGTTGCACCAGTGGAAGGCGCTGGTGGACAACATCGGCAAGGGGGATACCACCGCCTATATCAAGGCCGAGATCCCGGCGGACAAGGAGTTTCGCGGGGTGGGCTTTGAAGAGGCGCCGCGCGGCATGCTTTCCCACTGGATCGTCATCAAGGGCGGCAAGATCGAGAACTATCAGGCGGTGGTGCCGTCGACCTGGAACTCGGGCCCGCGCAACTTCAATGATGAGCCCGGCCCCTACGAGCAGGCGCTAGTGGGCACCCCGGTAGCCGATCCCGCCAAGCCGCTGGAAGTGGTGCGCACCATCCACTCGTTCGACCCCTGCATGTCCTGTGCGGTGCATGTGGTGGATACCCAGAATGGCGAAACGACCCAGGTGAAGGTGTTGTGATGAACATCCTGATCTTGGGCGTGGGCAACCTGCTGTTGAGCGACGAGGCCGTCGGCGTGCGCATCGTTGAGGGGTTGGGGCGCAACTACTGTTTCGCCCCCGGCATCGAGCTGCTCGATGGCGGTACCGCCGGTATGGAGCTGCTCGAAGCGATGGCCAGTCGCGATCACATCATTCTGGTGGATGCGGTGCGCAGCGGTAATCTGCCGGGCACAGTGGTGACTCTGAAGGATGAGGAGATCCCGACCCTGTTTGGCCGCAAGATATCCCCCCATCAGCTGGGACTGGCGGATGTGCTCTCGGCGCTGCACATGACGGGGGAGTCGCCCAAGCGGCTCACCCTGATCGGGGTCGAGCCTGAATCCCTCGAACCCCGCATCGGCCTCACCCCAGTGGTGGCAGCCGCCATGGGGGAGGCGACGGATCGGATTTTGACCCTGCTCGCTGCCGTTGGTGCGCCCGCCATTGCGCTCTCTGAGCAGGAGAAAGCTGAACAAGCGCGGGAGGGCCTATGGCGCAGTCCCATTTAAGCGAGGCTGAGAGAGTGCTGGAGAGAGTACCGGAGACAGCGCAGGAGTTTGCCGGTTTTGCCACCAATCCAGCACCCTTGCTGGTAGCCCAGTACGAGCGGATCGCTCGCGAAGAGATGCAGGCGCTGCCCTTCTATCACGCCACCATGCCAATCGTTGCGGAGTGCGTGTTGTTTGAAGACCAGTGGCTTGGCTGCGTGCTCACCCCCTGGATGCTGAGCGTGGTGGTGCTGCCGGGGCCGGATCAGCTTTGGCCGGTGCGAAGCAGCAGCGATCGACTCGCCCTGCAGCTCCCCTGCGGCAATATGACCTTTATGGTGGGTGAATTGCCCGAGACGGGACAGCTGCTGGCTTGCTCCCTGATGTCGCCGCTCGATCCCCATCTCGGGGCCGGGGAGGGGCGGGCGCTGGTGAGCAGCTCCCTCAAGATGCTGCTCTCCTTGCCGGTGCAGCAAGGGGCTGGCAGCGTGGATCTGGGCCGCAGACGGCTATTCGGTGCCCGGCGCGGTTAACCGGCATAGTCGCTAGGTTTCACGCGAAATCAAGTTTAGAATAGGGGGCCATTTTGGCCCCTCACTCCCATGTTAAATCACGCATTCCGCCTCTTTTTTGAGTGATGATCCGTGAGTGGTACAAAACAAGAAGGATCCCCATGACTGTTCCACGCAATTCCCTTCGCCATTACGCTAGATCCAGCGCTACCGCCCTGTTGACTCTGCTGCTGGGCACTGCCTCTCACGCGGCGCTGGCCGCTGTCCAACCTGTGCCTGCCGAGCTCAAGCTCGCCATCGGAGCCGAACCCACCGAAGGGTTTGACCCTCTGCTTGGCTGGAGTCACGGCAGCTACCTGCTGCTGCACAGTCCGCTGCTCAAGCAGAACGCAGATCTCAGTTGGCAGAATGTGCTCACCCAAGCGGTGACCCCGAGCAAGGATGGCAAGGGGTGGCTCATTACCCTCAAGCCTGACCTGAAATTCTCCAACGGTGCGCCGCTCACCGCCGAAGATGTGGCCTTTACCTACAACAGCGCAGCCAAGGGCGGCGGTAAGATCGACATGGGCAACTTTGTCTCGGCCAAGGTGCTCTCACCCACCGAGGTTGCCATCACCTTGAGTGCCCCCCAGAGCACCTTTGTCAACGTGCTGGGATCTTTGGGGATAGTGTCGAAGCAGGATTACGACGCAAAAGCATATGCCCAAAAGCCGGTCGGCGCCGGCCCCTACCGGCTGGTAAGCTTCCTGCCCGGCCAGCAACTGGTGGTGGAGGCGAACCCCTATTACGCCGGCGGCAACAATGACTTCAAACGGCTGGTCTTTGTCTTTATCGATGAAGAGAGCGCCTATGCCGCCGCCCAGAGCAGCCAGCTCGATGTGGTGCGCATTGCCCCGTCACTGGCGCCCACCGTGCCTGCCTCCCTCAAGCTGTGGGTGCGGCCGAGCGTGGAGAACCGTGGCATCGTCTTCCCTATTCCGCCTGCGGGTGGCAAGGATGCCAAGGGTTATCCCATCGGCAACGACGTGACCTCGGATGTAGCGGTGCGCCGCGCCATCAACTACGCCATCGACCGCAAGCTGCTGGCCGACCAGCTGCTGGAAGGACACGCCATCCCCGCCTACAGCTCGGTGGAAGGGTTGCCCTGGCTAAACAAAGCAACTGCCTTCAAGGATGGGGATGCGGCCCATGCCAACGCCCTGCTCGACGAAGCGGGCTGGAAGATGGGCAGTGACGGCATCCGCCACAAGGGCAATCTGCGCGCAGCCTTTACCCTCTGGTACACCAGTGGCGACAGCACCCGCCGGGATTTGGCGGAAGCGGTGCGCGCCATGCTCAAGCCCATCGGTCTTGAGGTGAGCCTCAAGTCCGGCAGCTGGGAGCAGGTGGAGCGGGAGATGCACACCAACCCGGTGCTGATGGGGTGGGGGAGTCTGGATCCCATGGAGCTCTATCACCACTACCAGAGCGGCTCCGGTGGCGTGGAGTTCTACAACCCGGGCTACTACAGCAACCCTGTGGTGGATAGCCACCTCAAGCAGGCGCTGGATGCCCCCAACTGGCAGGCGGCCGTGCCGTTCTGGCAGCAGGTGGAGTGGGATGGCAAGACCGGCGCCGGAGTGCAGGGAGATGCCGCCTGGGCCTGGCTGCTGAATGTGCAGCACACCTATCTCGCCAACCGTTGCATCGATCTTGGCAAGGGGGCGCCGGAAATCCACGGTAGCTGGTCACTCCTCAACAACCTGCAGGATTGGCGGTGGACGTGCCGTTAAGTTCGCCCTTGAGTCACTCCGGTTATCTGTTGCTAAAAGCCCTGCTGCGTCTGGCAGGGCTGTTATGTCTGGTCTCGGTCGCCACTTTTGTGCTGCTGAGCTACTCCCCTATCGACCCCATCAAGGCCTATATCGGCAACGATCTGCTCCATGTGCCGCCGGAACAGTACGCCCGTATCGCCGCCCGCTGGGGGCTGGATCAGCCGCTCTGGCTGCGCTACTGGCACTGGTTTAGTCAGGTGCTGCAAGGAGATCTCGGTTACTCCATGCTCTACAACGCACCGGTGGGTGAGGTAATAGGCCAGCGCTTTGCTGCCTCCTTCCTGCTGCTGGCGGGTGCCTGGCTGCTCTCCGGCTTTTTCGGCATTGTGCTGGGCCTCTGCGCCGGTCGCTATCTCAATCGCTGGCCCGATCACCTGATTTGCCGGTTTGCCTATCTGCTCGCCTCCCTGCCCACCTTCTGGGTCGGCCTGTTGCTGCTCGCCCTGTTTGCGGTGCACTGGCCGCTGTTGCCGGTCTGCTGCGCATGGACGCCGGGGCTTGCTGCCGATGAGGTGGACTGGGCCATGCGGCTGCGTCATCTATTGTTGCCGGTGACGACCCTGGCGCTGCTCGGGGTGGGCAATATTGCCCTGCATACCCGGGCGCGGGTGGCCGAGGTGCTGGAGAGCGACTTTATCCGCTACGCCCGCGCCCAGGGGGATGGCGGTTGGCCCATGCTGCGTTTTCATGTGCTGCGCCATGCCCTGACCCCGGCGCTCTGCCTGCAGTTTGCCTCCCTTGGTGAGCTGATTGGCGGATCCCTGCTGGCGGAGAAGGTTTTCTCCTATCCGGGGCTCGGCCAGGCCACCGTGGATGCGGGGCTCAGGGGCGATATCCCCTTGCTGATGGGAATCGTACTCTTCTGCACCCTGCTGGTCTTTATTGGCAACACGGTGGCCAGTTTGCTGCTGGCCCGTATCAATCGGGGTTGGGAGGGGGAGCATGCTGTTTAACCCGTTTCCCTCCATACTGCGGCTGGTTTTTGCCCTGCTCGGATTGGCGCTGCTGGCCACTTACGGCTGGAGCCTCTCTCATCAGGATGTGCCAATGGATCTGCTGGCGCGCCAGCAACCTCCCTCGCTGACCCACTGGTTCGGCACCGATCAGATGGGGCGGGATCTCTGGTTGCGCGCCTTTCAGGGCACCCTCACCAGTCTGGAGCTGGGCATCAGCACGGCTCTCTGCAGTGGCCTGCTGGCCATGGTGGCGGCAAGCGTGTCGCTCATCCATCCCAGATGCGATGCTGCGGTGCGAATGGTGATCGACGCCATGCTGGCGCTGCCCCATATGCTGCTCTTGATCCTTATCTGCTTCACCGTGGGGGGCGGCATGCGCGGGGTGATCCTGGCGGTGGCGCTCACCCACTGGCCCAAGTTGGCGCTCATTCTCTGCGCAGAAGCGCGGCGGATCGCCTGCAGCGACTATGTGGTGCTGGCCCGCTGTCAGGGGATGGGGGCGCTGCGTCGCTGGCGCATCCACCTGCTGCCGGGGCTGTTGCCCCAGTGGTTTATCGGCACCTTGCTGATGTTTCCCCATGCGGTGCTGCACAGCGCGGCCTTGAGCTTTCTCGGTTTTGGGCTGGCGGCCCACGAGGCCTCGCTGGGCCTGCTGCTGGCCGATGCCCTGCGTTATCTGGCCGGTGGCGGTTGGTGGCTGGCGCTCTTCCCGGGGCTGATGTTGCTGCTGCTGGTTCTGCTGTTTGATCAGGCTACCCGCGCTTTGCAACAGCTGCTGTGGCACAGGAGTGAACCATGCTGAGTTTTGACCATGTGACCATAGAGGCGGCCCACTACTCCTGGCTGGGGCGACGCAGCTGGCAGCCATTGTTGACCGATATCAGCCTGCAACTGGCGTCGGGGGAGATAGTGGCGCTGGTGGGGGGGAGCGGCGAGGGCAAGAGCCTGCTGCTGCAAAGCGCTCTGACATTGCTGCCGGAAAACCTGCGCATGCGCGGCGCCATCTCCCTCGATGGCACGCCCCTGTGCGATGCCAGCCGCGCCCGTCTGCGCGGCCACACCCTCTGCTATGTGCCACAGGGGGTAAGCGCCCTCAATCCGCTGCTGACGGTGGAGCGCCAGCTGGGGCGTGCGGCGCGTCTGTGTGGGCAGAATTGTTCTCGCGAGCGGCTCGGTGAGCAGCTGCTGCGCTACCAGCTGCCCGCTGCCACTCTGGACCGCTATCCGCGCCAGCTCTCCGGTGGCATGGCCAAGCGCATTCTGGCCTGCACTGCGGCGCTCGGCGGTGCTCGCTACATTCTGGCGGACGAGATCACCGCCTGGCTCGACGAGGGGCTGGCCTGTCTGCTGCTCGGCCAGTTGCGTGAATTGGCCAATCAGGGCAGCGGTATCCTCTGGGTGACCCACGATCTGGCGCTGGCGGCTCGCTTTGCCGATCGCATTGTGGCGCTGCATCAGGGGCAGGTGAGCGATACCTTGAGCTGCCACCATCTGCGCCAGGGGCTGGGGAGCGAGATGCTCCGTGCCCACTGGCAGGCGCTGCCGGAGTTCAATGCGCTCTTTGCTGCTACGTCGGAGATCTCCTGATGATTGAGTTGCAGGAATGGATCGTCTGTCTGGTTGCGGGTGTTCAGTGGCAGGCACTGCCGGAATTCAACGCGATCTTCTCTGTGCCGGAGGTTTCCTGATGTTGGAAGTACGAAATCTCACTATCGCCCAGGGGGAACGCCCCCTTTGGCAGGGATTGTCGCTGACGGTGAAAGCGGGCGAACGGCTCGGTATCTCCGCCCCGAGCGGTTATGGCAAGACCACGCTGGGGCGGGTATTGGCGGGTTGGCAACCGGTTGGGGCCGGCGGGCAGATCCTGCTGGATGGGCAGCCAGTACCTGAACAGGTAAAAGGTTATAACCCCATCCAGCTGGTGCCCCAGCACCCGGAACTCACCTTCAATCCCTATCGCACCACCGGGCAGGCGTTGTGGGATGTATGGCGCCCCGATGACGCCATACTGGCCCGCTTTATGGTCAAGCCCGAATGGCTTGGCCGTAAACCCGGTCAGCTCTCCGGTGGCGAGCTGGCCCGCATCGCGTTGCTGCGCGCCCTCGATCCCCGCACCCGGTTGCTGATTGCCGATGAGGTGACCGCTCAGCTGGATCCGCAAATCCAGCGCCAGCTCTGGCGGGAGTTGATGATTGAGTGCGAGCAGCGCGGGCTTGGTATGGTGATCTTCAGTCACCAGCAGGCATTATTACGTCAGATCTGTCATCGGGTGCTGCGCTTTGGTGAGGTGCAGCCCGTGACTGGTGTATTGGCTGAAAATGCGGCCTGAGGGTTAGTTCCCCCTCATCCCCAGCCCTTCTCCCGCAAGGGGAGAAGGGGGCATAAGGTGCCATTTCGCCAGGCTCGGGGTTTAGGGTTTGGAGAACCTCGAGGTGTGAAAATATGGCTGGTTGTTATGCTCGAAGCCCCCTGAGGGGCTTGAGGGCGTTGTATAGCCGCGGCATCCACAAACCGGTTCCCTCTCCCTGGGGAGAGGGCCAGGGTGAGGGGGCGCGAGTATGAAACGCTGGCCATTCTGTACAGAGAGAACCGTTGGCAAAGTGCGCAGATAAAGAGAGGGAGGCATCAGCCTCCCTCTCTTGTTTTCTACCCTTATCAGCGGCGTTTAACCGGTTCAGGCACTGGCCAGCCAGTTAAGCCAGGCATCCATCCCTTCGCCTGTGGTGGCGCTGAGCTGGATCACCTGAATATAGGGGTTGACCCGTTTGGCGTTTTCGATGCAGCGGGCCACGTCAAAGCTGACATAGGGCAGCAGATCGATCTTGTTGATCACCATCAGCTGGGCAGCGGCGAACATATCCGGGTATTTCAGCGGCTTCTCTTCCCCCTCGGTGACCGAGAGGATCGCCACCTTGTATTTCTCGCCGAGATCGAAGCTGGCGGGGCAGACCAGATTGCCCACGTTCTCGATAAAGAGGATGCCCCCTTTATTGGCGGGCAGTTGGTGGCAGGCGTCGTGGACCATTTTGGCATCCAGATGGCAGCCCTTGCCGGTGTTGATCTGCACGGCAGGGACGCCGGTGGCGCGGATACGGTCTGCATCGGCGCTGGTCTGCTGATCCCCTTCAATCACCGCGCAGGGGCGTTTTTCGGCCAGCAGGCGCAGGGTTTCGCACAGCAAAGTGGTTTTGCCTGAACCTGGGCTAGATACCAAGTTGAGCACCAGCTGGGCCGCCTCGTCGAAGTGTTCGCGGTTGTGGGCCGCCAGCGCGTTATTCTTGGCCAGCACATCCATCTCGATGGCGATCAGCTGGCGCTGACCCATGCCCGGGACCGACAATCCCGCTTCCCCTTTGCCATAGTGCAGATCACCCTGCTGATGGTCATGGTCATGGTCATGGTCATGGTCATGGTCATGGGGATGCGCGTGGGAATGGCCGTGGTCATGAGAGTGGGCATGATCATGATGATGGTCGTGGGGGTGATCATGCCCCTCATGGCTTATGGGAGCCCGCACCCCGTGGTAGTGGTGATGGACATCTCCCTGATGGTGATAGTGGTGGTGAATGATCAGGGTTCGCGGCGCACTCTGCTCGTGGTCATGATGGTGATGGGCGTCATGAGCATGATGATGGCCATGCTCATGCTCATGTTCATGCCCATGTTCGTGATGATGCTCATGATCGTGCTCATGGCCGGCGATCCGCGCCTGGCCGCATCCGCATACGCTACACATATCAACTTACCTCGATGTCGGTGATGCGCAGGCTATCACCCTGCGCGACTCGTAATTTGTATCCGCCACACTCGGGACAGGCCTGCCCGCGCTCGGTGAGGGTGACCGTCTGGTTGCAGTCGTAACACCAGGCCTCTGCCGCCTGGTGCTGAAAGTGCAGCTGGGCCCCTTCGACGGCGGTGCCCTTGGCGGCCGCCTCGAAACAGAAGGCAATGGTGTCCGGGTCGACGCAGGAGAAGCTGCCGACCTCGAGCCAGAGGGCGGTCACCTTGGTAAAGCCCCGCTGGGTGGCCTGTTCGGCCGCCAGATCGATGGCGGCCATGGCCAGAGACATTTCGTGCATGGTGGCTCCTTAACCGATATGGGGAGGAGCAGTGACTCCTCCCTGTAATTGACGGAATGGCATGGCCGCTCAACAGATCCGCGGCAGCAGCTCCCCTTGCGGTAGCTCCAGATAGCGGCGGCTGCCCCAGGGGTTGTTGAGGATCACCTTGTGGCGATCGCTCGCCTGCACCACGCCGATCTGGCTTGCCGCGGGGTTGAATTGCCGCAAGATGCCCAGTGCGTCCTGTGCCTGTTCGGCAGGCAGGGCCAGCACCATGGTTCCCTCGTTGGCGAGATCATGGGGCTCGAAACCGTAGAGCTCGCACAGGCCGCGCACCGGATCGCACACCGGAATGGCGGACTCCTCCAGCTCGATGGCAACACCGGAGGCGCTGCTCCACTCGTTGAGCACGGCGGCAAGGCCACCGCGGGTAGCGTCGCGCAGGGCGTGAGGGGTAATGCCAGCTTTTAGCAGCGCTTCTACCTGGGGCCAGAGGGTGGTGCAGTCGCTCTTGAGATCAGATCCCAGTTGCAGGGCGTCACGGGCCATCAGGATGCAGGCGCCGTGGCTGCCGATATCCCGCGACACCAGAATGGCGTCACCGGCCTTGAGGCTCCGCACCGAAATGCCCCGGCTCTGTTCAGGCAGAGGGAAGGTGCCGACCCCGCTGGTGTTGATAAAGATCTTGTCGGCGGCTCCCTTGGGCACCACCTTGGTGTCGCCGCAGACGATACGGGCGCCGCTCTTGGCAAGCTCCGCCGCCATCGACTCGACGATGCGGGCGAGATCGGCGTAGGGGAAGCCCTCCTCGATGATAAAGCTGCAGCTCAGATACTCGGGCTTGGCCCCCATCATGGCGAGATCGTTGACCGTGCCGGCGATAGCCAGCTTGCCGATATCGCCCCCCTCGAAGAAGAGCGGCGAGACGGTAAAGCTGTCGGTGGTGAAGGCAACGGGGCCGTTTACCGGCAGCAGGGCGGCATCTTCACCGCGCAGCAGGATCTCGTTGCCAAAGTGGCGAAAGAAGAGCTGATTGATCAGCTGGTTCATCTCCACACCGCCGCCGCCGTGGCTTAACTGAATTTCTCTCATTGGATCCCCATATATCGGTAGTAGGCATTGCAGGCCCCTTCGGAGCTGACCATGCAGCTGCCCATGGGCTGGGTCGGGGTGCAGCCCCGGCCAAAGACTTTGCACTGGTTTGGCTTGGCCAGGCCGCGCAGGATATCGGCGCACTGGCACGCCTTGTGGTCATCGATGGGGGTCTGATCAAGCTGGAAGTAGCGCTCCGCATCGCGCTTGGCAAACGCATCGCGCAGGCGCAGGGCGGAGGCGTTGATATCGCCGAGGCCTCGCCAGCGAAAGTGCTCGCGGGT
The DNA here is from genome assembly GCF_027706185.1 of Aeromonas sp. Y318-3. NCBI lineage: Bacteria > Pseudomonadati > Pseudomonadota > Gammaproteobacteria > Aeromonadales > Aeromonadaceae > Aeromonas > Aeromonas sp. Y318-3. The sequence goes on from NZ_JAPDCN010000004.1 coordinate 38,930, forward strand.
CTCGAAAAAGCGCTCGACCAGCCGCTGGGCGGCTTTATTGCCACTGGCGGTAACGGCGCGGCTGTACTGCACCTCCAGGGCGTAGCGACCCTCCACCTTCTGGCGCACCATCATCAAGAGCGCCTCCATCACATCCACCGGCTCGAAGCCGCTCACCACCACGGGCACCTGATAACGATCGACGATGGGCAGGTAGATATCGGCGCCTGTGATGACGCTGACGTGAGAGGGGCCGATAAAAGCGTTCACCTTGGCCACCCCGTCGGCCATCACCGCATGAATGGCGGGGGGCACCAGCACATGGTTGATATGAAACAGCAGGTTCTCAATCCCCTCAGCTTCAGCCGCAGCCAGCAAGGCGGCCGTCATAGGGGTAGAGGTCTCGAAACCGATGGCGAAGAAGACCACGGTTTTTTCCGGGTTTTCTTTGGCGATACGCAGGGCATCGAGGGGGTCATAGACCGGGCGGATATCGCTCCCTTTGGCCCGCTGCTGGGCCAGCGTGCCCTTGGATCCCGGCACCCGGATCATGTCCCCCAACGTCACCAGAATGACGTTGGGCTGGCTCGCCAGCTCGATGGCCTGATCGATGCGCTCTTTTGGCATGATGCAAACCGGGCAGCCGGGGCCGTGGACAAACTCGATGCTGGCCGGCAGCAGCTGGTGCAGGCCGTACTTCATGATGGTGTGGGTATGGCCGCCGCACACCTCCATCACCCGCAGTGGTTCGGGCAGATCCTTAGCCAGTTCTGAAATTTGGGCGGCGAGGGCGCGGATCACTTCGGGCTGGCGAAAGCCCTGGAACAGGTCATTCAAGGTCAGCATGGCAAGATATCCTGTTTGGGCATCAGGGCCACCATCTGGCGGAAGCTCTCGAGGCTGGCCTGCGCCTCCGCTTCGTCAATCTTGCTCATCACAAAGCCGATATGGAGCAGCACATAGTCGCCCACCTGGAGGGGCTCCTCGAGCAGCATGCAGCTGACGCGCCGCTGCACCCCCAGGGTGTCGACGGTGACGCAGTTATCTTCGGGGTGCAGTTGCACCACCTGAGAGGGGATGGATAGACACATGAATTTCAGGACTCCGACAAGGTGGCACAACCGGTTGTTACAGGCTGATGCGTGGCAAGATGGTGGATGGCAAACCAGAGCTGACCGGCGGCGATGCCACCGTCATTGAGCGGCAGGGTTTCGCTGGTCAATACCTGCCGGCCAGCCGCTTCGAGCGCGGGAACCAGCTGATCCATCAGCACCCGGTTTTGAAAGACGCCGCCCCCGAGCGCCACCGGATAGCCGGGGAAGCGTTCGGCCAGGGCAACCACCAGATTGCTGATGGCGCGGATAAAACCGGCGGCCAGGCTGGCGGTGGAGGTGCCTTGGCGCCGCTCGCTGACAAGGGTATTGATGAGCTCGGCCCACTCGATCTGCAGCGGCCCTTCCGCTGATTGGCTGAGATCAAAGGCAAGGGGTAAGGGCTGTTCATCAGGGGCCAGCTGCAAGGCAGCCGCCTCCAGCAAGAGCCCCGCTTCGCCCTCGTAATCGGGGGTGTCGATCACTCCCAAGATCGCAGCCACCGCATCGAACAGTCGACCGATGGAACTGGTGTAGGGGGCGTTGCGACCGAGATGCCAGAGCTGGTGCAGGTTGCTGATCCGCTTAAGGGGCAGTTGCTTGATCAACGGAATATCGAGGGCACTGATCTCCTCAGGGCTGTGCGATTCAAACAGCAGCCCCAGCAGCTGACGCACCGGCTCGCGAATGGCCGCCTCGCCGCCGATCAGCTTGAAAGGCGCGAGGTGTGCAACACGATCGAAGCCCTGAACGTCTGCGATCAGCAGCTCGCCGCCCCAGAGGGTGCCGTCATCGCCAAGGCCGGTGCCATCGAAGACAACACCCAGCACCGGGCCCGTGATGTCGTGCTCGGCCATCACCCCCAGCAGGTGGGCGTGATGGTGCTGCACCTCGAGGTGGGTGGCACCCTGATCCTGGCAATAGCCCTTGGCCCACTGATGGCTGAGGTAGCCGGGGTGGCGATCCGAGACCAGCAGTTCTGGCTTGAGGTCGTAGAGTTCGCGAAAGGTGGCCAGGGTCTGCTCGAAGTGCTCCTGCATCGGCAGGCTGTGCAGATCGCCGATATAGGGGCTGTAGATGCGCTGGCGGCCGAAGGCGAGCGCCAGCTGGTTCTTCTGCTGCGCCCCGACCGCCAAGAGCGGCACCCTGACCGCCTCTTTCAGGCTGGGGGTGCAGGGGGCATAGCCTCGGGCGAGGCGCAACGTCTGGCGTCGCCCGCCCGCCCACTGCACCAGACTGTCGTCGCAGGGGTGCAGGATTGGGCGGTTGTGATCCAGGATGCCGTCAATCTCGCTGCCGAGTTCCCTGACCACCGCCTCGCATTCGATAAGGATCGGGCTGCCGCGACCATTGGCGCTGGTGGCCACCAGCGGCATGGCGCAGGCATCCAGCAGTAGCTGATGGAGCGGGGTATAGGGGAGCATGATGCCAAGGTAGGGGATGCCGGGGGCGATCCTCTCGGCCAGCGGCGCGGTTGTCAGTTGGGATTCTGACGGCCGATCATCGTTTTCGCGCTTGCGCAGCAAGGCGATGGGTCTGGCCTGAGAGGCGAGCAGCTTCCACTCTGCTTCGCAGCCGGTGACATGCAGTTTGGCCTCGGCAAGGGAGCCCATCATCACCGCCAGCGGTTTGCGCGCGCGCCGTTTGAGCGTTCGCAATCTGGCAACACTCTGTTCATTGCGGGCATCACACATCAGGTGATAACCCCCCATCCCCTTGACCGCGATAAGCTTGCCTGCTTGCAGGGCGTTTGCAGCTGCTTGCAGGGCATCCTCGCGCTCGGCCAGCGCATCGCCGTGGCCATTTCGCCAGCTGAGATGAGGTCCGCACTCGGGGCAGCTCACCGGCTGGGCGTGGTAGCGTCTGTCCAGCGGGTTTTCATAGGCCGCCGCACAGCGCGGGCACATGGCAAAGCCCGCCATGGCGGTATGGGGTCTGTCGTAGGGGAGGCGGCGGATGATGGTGTAGCGCGGGCCGCAGTGGGTGCAGTTGGTAAAGGGGTAGTGGTGGTGGCGATCGTTGGGATTGGCCACATCGTTGGCGCATGCCTCGCACATCCCCTGATCCGGCGAGATGGCGACCGTGGCCGCGCTCTGCTGCTGGCTGGCTTTAATTCGAAACTGGCCATGAAATTGGCCATCGAAGTCGGGATCATGAGCGAGGGGCAGTTCCCGCTCGCTGAAATGATCGATACGGCTTAAGGGCGGCGCCAGTTCCCGCAGTTCGCGGGCAAAGCTGGCCAGCTGCTCGGGCGATCCTTCGGCGCCGATGGTGACGCCGTTGGCATCGTTCAGTACATAACCGGCAAGGCTGTGGCGCAGCGCCAGCCCATAGACGAAGGGGCGAAAGCCGACCCCCTGAACTATGCCGTCGATATGAAATTCGCGGCGCAGCCGGTTGGCCACAGGATTGGCAGAGACAGAGGGGGCGATGGTGGCGCTCATGCCGGCTCCATCTCATCTTGAGTCTGCGGTAAACGCAGCACCCGGCGCTCGTTCTCCTCGCGCCGCACCCAGCCATCCATCTCCATGCGCAGGCAGAACGGAATGGCGTATTTACGCGACAAGCCGGTGATCTCCTTGAGGGATGCCATGTCGATCAGATCTCCCACCTGCTGGCCCGCCAGCACGGCGGCGACCATCTGGTTGTAAAGCTCGGCGTCGTAGTAGATGGGGCCATCGAGCTGCACCAGATACTTGAGTCGCGCCAGATTGCGCAGCTGCTTTTGCAACGCGCCTTTTTGTAGCAGGCCCTGCTGCAGGGCCGCGGGCAGCTGGCGGGTGATAAAGGGATCCAGCTCCACGCCGCCGGGGCCCAGTTTACCGGGCTCGTACCCCTCCTTGCCTTGATCTCGCACCACCTTGAGCACCAGCTGCGCCTCTTCCCCCAGATCATCTTCCGACTCGCCGCTGCCCTGCTGCCACTTGTCATGGTGCAGGCGAACAAGCTGCTCGCTCTTGAGCTGCTGGAGCAGGGCCTGAATGACCGGCAGGGCGATGCCAAAGCGGGTTGCCAGCTCGGCGGCACTCAGCGGTTCGCTGGCCAGCGTAGCGAGCAGCTGGTCGCGGCTTTGGGCCAGCCAGCAGTTATCCAGAAGCCACTCACCGAGGGGGGTGACCTGCTCTGGCCGCTGGTCAAAGCGGCTGGCCAGCACATAGCCATTGAGCCCCAGCTGCAAGGTGGCCGGGTTGTAGCGCTCCAAGTCATCAGGCAGCTCGCCCAGCAGGGCGTGCAGCGCCTTGCGCCTGGCAGGATGGATGTCGCCGCACCAGACGATGCGGGCGCCGTGCAGCAGTTCGCTGCTGCCGTGGCGAATGATGGCAAGCGGCTGGCCAAAGAAGCAGGGGATGGGGCTGGTAAAGATCAGCCGCGCCAGCCGGGTATCCTTGATGGGAACAAAACGGGCTCGGCCATGCCAGCTGCCAAGGGCGACTTCGACCTCCTTGTTGTGCAGAGAGGGGCGTAGCGCCTTGCCGCTCAGGCTCTCGGCGTTTAGTCGCACGATAAGGTGGGTTGCCGCCTCGCACTGGCCGACAGCGCTGGTCAGGCAGTGGCCGCGGGCCACCTCCTTGTGAGGTACTTTTTTCAGGCCCACCGCTACCCGGCAGACGGCGCCGATCTCGTCGACGCTCTGGTGATAGGCCTGCAGGGAGCGCACCTGCACCTCCCGATCGGCAGGGTAGAGGCGCAGCTTGTCCCCCACCTTGAGGCGGCCCTGCTGCAGGGTGCCGGTGAGCACGGTACCGGTGCCGTTGGCGGTAAAGACCCTGTCTACATAGAGGCGCGGGGCGCTCTGTTCGCGAGCCGCTTGTGAGGCTGGCAGTTCGGCAAGCTGGCGCACGATGGCGGTGTGCAGGGCGGCCATATTGGCGCCGGTTTTGGCGCTGACGCTGACGATATCGGGCACCATGCCGCTCTCGTCCATCACCCGCTCCAGCAGGCTCTCCTCCAACAGCAAAAGCTCGTCTGGGGAGACCAGATCGCACTTGTTGATGCAGACCAGCAGGCGCGGTACCCCCATCGCCTTGAGCAGGCGCAGGTGATCGCCGGTCATCGGCATCCACCCCTCGTCGGCGGCAATCACCAGCAGCACCAGATCCAGACTCCAGAGCCCCGCCACCATATTGCGGATATAGCGCTCGTGGCCGGGCACGTCGATGACGCCTATGGTGTTGCCCTGACCGTCGTCGAAGTGGGCAAAGCCGAGATCCTGGGTCATGCCGATAGCCTGCTCGTGGGCGCGGGCGGTGGTGATGCCGGTGAGGGTCTTGATCAGCAGGGTTTTGCCATGATCCACGTGGCCGGCAAGGCCGATAACGGCGCGATAGGGGGTCATGGGATCAAAGCTCCTCGCTCGCATTTGTTGTATTGAACGGGGCGGGCAGCAGCAACTCCCTGAGTTGGGCGATCAGCAATTCCATCTCGGTCGGCAGCAGGGTGGCCATATTGAGCAGCACCTTCTGCTGGCGCACGGTGGCGATGACCGGCACCGGCAGGTCGCGCAAATCATCGAGCAGCTGCTGGGCCGGACGCGGGTCGGTGCACTCGAGCGCGGGCGCCGGATAGAACTCGTCCGGCAATGTGCCGCCACCTACCACCAGCTGGGCGGGAACCGGCACAAAGCAGCCGGGCAGGGCGGCCATCAGCCGGGAGGCTCTCGCCTGCATGGCAGCCGGGTTGCTCAGGGTGCGCTGGGCGATACCCTCGCCGATGGGAGATTTGTTGAGCTTGTGGATGAGCAGGCGTTCGAGCAGGGAGTAGACGATGCGGCTCGGGCGGAAGGTACGCATCATGGGGTGTTTTTCCAGCCGCTTGATAAGGTCGCTGCGGCCGCTGATGATGCCCGATTGCGGGCCGCCCAAGAGCTTGTCGCCGGAATAGCAGACCAGATCCGCTCCCGCCTTGATGTACTGGCGTACCGAGGTTTCGTCCGGCGCAAACTCTTCGCTGGTCAAGCCCGAGCCCTGATCCACCGCCAGCACTACATGTTCGGGCAGGGCGCGGGCCACCTCGCCAATATCGGGGGATTCGGTAAAGCCGCGAATGGCGAAATTGGATCTGTGCACCATCAGCACCAGCGCGGTCTGATCGGTGATGGCATCGAGGTAATCTTTGGCGGTGGTGATATTGGTGGTGCCCACCTCCACCAGTTTGGCGCCGGAGAGGGCCAGAATGTCGGGAATGCGAAAGCCACCGCCAATCTGGATCTGCTCGCCGCGCGAGACGATCACCTCGCGCCCTTTGGCCACCTCCTGCAGCAGCAAAAAGAGCGAGGCGGCGTTGTTGTTGACCACCAGCGAATCCTCGGCCTGGGTGAGGCAACGGAGCAGGGGGGCGATCAGCCCCTTGCGTCCGCCGCGTTTGCCGGTGGCGAGATCCAGCTCCAGATTGTTGTAGCCGGTGTTGAGGTCACGCACCTCGTCCCACAGCTCGTGACTTAATGGCGAGCGCCCCAGATTGGTATGCACCAGGGTGCCGGTGGCGTTGATCACCCGGGTCTGACGCTGGCGCAACTGCTGTCGGCAGCGTTTGGCAATCAGCGCCTCGATCTGCCCGGGGGCGACGCCGTGCTGGCGAAAATCTTCGCTCTGGCGCAGCTCGCTCAGGGTGTCGCGCACCGCCTGAGTCACCAGCGGGCGGCTCAGCGCCTCGATAAACCCGGCGAGAAAGGGTTGCTGCAGCAGCTGTTCCACTTGGGGCAGACGGCGCGTTTGTTGCTGGCTGGGCTGTTGCTGTGAATCTGGCAGTGAATCGTCGGCAGCCGTACCTGATGCGGGCTGGCGATGGGGGATGGCTGGCGCGTGAGACGAGTTCGGCATGGGATTACCAGTGCAGTGCGTGGGTTCGGGATGCGCACCGGTTTGCCGATAGAGAGGCCGAGCTGACGGGTTATGGCACTGCTGGCGATTTGCGGATGAGTGCAAACTGGGTGCATCAATGAGCGGGTATAAATTAATGCTGCATCGATGCTGATAAATTAATTTTTGGCCAGCGAGATAACCTGAGTTCGGATTATATTGGCAAGCGGCAAGCACCTTTTTTAAGGTATTACTTCAAACATATTGAACAAACAATGGAAATAACATCCAGGCCGAAAAATTCAGCGAGAGAGTATTTGTTCAATAGATAAATTTGGCGGAAGAGGCAGGAATCGAACCTGCCAAAGCCTTCTCGGCTCACATCGGTTTTGAAGACCGAGGAGGCCACCAGACCCCATCAACTTCCGTAACGGTCGCCATTTTGTGGCAAAATTCTGTGACTGGCAACGCTTTTTTTGTCATAAAAAAGCGAGAGTTAGCGATTTTTTGAAAAAATCAAAGAACCTTGTTTTATATCAAGTTCAGCACAATTAGCCCGATGTTTTTAATTTAACATCGGGCCTCGATCACATTGCCGTAACCGTTGGTCAATAACGGTCGTTAACAACTCGATAAATAATCACCGGTTGGCGTTGGCAATATTCCACTGATCCAGTTTATCTATTAACAGACTGGTGTCACTGGCGGCATCAAGATGCTGATAAAGATAATCCATCGCCTCGCTCACCATCTCGGTCATCGGGAAGGAGAACGCCACGATGGCCGGTTGTACCCCGACAAAGATCACCTCGGGGACAAAGGTCTTGAGCTCGTCGATCAGGAAATTGAGTGGCATATTGTGGATCGAGAAGATAAACATCTCGGCGATGGTCTCGGGGGGGATCACCTGCAGGGTTCCCGCCTTCTCGCCGATCTCGGCGGCATCCACCAGCACCACCCGCTCCGGTTGTAGCTCCCGCACCTTGTAGACCACATTTTCCGGCGCGATGCCGCCGTCGATATGGATCCATCCGGGCAGGGGTGCGGCCTGCAGCTTGTCGGCGAGATAGGGGCCGGCACCGTCGTCCCCCATCATGGCATTGCCCACGGTCAACACGAGATTGCAGCCCATCAGCGGCTCCTTACCATCAGGTACATATGGGGGTCGTTAAAGAGGGCAGTGAGCTGATCCATAAAGGTATTGGTCCAGCCCAGCTCCTGCTCATCGAGCAGATTGTCGGCTTTGCGCAGTCGGTCGAAGGCGCAGGCCAGCATATGGCAGTGCTCGCGATAGATGGTGATCTCGCCAAAGGTGAGAAATCCCTCCATCTTGCGGCGCGCTTCACTCCCCTCTGGCAGCTTGGCTACCCAGTCGCGATAACCGGTCAGCGAGCAGACCAGGTCTGCTCGCAGGCAATCGACGATGCCGAGATGGTGGCCGATGGCGAGGCTGTAGTACATCACCTCTTTGGCTTCCTCGGGGACGTCGAACTGCTCGTCGACGAACTTGCGCGAGAGGCGGTAGAAAAAAACCTCGTCAGCCATGTACCGCCTCTCCCTTGCCGGCCGCCCGGTTGAGGCAGGCGTTTGCGAGGTTGTTGACGATCTCCGAGAGGCGCGGATCGTCGTGCTGATCGAGGTAGCTCTGGATGCGCAGATCCACATCCTGCTGGGTCGCCCCTTCAAGCAGGGCCATAAACTCGTCGGCGATGATCCGCCCCTGCCGATAACCGGCCATGCGGCGCGCTTCGCGCTCGATCATCACCCGGATTTCATTGGGGATGCCGGTGTGGCGCAGTTCGACCCGCTCACCCGGTTGCACCTCGTGGCTGGTGGCTTTGAGTTTCTGCTCCAGCAGACCGAGCGCCACGGCAAAGCCGTAGATGGTAGCCGCCGGTGTCGGAGGGCAGCCGGGGATATAGACATCTACCGGCACGATCTTGTCGGTGCCGCCCCAAACGCAGTAGAGGTCGTGGAAGATGCCGCCGTCACAGCCGCAGGCGCCGTAGGCGATGCAGATCTTGGGATCGGGCGCCGCCTCGTAGGCGCGCAGGGCCGGCACCCGCATCGCCCGGGTCACCGCGCCGGTAAAGAGCAGGATGTCGGCGTGGCGGGGGGAGGCGACCACCTTGATGCCGAAACGCTCGGCATCGAACAGCGGGGTGATGGTGGCGAAGATCTCGATCTCGCAGGCGTTGCAGCCGCCGCAATCGACCCGGTAGACATAGGCCGAGCGGCGAATGTCCTTGAGCAGGGTCTTCTTGAGTTTGGTGATCTCGGGATCCTGTGCCAGCGGCACGGCGCGGGTATGGGCATGGCCGACAACCGGTTCTATGCCTTTGATCTTGCTCATCACATCCACTCCTGTTGTGTGGCTATCGGTGTGATCAGGGCCGAGTCAGGCTGGCTCAGCATGCTCTGTTTTCGTTTGCAGTCGGGGCAGTGGTGAAGTCGCTCAGGGGTCGCGAGCGGTGTGCCTGCCTGCTTGAGGGTGTCCTCCACCAGTGCCACCAGCTTGCTCGGGGCAAAGTAGGTGCCGCACAGGGTGCAGGGGGCCAGCGCGAAGCGGGCCTCCTCATAAAGGTCCGCCTTGTTGGTCACCGCCAGTTCGAACTCGGGGGAGAGGGCGATGGCGCGGGTCGGGCAGACCTCCTCGCAGCGGCCGCAGAAGATGCAGCGCGCCATGGAGATCTCCCAGCGCCGTTCGCCGGTCTCCATATCCACTTCCATCACCAGCGCATTGGCCGGGCAGGCCTTGGTGCAGGCGGCGCAGGCGATGCACTGATCCGCCTGATATTTGGGTTTGCCGCGAAAATCCCGGTTCACCTCGTATGGGGCGAAGGGGTACTTGGCGGTCGGGGTGCCAGCCTTGAGGATGGTCTTGAACAGCTTGATCATGATGACCCCTTATTTCAGCGGAGAGTTTCTGCGATCGATGCCGTAGCGCTCGATCTCCTTGTAGGAGACCACGGTGGATTTGCCCTTCTTGGGGTCGACCAGGGTGACCCGGTCGGTACAGGAGTAGCAGGGATCCAGACTGCCGATGATCAGCGGCGCATCCGCCACGGTATTGCCGCGCAGCATGTAGCGCAGAGCAGGCCAGTTGGCGTAGGTGGCGGCGCGGCAGCGCCAGCGGAACAGCTTCTGGTTGTCCCCGGTCATGCTCCAGTGGACGTTCTCGCCGCGGGGCGCTTCGGTAAAGCCCAGCGCAAACTTGCCCGGCTGGTAGGTGAAGCCTTCGGTGAGCAGTGGCCCTTCCGGCAGGTGCTCCAGGCCGAACTCAATCATGTCGAGGGAGTCGTAGAGCTCGTGGATGCGCACCAGCACCCGGGATTGCACATCGCAACCCGCCTTGGTCTGGATCTCCATCGGCAGCTCGCGGTAACCGGCAAAGTCGTGAACCCGGCGCACGTCACGCTTGAAGCCGCTCGCCCGCACCATGGGGCCGACGCAGCTGAAATCGCGGGCAATTTGCGGGTCGAGCTTGCCGATACCGATGAGGCGGGAGGAGATGTTGGCGGTATCCAGCAGCATGGCCACCAGGGGTTTGAGCTCATCACGCAGTTCCCGCACCAGTTGGGCACCCTTGATGCGATCTTCCTTGAAGATGTCGCGGCGTACCCCGCCAATCAGGTTGAGGCCGTAGGTCTTGCGCGCGCCGGTCAGCAGCTCGGCCAGGGTCATGGATTTCTCCCGCACCCGGAAGAACTGCATGAAGCCGGTGTCGAAACCGGTGAAGTGGCTCGACAGGCCGATGTTGAGGATATGGCTGTGCAGGCGCTCCACCTCCAGCAGCACGGCGCGGATCATCTTGGCCCGCTCGGGTACCGGAATACCCATGGCGTTCTCCACCGAGGTGGTGTAGGCGACGCTGTGGGTAAAACCGCAGATGCCGCAGACCCGGTCGGTCAGGAAGGCCACTTCGTTGTAGCCCATGCGGGTTTCGGCCAGCTTCTCCATGCCGCGATGGACATAGAAGAGGCGGTAGTCGGCATCGATGATGTCTTCACCATCGACGAACAGACGGAAGTGGCCCGGTTCGTCGGAGGTGATGTGCAGCGGACCGACCGGCACGATGCGGTTGGCATCACTGCCGAGCTCGTTGACGAAGGGGTAGGTCTCGGTGTCGGTGGTGGGCATCGGGCGCTGACGGTAATCCATGGCGTCTTTGCGCAGGGGGTGGATATCCTCCGGCCAGTCATCCGGCAGTACCAGACGGCGTTCGTCCGGCAGACCGATGGCGCGCAGGCCGTACATGTCGCGGATCTCCCGCTCGCCCCACACCGCCGCCGGAATGGTCGGGGTGATGGAGGGGTACTCCTGGGTATCGGCATCCACCAGCACCTTGACGGTGATCCAGCACTTGGTGTCGCCCTCCATGGAGAAGACGTGGTAGACGGCGAAGTGGCCGTTGAGGCTGCGCTCGTCATTGGCAAAGGATAGCGGAAGCCAGCCCCCCAGCTGATGGAAGATCAGGCTGGCGGTCTCGACCAGACTGGTGGGCTTGACGGTGATGGTGGCCTGATCGGCGGTTTGCCACTCCTCGTCGACGATGGCGTGGGGCAGTTGTGCTCGCACCTGCTGGATGTAGTCGCAGCCGATGCGATCCGAAATGGCGATGGTCATGCAGTTCTCACTTTAATGTTCGGGAATGAGCATTCACAAATGATGAAATCGGAAAAAGTTGCTGTGCTGGCGGGCATGATTCAGATCCCGACCAGATAGGCGAGCAGCGCCAGCAGGGCCAGCCCCAACCCGTAGCGGGTGAGCTTGTGGGTGCGCACGAACTGGGTACGGGCCATGGCGTTTTCGATGATGCCGGCCAGCAAAAAGGCCACCAGCAGCTTGCAGGCGAGGATCAGCGCCGCGCCGATGAGCGCAGGCAGACTCCAGTTGGCCGCCTTGCCGAAGGGGAGGAAAATGACCAGAAAGAGCTGCACCACCACCAGCTGCTTGAGGCCGATGGAGAGCTTGAGCAAGGCCAGCCCCGCACCGGAGTACTCGGTGAGCGGCCCCTCCTGCAGCTCCTGCTCGGCTTCGGCGCAGTCAAAGGGCAGCTTGCCCATCTCGACAAACACCGCGAAGGCGCAGGCGGCACCCGCCAAGAGGGTAGCGATGGGAGCGGCCAGTGGCTGGGTCGCTACATAGTTGCTGATATTGCCCAGATCCGAGCTGCCCACCATCATCGCCATGATGAAGCAGGCGAGCACCAGAATGGGCTCCACCAGAATGCCGAGAGTCAGCTCGCGGCGGGCACCAATACCTGCAAACATGCTGCCGCTGTCGAGCCCCGAGAGGGAGAAGAAGAAGCGGAAGATGGCGAACAGATAGATATCGGTGATGAGATCCCCGGCGATGGGGAAGGGGGACTCATGAGTCAGGGTCGGCAGCGCCATCCCCACCAGCAAGAGGGCGGCGATGAGCAGCGTAGGCATCAGGTTGAAGATGATGCCGGCAGGCTCGGGGGTCACCTCCTGACGGCGCAGGAGCTTGGCGATATCCCGGTAATCCTGCAGCAGGCCCGGCCCCTGACGGGAGTGCATCTTGGCCCGCAGCACCCGGTTGAAACCGGTGGCGAGCGGCGCCAGCGCCAGCATGGCGATGGCCTGGGTCAGGGCGAGGGCAACCATGCCCCAGCTCGGCATTTCAAGAACAGGCATATCAGACTCCTACAGCCATCAGGATAAAGAGCGCCAGCACAATGGCGTGTAGCAGCCAGCCGGTCATTCCGCTGGTATCGCTCACCCCGTGCAGGGCGGTGGCCAGATCGAGCTGCGGCTGCTTGCGATAGAGCGGCGCGCAGAGTTGGCGCAAGGTGTGGGTGACACCGCCCGAGGTGAGGCTCATGCGCTCCTCGTAGGCGTAACCACAGGCCCACGGGGTGCCGGCGTGACGACGACCCAGCTTGGGCCCCTTGAAGATGGCCAGTACCAGCAGCGGAATGAGGAACAGCCCCAGCAAGGTGATGGCGATAACGGGCGGGGAGAGGATCGCCTGGCTGCTATCCAGCGGCAGCAGGGTGGCGCCAGTGGCCACGTTCATTTGGCCGCTGACCAAGGCTTGGCCATAGCTGGCGATATGGGGGGCAATCCAGGGGGCGCCCAGACCCAGCACCAGACAGACGGCGGCCAGCAGCAGGGTGCCTGCCACCATGGCGCCCGGCACTTCGCGGGCGTGACTCGCTTTCTCGCTGCGCGGGGCGCCGCAGAAGCAGATGCCGTACACCTTGACGAAACACATCACCGCCATGGCGCCGGTCACCGCCAGCATCACTACCGCGAGCGGCGCAACGACAGAGGTGCCGAGTTTGGTCATGGAGAGCAGGGATTGATAGATAAACCACTCGCTGACAAAGCCGTTGAGCGGCGGCAGCGCCGAGATGGCCATGGCGCCGATGAGGAACGCCAGCGCGGTCCAGGGCATCAGCTTGGCGAGCCCCCCCATCTTGTCCATATCGCGGGTGTGCAGACGGAACATCACCGAGCCGGTACCCATAAAGAGCAGGCTCTTGAAGATGGCGTGGTTGAGCAGGTGATAGAGGGCACCGAGCAGCCCCAGCAACACCAGCGCCGGCTGCTGGTTGGCGATGCCGACCATGCCGATCCCCATCCCCATCAGGATGATGCCGATGTTCTCCACCGTGTGGTAGGCGAGCAGCCGCTTGAGGTCATGCTCGGCCAGCGCAAACAGTACCCCGAGCACTGCCGAGCAGGCGCCGAAGATCAGCACCACATAGCCCCACCAGAGCTGGCTGGCGCCGAGAAAATCGATGCTGACCCGCAAGATGCCAAAGAGGCCCAGCTTCACCATCACGCCGGACATCAGCGCCGAGATATGGGACGGCGCAACGGGCTCGGCCACCGGCAGCCAGCCGTGCAGCGGCACGAAACCGGCGCGCAGGCCAAAGCCGCAGAAGCTGAGCAGGAACACCAGAGAGGCCAAAGCGCCCGCCAGATGGTGCTCGCGCAGTGCAGCGAACTCCAGCGAGCCGCTTTCGCGGCAGAGCAGCCAGAAGGCGATCAGCACCAGCGCCATGCCGATATGGTTCATCACCAGATAGAGACGGCTCTGTTTGGCAGCATCCGGGTTGGTCTTGACCAGCCAGTAGGTGGTGAGGGTCACCAGCTCGTAGCAGAGCAAGAAACCGAGCGCGTTGTCGGCCAGTACCATGCCCACCATGGCAAAGAGGAAGAGGTTCATCAGCGCGCCGATGGCCACATCCCCCTTGCCCTGATACTCGCGGATATAGGCAAAGGAGTAGAGGGCGACGGCGACGCCGACGGTGCTAATCACCAGCAGCATCAGCGCGGAGAGCATATCGAGGTGCACCGAGCCCAGCAGCCAGAGCTGGCCGTCGATGGGGGCGCCTTGGGCAAAGATCTGGATGGCGGCGACCAGACCCGCGAGTGACCCCAACAGGGCAAAGCCGCTATTGAGGCGGTTGGCCAGTGCGGGCAGCTTTTGCAGGAGCAAACCGGCGGCAGCACCCAGCAAAAAGAGCAGGAGCGTGGCCATAACAAAGGGGGACAACATCAGCGAACTCCCTCAGTGGTGGATAAATCGGATGCAGGGAGCGCCGTGGCTGGCGCCGAGAAGGCAGAGGCCCCTTGCGGGTTGGTATCGGCCGCTTGCTGGCGACGGATACGGGCGGCGCGTTCGGTGTCGCCGTCATTGACCAGCTTCAGCGCCTGGGAGGGGCAGGCACCGACACAGGCCGGGCCATCGGTGCGAAACTCGCACAGGTCGCACTTGACGGCGATGCTGCGCACCCCCGGTTCCCAGCTCAGCAGATCCTCGCCAAAGCAGCGCAGGCCGGCGGAGGTGGAGGGGTTGCTGGATCGGATGGAGCAGGGGATATAGGTGTCGTAACTGGTGGACACGGCCACCGGACGGCTGCCGCCGCTCTGGATGGCGCCAAAGGGGCAGGCCACGGCGCAGAGATTGCAGCCGATGCAGAGGGACTCGTTGAGTTGCACGCAATCGCCGGTCTGGCGAATGGCCTCGACCGGGCACACCTTGATGCAGGGGGCATCGTCACAGTGACGGCACTGAACCGGCATGGTCGCCTGCTCGTGTCGCATAACGGTTAAACGGGGGGCTTGCTGCAAACCTTGCGCCTTGTGTACCTCGCTGCAGGCCGCCATACAGGTGCCACAGCCGATACAAAGCTTGGGGTCAGCGATAACGAAGCGGTTCATAGCCTACCTTGTCGTGTCGCGAACGGAGAAAGTAGGGGCAGGTTGGCAAGATACGGGCCAGAATGGTTTTTGCAGTAAAATTGATTTTAAGTGTCTGTTTTTAAATAAATAAAAATATTTACATGGTTGAGTGAAAGGGCTGGTATGGCTGTCGAACTGTGACGTTCGTCACTTGTGACGAAGCCGCCGGGAGGGTTCGTCACCTTGGAAAACGCAGCATAAGTAGGGTGCAAAGAACGCAGTGAATTGCACCGCTATCAAAATATGTTCGTGGTGCACGGCGCTGCGCTTGTTGCACCCTACGGCTGTTGTGTGAGGGGAAATGAGCTGGTTCGATTTGCCGTGGTTTGCTCCCTTCTCCCCTTGCGGGAGAAGGGCTGGGGATGAGGGGCCGGTAATGGGGGTTAACGGAAACAAGAGAGGGAGGCCAATGCCTCCCTCTCTATTTGCTGACGTTTTTTATGCCATCAAGAGGCCATCAACCCGCCATCAGATATCCACCTGGGATCCAAGTTCGATGACCCGGTTGGGCGGGATCTCGAACTGATCCGGGGCGCGCAGGGCGTTGCGCTGCAGCAGCATAAAGAGCTTGCCGCGCAGATAGAGATACCAGGGGCGGTCTTTCATGATGAGCGACTCGTGGGCCATAAAGAACGAGGTCTCCATCATCCGGCAGCTCAGCCCCTCGGCGTTGCAGCGGTGGAAGATCTCCTCCACGTTCGGGGTCTCGCGCCAACCGTAGCTTGCCACCACCCGCCAGAAGGTAGGGGAGAGCTGCTCGATGCAGACCCGGCGCACATTGTGGACGTAGGGCATATCCTCCACCCGCAGGGTGAGCAGGATGATCCGCTCGTGCAGCACCTTGTTGTGCTTGAGGTTATGGAGCAGCGCATGAGGGATCACATTGACCACCCGCGACATATAGACCGCAGTGCCGGCCACCCGGGTCGGCGGGGATTTCTCCAGCGAGGCGATCATCGGCTCAAGGGAGTTGCCGTGCTCGTTCAGGCGGCGAATAAGCTGGAAACGCTCGCTCTTCCAGCTGGTCATCACGGTGAACATCACCGCGCCCAGGGTGAGCGGCAGCCAGCCGCCGGAGAAGATCTTGGCGAGGTTGGCGGCAAACAGCGGCACGTCGATACAGAGCAGCGCGGCAAACAGGATAGCCACCAGATACTTGTTCCAGTACCAGCTGTTCTTGGCCACCGAGCAGGAGAGGATGGAGGTGAGCACCATGGTGCCGGTCACGGCGATGCCGTAGGCCGCCGCCAGATTGCTGGAGTGCTCGAAGCTCATGATGACGATCACCACCGAGATATAGAGCATCCAGTTGATGACCGGAATATAGATCTGGCCGGACTCCTGCTCGGAGGTATGAACGATGCGAATGGGGGAGAGATAACCGAGCCGCACCGCCTGACGGGTCAGCGAAAAGACCCCGGAGATCACCGCCTGCGAGGCGATCACCGTCGCCATGGTTGCCAGCAGCAGCAGCGGCACCAACGCCCATTTCGGCGCGAGCAGGAAGAAGGGGTTGGCAATGGCGGCGGGGTTGCTTAGCAGCAGCGCACCCTGACCGAAGTAGTTGAGCACCAGCGAGGGCAGCACCACGATAAACCAGGCGAGGCGAATTGGATTTTTGCCAAAGTGGCCCATATCCGCGTAGAGCGCCTCCACCCCGGTGATGGCCAGCACCACGGCGCCGAGGGCAAAGAAGGAGGTGGTCTGGTACTGGATAAAGAAGCGCACCGCCCAGATGGGGTTGAGCGCCCCCAGCACCTCGGGGTTGTGGATGATGCCGCGCAGCCCCAGCACCGCCAGCGTCATAAACCAGATCAGCATGATGGGGGCAAACAGCTTGCCCACCATGGCGGTGCCATGTTTCTGGATGGCAAACAGCAGGGTCAGCACCAGCACCGAGAGAGTGACGATATAGGGGTCGAGGGCGGGGGTGAGAATGCTCAGACCCTCGATGGCCGACATCACCGACATCGCCGGAGTGATCACCACCTCGCCATAGAAGAAGCTGCCGCCAATCAGGCCGAGGATGATCAGCAGCGGTGTCCAGCGGGTGGAGGCGTTGCGGGTTGCCAGCGACATCAGGGTGAGAATGCCACCCTCACCGGCGTTGTCGGCCCGCATCACAAAGGAGAGGTACTTGACCGACACCACCAGGATCAGCAGCCAGAAGATCAGCGAGAGAAAGCCGAGAATGGAGGCCGGCTCGACGCCGAACCCGAATTGACCTGACAGGCACTCGCGCAAGGTATAGAGCGGGCTGGTGCCGATATCGCCATAGACTACGCCAATCGCCGCCAGCATAACGCCGGACATGGCTTGTTGTTTATCACAGTTCATGAGTTCATCTTGTCAGTTTGATGTTTACACGTTTGCCAACGCACAGCTGCCCGACCTACCAAGAGAGTCGTGATATTTAATCGGGAGAAAATTAATGGATTGCGATGGGAAAGGGCGCTAACGGAATAGTGATCTGCTTGTCATGGAACACAGTCTGTTCATCTGTCATTAAGCTTATAATGACACACACTCTGCAGGACTATGCTCAGTTATAAATAATCAAAAGTTCAATTTGAGTAAGAGAATTAATTATCCGGTGATTGAAATATAACGCGGTAATGCAGGCAACTGTTTGTTTTATCTAGCGAAGTGGTTTGGCTACTCTCTTTTACCAAAATGGATAATAAATAGACGACAAAGTAATCACTAATTAAATGCTGGCAGGATGGCAAAGGGGAGAGCGTTGGGTAGCAATGGAGTCTTTATTTGCTAAAGGAGAAAAATGTAGGGTGCAATGAACGAAGTGAATTGCACCAAGTATTAAAAGAGGCAAGAGGTGCAATGCGCTGCGCTTATTGCACCCTACGGTAATTATTATTATCCATGATAGTGCTTCAATAAAAAGTAGCGGTCAGGACTATTTTTTACGCCGCTCACTTTACCGACTATTTTAAATCCCATTTTTTCATAAAATTTGGGTGCCTGAAATGAGAGAGTGTCGACTTGAGCTGCAATACAGCCTCGTTTTTGTGCCTCACGTTCAGCAATCTCCATTAATTGAATGCCGAGCCCCTGTCCTCTCTTGTCATTGTGTACCCAAAGCACTTCGATCAACAGTTGATGATAAATAGTTCGTCCGGCAATGCCACCGACAACTTCGTCATTATCATCATGAATGGCAATAATTAAAGGTTGGGAGCGTTCCTCACCCATTTTATCAAAGTTAAATTGTCTAAGGTTATCAACAAGTACATTGAAGATGTCATCTTTATGTTCATTATGGATTTTTATATTCATCAAATCTTACTCCATTAAAATATAATCGTAGGGTGCAATGAACGAAGTGAATTGCACCAAATATTGAAAGAAGCAAAAGGTGCAATGCGCTGCGCTTATTGCACCCTACGGCACTAATTTAAAATGTGATAATAAGAGATCAAGTTTCAGTAGTGTTGGTATCAACTACTTCAATTGCTTTCCTGTCTTCAATTCTAGCCATTGATTCTCTCTCAAACTTAAGAGCTTCGGTGCGATCACCTAGATACCTTGGTAGGTTGCCCAAAGCCATAAAACCACCTAGATGTTGTTCATGGTGACCGATTATTAGTCCCCCATAACAATTGTGTGCATGACAACCACTAATTAAAGTAGAGTTGTTTGTGATTAATATGTTTTGAGGTCTAACCAATATCTCTACACCATTTTTTAAAAATCTTCCACGATTAACAATTACTTTGTTCGGAGGTTTGAAGTCTATTTCAATCAGTATCTTTCGGTGCGCCTCACGAATCGATAGTTTTGTACCTATTAACTGTATGTCCCAAGGGGTTGTTGAGTAATATAGTTGATTGTTTTTTATATGAAGAACTGGTGCATTAAATTCATCGAAAATAACTAGATTTAGAAGTAGATGACCATCCGCCATGATAAGGCCAATCAAGGGAGTACCATCAACACTAATAGGTACCATTGCGGTTCCATACCCTTGGTCATTACATGTAAAGCTGTTTCCACCTATTTCAATTTCAGCTGTTTTTCCGGAAAAATGTAAGCTGTAGGGTTTAGATACACCCTTACGAAGATTAAATGGATTTTGATTTGCATCACGTACTACTTGTTTTGGGAGTAGGCCACCTGTTTTTTCTCTGTGGTGTTGATCACACAATAAAGTTATCTCTTCAGCTACATGGCGTTTGACGTTAGCCCATTCCTCCATGTGCTCATATTCATACAATGGCATTCCGCAGATAACACAACCGAAGCCACAACGCTGTCTAACTTCTCGTTGAATTGGAAGAGGTATATTTCGACTATTTAAATCTTGTTCTTTAGTCATACAGATTCCTATTTTAAGCTAACAATTATTTAAATGGAGAGTACCAATACTGTAACTTGGTATTATAAAAATTGTTTTCGTAGCCATCCCTCAATCTCCCCAAGTTTCAGTCATCAGTCTATTTTTGAATCCATGAGATTGTGTTGCGTATCTGCATGAAATGATCCCCCCAACGAAGCTGGTTGCCAACTGAAGCATGCTATCCAATCGGGTAGGGGGTAAAAAGGGCAATCGGCGCATAATCTGTTCAGGATCAACAAATTAGTCATTGATTGGGTGTTGCTTGAGCAATTAAGTTGAAAGGGTAGGGTGAAATACCTTAGTCAGCCGGTGTCGAGCTCGTCACTTTTGTCGTGTCGATCACACTTCCCACCCCGTCGTCACCCTCGTCAGAGGTGGCAATCAGCACGTTCTTCTTGCTGATTACTCCTTTATTTTCAGTTGGTTGTGAATTTTTATCGCGCCATTCTCCCGTTTTGGTCTGATAAATGCTTTGTGGGGGGCTGGCCGCCTCTTTGCCTGTCGGCGGGCGGCCCGGTGTAACGAACCATTTAGGATCCCTCTCTATGAACAGCTTCGTGATTGCAGATCCCAGTCTCTGTATTGGGTGTCGTACCTGTGAGGTGGCCTGCGCCGTTTCACACCAGTCAGGGTCTTGCAGCGGGACCCTTGAGCGGGAGGGCGGCCTGCATCTTGCCATCGAGGATGGACATCTGGTCTCCAGGGACAGCTACTTTCAGCCGCGCCTGAAGGTGATCGTGGGCAGCAAGGTGACCACGCCGGTGCTCTGCCGCCAGTGTGAAGACAAGCCGTGCGCCATGGCCTGCCCGAACAATGCCATCGTCAGCGAGGATGGCTGCGTCAAGGTGTTGCAGGAGCGCTGCATCGGCTGCAAGTCCTGCGTGGTGGCCTGTCCTTACGGCGCCATGGCGGTGGTGCTCAAAGAGGTGCCCCCGGCTGTGGATTCGCTCTTCAAGCGTCCGCAGACCAAGGCGCAGGCGCTCAAGTGCGATCTCTGCCGTCACCGCGAGGCGGGCCCGGCCTGTGTCGAGGTGTGTCCGACCCAGGCGCTGCGGCTGGTCACGCCGGAGCATCTTGAAAACCTGAACCGGCAGAAACAGCTGGCCAGTGCCGAGGCACTGCTGGCGATGCCGGCGCGGGTGTGAGCGGGCTTGCCGAGCCGTTTTTCGTTAACAAACAAGAGTGTGAGTCATGAAAAAAGTCATTACCGTGTGCCCCTATTGCGGCACCGGTTGCAAAATCAACCTGCTGGTTGAAAACGACAAGGTGGTGGGGGCCGAAGGCGCCAACGGCCGGACCAACGAGGGGCAGCTCTGCCTCAAGGGCTATTACGGTTGGGATTTTTTGAACGACACCAACCTGCTGACCCCCCGTCTCAAGAGCCCGATGATCCGCCGCGAGCGCGGTGGCAAATTCGAGGCTGTCTCCTGGGATGAGGCGATCGAGTTCGCCAGCAGCCGTCTCTCTGCCATCAAGGCGAAATATGGCCCGGACGCCATCATGACCACCGGCTCTGCCCGTGGCCCCGGCAATGAAGCCAACTATGTGATGCAGAAATTTGCCCGTGCGGTGATTGGGACGAACAACGTCGACCACTGCGCGAGGGTGTGACACGCACCCTCAGTCTCCGGTCTGGAGACAACTGTAGGTAACGGCGCCATGAGCAACGCCATTCCCGAAATTCAAGAGACCAAGTGCCTGCTGGTGTTTGGTTACAACGCTGCTGACTCTCACCCCATCGTCGCCCGCCATATCCTCAAGGCGAAGGCAAACGGGGCCAAGGTGATTGTGTGTGATCCCCGTATGGTGGAGACCGCCCGCATCGCCGATCAGTGGCTGCCGCTCAAAAACGGTTCCAACATGGCGCTGGTTAACGCTTTCGCCAACGTGTTGATCAATGAAGGGCTCTACAACAAGGCATTTGTCGCCAACTACACCGAAGGGTTCGAGACCTTCAAGGCGACGGTGGCCAAGTACACCCCGGAATATGTGGAGGGGATCACTGGTCTGAAAGCCGCCGATATCCGCGCCGCCATTCGCACCTACGCCGAGTCGCCTGCTTCCATGATCCTGTGGGGCATGGGGGTGACCCAGTACGGTCAGGCGGTGGACGTGGTCAAGGGGCTCGCGGGTCTGGCGCTGCTGACCGGCAACTTTGGTCGCCGCGGTACCGGTTGCGGGCCGGTACGTGGTCAGAACAACGTGCAGGGCACCTGTGACATGGGGATGCTGCCGCACCAGTTCCCGGGTTATCAGTCGGTGGCCGATCCCGCCATCAGCGCCAAGTTTGCCAAGGCGTGGGGCGTGGAGTCGCTCTCCCAAAAGCCCGGCTATCGCCTGACGGAGCTTGGCCACAAGGTGGAGGAGGGCAAGTGCAAGGCCTTCTACATCTTCGGTGAAGATCCGGCTCAGACCGAAGCTGACTTGGCTCAGTTCCGCCGCACTTTGGCGGGGATGGAGCTGGTGATCGTGCAGGATATCTTCATGACCCAGACCGCCGAGATGGCCGACGTCATTCTGCCCGCCACCAGTTGGGGCGAGCACGAAGGGGTCTACAGCTCGGCAGATCGCGGCTTCCAGCGCTTCTACAAGGCGGTGACGCCCCCCGAGAACGTGAAGCCGGACT
Organism: Aeromonas sp. Y318-3; assembly: GCF_027706185.1. Taxonomy (NCBI): domain Bacteria; kingdom Pseudomonadati; phylum Pseudomonadota; class Gammaproteobacteria; order Aeromonadales; family Aeromonadaceae; genus Aeromonas; species Aeromonas sp. Y318-3. The sequence continues at coordinate 60,997 of NZ_JAPDCN010000004.1, forward strand.
GGGCCATCTTCTCCTTGATGGCGACAGCCATGGGTTATCCCATGGAGTACCACAACACCGAAGAGATCTGGGACGAGATGCGTGCGCTCTGCCCGCTCTATGCCGGGGTCAGCTACGACAAGATGGCCGATCTCAAGAGCGTGCAGTGGCCTTGCCCGACCGAGGATCACCCGGGCACCAGCACCCTGTTCGAGGGGAACGTGTTCACCACCCCGAGCGGCAAGGGCCAGCTGATCGCTTCCGAGTGGCGGCCGCCGCTGGAGCAGCCCTGTGCCGAGTACCCGCTGGTGCTCTCCACCGTGCGCGAGGTGGGTCACTACTCCTGCCGCTCCATGACCGGCAACTGCTCGGCGCTGCAGACCCTGGCCGATGAGCCGGGCTATGTGCAGATCCACCCGAGCGATGCCAAAAAGCTTGGGGTGAAGGATCAGGCGCTGGTCTGGATCTCGTCGCGCCGTGGCAAGGTGATCACCCGGGCCAACTACAACGACCGGGTCAACGCCGGGGTGGTCTACATGACCTACCAGTGGTGGATCGGGGCCTGCAACGAGCTCACCATCGAGCACGTCGATCCCGTCTCCCACACGCCGGAGTACAAGTACTGCGCGGTGAAGATCGAGCGCATCGACAATCAGCCTGAGGCGGAAGTGTACGTCCAGACTGAATACAGCGCGCTCAAGGCGAAATTGCGCAGCGCAGCCAAGGGCTGATCGCCCTAAAAAAGAGGTTCTGCACAAATAAGGGAACCCGACTCGGATTTATCGAGTCGGGCACCCTTTTATTACCCAAAAAAAGGGGAGTAAATGATGCAACATGAAATTGGTCGCTTATTCGGACTTTTCTATATTGGCACCTATCTGGCGGCGATATTGCTGGGAATAGGTTGCTATATTTGGCGCGACGAGATGATATTTCTGCTTGGCTTCGGTTTTTTCGGCTGTTTTATGGCGGCACGGCTTGCCATGAGCAGCGTATTTTCTGCCTTGAGCATTTCCAGTGCCTGGCTGATCGGGTTTATCTCCACCACCTTGATCAACGGCCTGCTGCTGGGGGTGATCACCCTGCTGATCTACCTCACGCACCAGAGCGTCACCGCCGAGCTTGCCGACAACGCCAGCTGGCTGCTGATGGCCTTCCAGAGCTTGTCGGCCCTCTTTATCTTCGGTGGCCTGAAGTGCTGCCATAGCCGGATCATCACCTCATAAACTGCCGATGGATGGGTTGCAAACGCCATCTCGAATTCCGCAGTCAGCGAAGAGGAGAGGCAGATCTGACAGTTGACGGCGGCCCACTTTTCGGGCGCCTTAATTGAGATCAAGAACTGATGAAATAACCGGTTAAATATGGCCATCAGATATATTAAATCGGATTGTAATGAAATTTGAGCTCATCTATGATGAGTCGCCATTCCAATATATCCCCCGATAACGATGTTACTTTTTGTTGTCGTTCGTTAATAACAACTCTGGAATTGCAACATGCGACAATTTTCGTCATCGCTTTTCTTATTGGCAGCCGCTTTTACGGGCTGCGGCTATTTATTTTGGTGACGGATGCTTGTCGTGATGCGATGGCATGGACAGCCTGACTGGTGACTAAATCGATATAACGTGAGGCCGCAATGCTAAATGTGAGTGCCATCCCCCTGGACGAGATCTCTCCCATCTGGGACGACGGTTTCCTCCTGCTCTCCAAATCCCTCCTGTCGGCCGTGACGCTCGATGATTTTATCCACAAACTCAACAAGATAGATGCCAGCTTCGGCGGCGTGACCCGGGTCAACCTGATCCTCAACATGGGTGCGGACGAGGAGGCCATTTTCTACTTCATGGGACATTCCGGCCCAAAGCATCTGGTCTGCCCCAAGGCAGAGCTGCACCTCTCCCCCCGTCCTACCAAAGAGACCTCGGAACAGGCCATCATTCTCGCTGCCGCCCGCTTTGAGAATCGCTGCCCGGCTCTGGACGACGAAGGGGTCTACGGGGGGCTGCGCTCCTACTGCCAGCTCCCCATCACCACCGCCCGCAGCCACTTGGGTGGAGTCGAGTTTATCAACACCCAGCTCGACAGCTTCACCATGGAGACCCTTGCCAAACTGACCCAGCTGGCGGCCATTATCGCCATTGCGCTGGAGAACGTGCTCGACAAGGAGCGCACCCTGGAGCAGGCCAACTCCCTGCGCCTTGAGCGCGACAGCTGCAAAATTCTGGTGGATGTGACCAACGCGGTGATCAAACTGGTGCGCATCGCCGAGCTGCCCAAGAGTCTGTTTGCCATCCTGCACCACCACTTCGGCATCAGCAGCTTGTGTCTGGCGGAGTACAACGCCACCTCCGACAGCTTCAAAAGCTATCTGGTCAATCAGCACCAGAGCGAGCAGCCGGGCATCATCGATCACTCCTGTTTCGAAAAGAAGTGCCTGCAGGGGGCCCTTGGCCACAGCGAGCCGTTTTTTGTCTATCGCGAACATGGTCACGGTTGCAGCAATCGCTGCCGCTTTACCTCCCAGATCCTGCCGCCCGAGGCCGACAGCTCCTGCATTTTGCCGCTGCGCTATCGGGGCAACCTGCTGGGGGTGTTGATCCTCTCGCACCCCAACGCCGACTTCTTTGCCGATATCGATATCTCTCTGCTGGAGCAGGTGGCGGCACGCACCGCCATTGCCATGAACAACGTGCAGGCCCAGCAGGAGATCTCCAACACCACGGGGGCCCGCGAGAAGACCATTCGCATCAACGAGCCGCAGATGCAGGGGGAGTTCCCCCACATCATCTACCAGAGCGCGGTGATGGAGAGCGTGCTGGAGAAGGTGCGGCTGGTGGCCGAGAGCGACAGCACGGTGCTGATCCTCGGCGAGACCGGTACCGGCAAGGAGCTGATCGCCCAGGCCATTCACGCCCTGAGTGCCCGCCACGACCACGAGATGGTAAAGGTGAACTGCGCCGCCATCCCCACCGGCCTTATCGAGAGCGATCTGTTTGGCCACGAGAAGGGGGCCTTTACCGGTGCCCTGACCCAGCGTATCGGCCGCTTCGAGCGGGCCCACAAGGGCACCCTGTTCCTCGACGAAGTGGGGGATATGCCGCTGGACTTGCAGCCCAAACTCTTGCGGGTATTGCAGGAGCACGAGCTGGAGCGGGTCGGCAACAGCAACCCAATAGCGGTGGATGTGCGGCTGGTGGCCGCCACCAACTGCGATCTGCTCTCCATGGTCAAGAACAAGCGCTTTCGAAGCGATCTCTACTACCGCCTCAATGTCTTTCCCATCGAGCTGCCGCCGCTGCGCGAGGATATTCCGCTGCTGGTCAACTTCTTCATCAAGAAGATTGCCAAGCGGATGCGCCGCACCATCACCTCGATCCCCGCCGATGCCATGAAAATGCTGGTGTCACTCCCATGGTACGGCAATATCCGCGAGCTGGAGAACGTCATCGAGCGCGCCGTGGTGATGACCCGCGGCCATGTGCTCAACCTCTCGCCCGATGAGCTGATGCCACTCAAGGGTTATCACAAGATTGAGACCCTGGTGTATGACGAGCCCGCCACGCCGCTCTTTGCCGAGGAGGGGCCGACCGATGAGCGCGAGGCGATCATCGCGGCCCTGCGCGACTGCAACGGCATCGTGGCTGGCGAGCGGGGGGCAGCCAACCGCCTCGGTATGAAGCGCACCACCTTGCTTTCGAAAATGAAGCGGCTCGGTATTTCAGCCCGAGATCCCGAGATCATTGACGGGGTCGCACCATGAGAGAGGCCATAGAGCTTGAGGCGCGGAGCGAGCTTAGCGAGCAGAGAGAACAGAGCGAACAGAACGAACTGGCCCGCTGCGCCATCCATCGCGAGGTGGTGCACTACCGCGCCGATGCGCTGACCTGCGACAGCGAAATGGCGCTCCCCTCCGAGACGCCGGTGGCGCTGGTCTACAACGGCATCGCCCACAGCGTGATGATGTGCTCGGCCTCCGATCTGGAGGATTTCGCCATCGGGTTTTCGCTATCCGAGGGGATCATCGACAGCCTGCTCGATATCCACGATATCGAGCAGATCGACGGCTGTCAGGGGATTGAGCTGCATATCACGTTGGCCAATCGCTGCGTCCATCGCCTCAAAGAGAAGCGGCGCACCATGGCGGGGCGCACCGGTTGCGGCATCTGTGGCAGCGAGAGTCTGGAGCAGGTGATCCGCACCCAACCAAGCTTGCCCGACAGCCAGCGTCTGGCGGTAGGGCATATCGACAAGGTGCTGAGCGCGCTGCGCCCGCTCCAGCTGCTGGGCCAGCGCACCGGCGCCACCCATGCGGCGGTGCATCTGGACGGGGAAGGCAACATTCTCGCCATTCGCGAGGATGTGGGGCGCCATATTGCGCTGGACAAGCTGGTGGGTCATCTGCAACGCAGCGGTCGGCGGGATGGCGCCATTCTGGTGACCAGCCGCGCCAGCTTCGAGATGGTGCAAAAGTGCGCCAGCGCCGGGGTGGAGATCTTGCTCGCCATCTCCGCCGCCACCGAACTGGCGGTCGAGCGGGCCGAGCAGACCGGGCTCACCCTGGTGGGTTTTTGCCGCCCCGGGCGGGCCGAGATCTACAGCGGCTGTCAGCGCATTCTGCTTTAAGTGACTGCAAGAGTGAGAGCCTGCTAAAGGGCTTATAAAAACTGGCAATAAAAAGGGCGGGGAGTGTGACTCCCCGCCCTTGTTGTATCTGCTGCTGTGGCGGATTAGCGCGCCAGCAGGATACGCAGCATGCGGCGCAGCGGCTCGGCGGCACCCCACAGCAGCTGGTCACCCACGGTAAAGGCAGCCAGATACTCAGGGCCCATATTGAGTTTGCGCAGACGACCCACCGGAATGCTGAGGGTGCCGGTAACGGCAGCCGGAGTCAGCTCTCGAGCGGTGATATCGCGATCGTTGGGGATCACTTTTACCCAGTCGTTGTGGGCAGCCAGCAGCGCTTCGATCTCCGCCAGCGGCACATCTTTTTTCAGCTTGATGGTGAAGGCCTGGCTGTGGCAGCGCAGGGCGCCGATCCGCACGCACAGACCATCCACCGGAATAACGGCGTTTTCGATACCCAAAATCTTGTTGGTCTCTGCCTGACCCTTCCACTCTTCACGGCTCTGGCCGTTGTCGAGCTTGGTGTCGATCCAGGGGATAAGGCCACCGGCCAGCGGCACGCCGAAGTTGTCTACCGGCAGGGTGCCGGAGCGGGTCTTCTCGGTGATCTTGCGCTCGATGTCGAGGATGGCGGAGGCGGGGTCGGCCAGCTCGACCGCCACTTCATCCCGCAGCATCCCCATCTGGGTAACCAGCTCGCGCATATGGCGGGCACCGCCACCGGAGGCAGCCTGATAGGTAGCCACGCTCACCCACTCCACCAGATCGGCCTTGAACAGGCCACCGAGGGCCAGCAGCATCAGGCTGACGGTGCAGTTGCCGCCGACGAAGGTCTTGATGCCATCGTTCAGGGCCTGCTCGATGACATCGCCGTTGACCGGATCCAGAATGATGACGGCATCTTTCTCCATCCGCAGGGAGGAGGCGGCGTCAATCCAGTAACCCTGCCAGCCGGCGGCTTTCAGGCGCGGATAGACATCCTTGGTGTAGTCGCCGCCTTGCGCTGTGATGATGATATCCTGCCTGGCCAGCGCCTCGATATCGAAGGCGTCCTGCAGAGTACCGGCATCGACGCCGAAGTTGGGAGCGGCCTCACCGGCCTGGGAGGTGGTGAAGAATGTGGGTTGAATATGGGCGAAATCCTGCTCTTCCTGCATCCGGCTCATCAGAACCGATCCCACCATGCCACGCCAACCGACCAAACCTACTTTTTTCATAATGTCCTACCCTGGATTGCTGCTAAAGAAACTTGGGATGACACCCGTAACCGCTTGTCTGGCGACGCCTGTTTACAAGCGGTTTACAGGCCATTTAAAAAATATGCGCTGCGAAAAATGCGTCTATCCACATTACGGATTGTGGCGGCTTGCGCAAGTCGAATTGCGCAATATTCTGTGCCGTTTGCTGCATTAACCGGCAGCCAGAGCACCGCTCAGGCAGACGGGGAGGGAGAAGGTCAACATCAGACGAAAAGGCCACCGTTTTTGGCGGTGGCCTGTCAATAAAGCGGTTGAGAACGTCCTCTGCTGGGCGTAGTTGGCGAGTGAAACAGCCCGACGGCTTAGGTGCTTAGCCGTAACGAGCCAGAGTGAGCCCCTCATCGCTGATGGCGGGCTCGCTGCCGTTGATAAGATCGCACAGAAGCTGACCCGAACCGGCTGCCATGGTCCAGCCCAGGGTGCCGTGGCCGGTATTGAGCCAGAGACTGGGAATGGGGCTCGGCCCCACCAGCGGGGTGCCGTCCGGTGTCATGGGGCGCAGGCCGGTCCAAAACTCGGCTTGGCTGATATCGCCCCCCTCGGGGAAGAGATCGCCGACCACCATCGCCAATGTGTCGTGGCGCCTCGGATTCAAGGCGAGGTTGTAGCCCGACAGCTCCGCCATGCCGCCGACCCGGATCCGCTCGTCAAAACGGGTGATGGCCACCTTGTAGGTCTCGTCGAGCACGGTGCTGCGCGGCGCGGCCTCGGCGTTGATCATCGGCAGGGTGAGGGAGTAGCCCTTGACCGGATAGACCGGCAGCTCCAGCCCGAGCGGGCGCAGCAGCGGCCGCAAAAAACCGGTGGCATAGCTGCCGAGCGCACAGACGATGGCATCGGCGCGATAACGCTGCTCGCCCGCCCGCACCGCCACGGCGCGGCCGCGGGCTTGCTCAATCTCGTCGATGTCGCAGTTGAAGACGAACTTGACCCCGAGCTTCTCGGCTTCAAGGGCAAGGGCCTTGGTGAAGCGGAAGCAGTCGCCGGTCTCGTCGCCGGGCAGGCGCAGGCCGCCGACGATTTTGCCGCGCACCCGCGCCAGCGCAGGCTCTGCCGCCTCGCAGCCGCTGGCATCCAGCGACTGGTAAGGGACGCCATACTCCTCCAGCACCTCGATATCGCGCTGACTGGCATCGAGTTGGGATTGGCTGCGAAACAGTTGCAGTGTGCCGAGCTGGCGCCCTTCGTAATCGATGCTCAACTCGTCGCGCAGCTGCTTCATGCAGTCGCGGCTGTATTCGGCCAGACGCACCATGCGCCCCTTGTTGGTGGCATAGGCGGTCGGGGTGCAGTTGGCGAGCATTCTGAGCATCCAGCGTAGCTGGAAGGGGTCGGCAGTGGGGCGCACGGTGAAGGGGGCATGCTTTTGCAGCATCCACTTGGCGGCCTTGAGGGGAATGCCGGGGGCCGCCCAGGGGGCCGCATAACCCGGGGATATCTGCCCGGCGTTGGCATGGCTGGTTTCAAGGGCGACGCCACCTTGTCGCTCCAGCAGGGTTACTTTGTGACCCGCTTTGGCCAGATACCAGGCGCTGGTTACCCCAATCACGCCGCCACCGAGAACCACTATCTCCATATCGTCTTTCCTTGACTGATCTCCTGATGTGGCCACCACCATAATCAGCCGCCACAGGATATTCAACCGCTCTAAGCAGGATTGGGATCTCCGTCTGCTTGTCTGTCACATGCTGGTGTTTGGTGCGATGGTGAGCCTGATTGCCAGCGTAAATCGCTGTGCTGCTGTCAGGGGTATGTGTCAGGGGGCATGGCCCGCTTACAACTGCTCCAGCTGGATCAGGTAGTGCTCCGCCGTCGCCAGAATGGCCTGCTGCTGTTCGGCGGCTTGGCCATCCCAGTTGGCATAGGGGAGGGCGAGGCGGGGATTGCCGCCCAGTTTGTCCCGGTTGCGCCAAAGAAAGTGCCAGTAGAGGCTGTTAAAGGGGCAACTCCCGTCGCCGTGGCGGGCTTTGACCTGATAGTGGCACCCCTTGCAGTAGTAGCCCATTCGCTCGAGATAGGCGCCGCTACTGGCGTAGGGCTTGCTGCCCATCAGGCCGCCATCGGCAAACTGGCTCATGCCGCGGGTGTTGGGCAGCTCCACCCATTCGATGGCATCCACATAGATGCCGAGATACCACTGATCCACCTCGTCAGGATCAAGCCCTGCCAGCAGGGCAAAGTTGCCGGTCACCATCAGCCGCTGGATATGGTGGGCGTAGCCATGCTCAAGAGACTGGCGAATGGCGTGACGCACGCAGGCCATCCTGGTTTCGCCACTCCAGAAGAAACCGGGCAGCGGCCGGTTGGCCCCGAGAAAATTGGTCTGCTGGTAGTCGGGCATCTTCTCCCAGTAGAGGGCGCGGACAAACTCGCGCCAGCCGAGGATCTGGCGGATAAACCCCTCCACCTGCGCCAACGTGATGGTGGCCTGATTGGCCTGCCAGTGGGATTCGGCGGCGCGGATCACCTCAAGCGGATGAAGCATCTTGCTGTTGAGTGAAAACGACAGACGGCTGTGAAACAGGCTCCAGCCCCGCTCGCTCAGGGCATCCTGATAGCGGCCAAAGTGCGGCAGGCAGTGCGCCAGAAAATGGGCCAGCAGCTCGCGACTCTGGCGTCTTGTGATAGGCCACGGCAGTTGGCTGGCATCCGCCTCGCCTATGGTACTGACCCCGTGACGGGTCAGCATGGCATCAATCTCGCTCACCTCGTTGGCAAAGGTGAGGGGTGCCGGGATCGGCTGGCTCGCCGGCAGTTTGGCGCGGTTCTCGTCATCAAAGTTCCAGCGCCCGCCGAGGGGTTGGCCGCGCTCATCGAGCAGCACTTGATATTGCTTTCGCAGGGCGCGGTAGAAGAACTCCATCCGGCTGTGAGGATACCGCTGCCAGCCATCGCGGGGGGTGAGAAAATGTTCGCTCTCCACCTCGGTAGCAGGGATGGCAAGGCCCGCCGCCCAGCTTTTCAACTGGCTGGCGAGGCGCCACTCGTCCGGGCTCTGCCAGGCAAAGCTATCGGCCTGATGCGCCGCGATTTGGGCTGCCAGCAGGCTGGGCAAGTCGGGCCAGTGGGCGCTCTCATCGAGAGTCAGGTAACAGACGCGGTGGCCTGCTTTCCTGAGTGCCGCCGCGAAGGCGCGCATGGCGGCAAAGAAGGCCAACACCTTCTGACGATGGTGGTGGCAGTAGTCGGTCTCTTGGCGCAGCTCTGCCATCAGGTAGCAAACCGCCGGATCCGGGGTGCGAAACCAGCTGTGAGCGGCATTCAGCTGATCGCCGAGAACAAGACGCAGCTCCATCAGACTCGCTCCCCCTCAGGTTGCTGGCTGCTGTGACGAGCGTGGCGACAACGCTCGCTGCAGTAGCGAACCTCCTCCCAACTGCGTGCCCACTTGCGGCGCCAGCTGAAGGGGCGCAGGCAGACGGGGCAGATCTTCTCGGGCAGATGGGGTTTGCGATGCATGATGGCTTCCGGCCTTGGCTGATGGGGGATGTGGCGTGTGGGTAGGGAGAATAACGAACCGGGGGCGCGGGCGGATCAACCTCACTGCCAGTTTGCCGCGCAGATGCCCACTTTGTGAGCGGGCGCACAGCCCGTCGGTGCGCCCCTTGTTTGCCAATTAACCAGCCGTTAACGTGGCGAGGCTGCCCGCTGGCAGCACCCATCAATGGATCTTGTTGGCCACCGACTGTCTACAACCGATATGGAGGGGAGTGATGCCAATCATGACAGCTACGCCCCGGGCTGCTTGCCTGCTCGCCCACTGGTATACCCGGGATCCCATTCTCACCTTCGACTTTCCTCACCGCTGATTGGCGGCACCCGCCGTTTGAATTTGTCAGCCGGACGACCCTGATCGCCCCGGCCTCTTTGCCAATTCCGATTTCAAACACACTGGCCTTGCGCCGGTGAGGAGTCTTTTATGCGTCGTATACCCGAGCCGTTTCGTATCAAGATGGTCGAGCCCATCAAACAGACCACTGGTGCCGAGCGCCGTGCCGCCCTCGAGGCCGCTGGCTGGAACCCCTTCCTGCTGCTGGCCGAGGATGTCTATATCGACCTGCTGACCGACAGCGGCACCGGTGCCATGTCCGACCGTCAGTGGGCTGGCATCATGATGGGGGATGAGGCCTATGCGGGCAGCCGCAACTTCGTCGAGCTGGAGCGCACGGTGCGCGAGATTTTTGGCTATCAGCATGTGATGCCGACCCACCAGGGGCGCGGGGCGGAGCAGATCCTCTTCCCCGAGCTGGTCAAGCGCTGCAAGGGCAAGGCGCCGGTCTTTATCTCCAACTATCACTTCGATACCACCAAGGCCCACGTGGAGTTGGCTGGCGCGCGGGCCATCAACCTGCTCACCCCGAAAGCTCTCGACACCACCGCCCCCTACGCCTGGAAAGGGGATTTTGATCTCCCTCGCCTGACCGACACCATCGAAACCCTGGGGGCCGATAACGTGGCTGGCATCATCATCACGGTGACCTGCAACAGCGCCGGCGGCCAGCCGGTCTCCATGGCCAATATGAAGGCGGTTTCCGAACTGGCCCGTCGCCACCAGATTCCGGTGGTGATCGACGCCGCCCGCTTCGCCGAGAACGCCTGGTTTATCAAGGCGCGCGACCCGGCTTACGCCAAGACAGGCATCGGGGAGATAGTGCGCCAGATGTTTGCGCTGGGGGACATCTTCACCATGTCGGCCAAGAAGGATGGGCTGGTCAATATCGGCGGGCTCTGCTGCTTTAAAGAGGATCTCGACCTGTTCCGCGCGGTGCAGGTGCGCTGCGTGGCGATGGAGGGGTTTGTCACATACGGGGGCCTTGCCGGGCGGGACATGGCGGCGCTCGCCATCGGCCTGCGCGAGGGGATGGATGAGGAGTATCTCACCTACCGCATCAGTCAGGTGGCCTATCTCGGCGAGCGGCTGGCCGAGGCGGGCATTCCCATCCAGACCCCCACCGGCGGTCATGCGGTGTTTGTCGATGCCAAGAAACTGCTGCCCCATATTCCGGCCGAGCAGTTCCCTGCCCATGCGCTCGCCTGCGAGCTCTATCTGGAAGGGGGCGTGCGCGGGGTGGAGATTGGCTCCCTGCTGCTCGGGCGCGATCCCGCCACCGGCAAGCAGGAGGCTGCGGACTTTGAGTTGCTGCGGCTCACCATTCCACGGCGGGTCTACACCCGGGATCACATGGACTATGTGGCCGACTGCCTGATCGCGATGAAGGCGCGGGCCAGCGACATTCGCGGGCTCACCTTTGACTACGAGCCGCCGCTGCTTCGCCACTTCACGGCGCGGCTAAAACCGGTCTAATCAGCAACCGGTTAGATGTGGTGATCAACCGCGCCAAGCAGTGAGATCAAGGGCTGCCCCCGATTAAACGGCCAAGTAAAAAGCCCCCGCACCAAGGTGCGGGGGCTTTCGTTTATCGGCGCAAAGCCGGGGTCAGACCGCCTGATACTCCAGCTCGACCGAGCCCAGTGCCTTGAGGGTGGACTGGGCGGAGTCACGCTGGCTGATCTGGCCGTTTTTGTTCTCCAGCAGTACGGCGCGGCGGATGGTGGCGAGATCTTCACCGTTAAGCACCGCATGGGCGCAGGCCATCTGCATCGGTGGCAGACTGGGGTTGAAGGCGGCGTTCTCGGCGTAGCGGCCAGAGAAGATGCGGCCATCGGCAAATTGCAGCGCCACCGCGGCATAGCCCTGGCTGTAGGGGGCGTAGCTTTGACGGGCGGCGGCCAGCGCGGCCTGCCACAGCGGGTCTTCGCTTTGAAGTTCAAGCTCTGCGTGATCCTGTGGGCTCATCAGCGCATCAGTGATGTCGAGATCCGCCGGGCCAAACGAGTGTGGCAGGAAGGATTGCAGGGCGCTCAGGTCATCGGGCAGAGAGACTTTCAGGATCTTGGCGGTGCTCAGCTCGTTCATGAACTGACGGCAGTGGCCGCATGGGGTGTAGTTGACGGTGATTTCAGAGATCCCGGTCTCACCACCCAGCCAGGCGTTGGAGATGGCGGACTGCTCGGCGTGGACCGAGTGGAACAGACCTTGCCCAGCAAACTCCATGTTGGCACCGAAGTACCAGGTGCCACTCAGGCCGCAGGCGATGGCACCGACGTAAAATTTGGAGATGGGCGCTACCGAGCAGGCGGCGGCCAGCGGCAACAGGGCGAGGCGCAGGGCGCGATCATCGAGACCTGTGGCGGCTTTCAGGGTGGCGACTTGCTCCGGCGTGAAGCGGGCGTTGAAGTCGGCACTATCCAGCATGGGCTGCACGGCTGCTTTGAGCGGGGCAGAGAGGGTATCGAATGGCTTGGCAAAACGGGGATGCATAGTGTGTCCTCAAAGGCCAATTGGGCGGCCATTGTAGGGAGCAAGCTCGGGTAAATGTGTGAGCCGGCTCACGCCCTGATGGGCAAACGGAGGGGGATGGTAATGGAAACGTTTGTCTTGTGCAAATTGTGCGGCAGGTCGCACCCCGAGAGGCCAGCAGGCCCCCCGGAATGGTCAACAGGTGGTCATGGGGTGATCAGATCAGCCAGTGATAGATGGCAAAAAGGAGGGGAGCGACGGCAGCGGTGAGGATCCCGCACACCACCATGGCGAGCGATGCAAAGGCGCCCTGGGTGATCCCCTTCTCGGCGGAGGTGGCGGTGCCGATGGCGTGGGCACAGGCCCCCATGGCGAGCCCTTGCGCTTCCGGGTCGGTCACTTTGAACAGTTTGAGCAGCGGGTAGCCGATCAGGGCACCGACAATCCCTACCACCACCACCACTGCGGCCGCAATGGCGGGAATGCCGCCGATGGACTGGCTGACGCTCATGGCGAGCGGGGTGGTGATGGATTTGGTCGCCAATGAGGCAAGCAGCGCCGGATCTGTGCCCATAAAATGACCGATCAGCAGGGTTGTGCACACCGAGATCAAGACGGAGGCGAGGGTACAGATTAGGATGGGCTTGAGCTTGGCCTGGATCTGGCGCGCCTGCTGATAGAGCGGCAGCGCCAGCGCCACCACGGCGGGCTCCAGCAGCATGGTAATGGGGCTGCTGCCGCGCTCGTACTGCTCAAGGGGCAGATCGAGCCAGAGCAGCAGGCCAATGATCACCGCGGTCGGCACCAGCACCGGATTGATGATGGGCCAGGGCAGGCGTCGATAGAGGGCGCGGGTGGCGAAATAGAGCGCCAGGGTCAGGGGAATTGCGAGCCAGAAGATCATTTGTTCATCCTCTGGTAGAGCCGACCGACGGTGGCGAGGATCAGCACGATCCCGAGCACGATGCAGAGCATGATGACGCCGAAGGACTGGCGCAGGGGCTCAAGCCAGGCCACAAGTCCGACCGCAACCGGCACGAACAAAACGCCCATGTGGCGCAGCAGCAAGCCTGCCCCCAGCTCGACCCAGTGCAGCTTGATCAGTTGCAGGGAGAGCAGCACAAACAGCAGCAGCATGCCGATGATGCTGCCGGGAAAGGCGAAAGGCAGGATGGCTGCCACGGATTTGCCTGCCAGCAGGCAGGCGACGATGACCATAAAGTCACGAAAGTACAGCAAGGCGCGTTGCGCGATCACGTGAACCTCATCGACTGGGAAGAAAAATCGCAGTTTACCAGAGAGGCCGGGTCGCGGCATTAAAACAATAACAACTGAAATCAGTTCGTTTGAAGCTGATTTGATTGGCATTTTTTGAAAAGTGCCTGATAGAACCCTTTTCGAACTACAAGGAGTAGTGATGACATCCCTCTTGTCCCGAGTTCGCCAGCTGGCGAACGATACTGCGTTGCCACCCCATCTGCTGCAAACCCGTCAGTGGGAAGGGCCCCTGTGCCGGGTGCGACTCGACAACACCGGTTCTGATGCCACATCAGTTGACCGCTGGGTGCTGTTTGACGGCAAGCTTGGCCTGCCGGTGGAGAGCGCCATCTATGGCGAAGGATTCCAGATGCTGGCCCAGACTATGGGCAGTTGGCAATCACCACAACATGTCGGCCGTTGCCCCGATGCCAGCGTCTATCGCATCACCGATGACAATGGCTACCACACCATTCACAACCTGTTGCTGGTGGAGCATGGCAAGGGGTGGCTGCTGCTCGCCTTTGCCAGCTGCCACCGTTTTGGCGGGGAGTTTCGCCTCTATCCCGATGGTCGCTTGCAGATCCTGATGAACTGCGAAGGGCGAAAACTTGCCGCCGGTGAGCACTGGCAGAGCGAGGCGCTGATCTGCCTCGAAGGGGCGGAGCGCGAGGATCTGCTGGCCGAGCTGGCACAACTGATCGAGGTCGAGCACGGCTCGCTGATCGGCAAGGTAAGTGAGCGCCCGAGCGGCTGGTGCTCCTGGTATCACTACTACGCCGAGGTGAGCGCTGCCGATATTCGCGAGAACCTGCAGGTGCGTGCCGAGCGCTTCCCGGCCCTGCGCTATGTGCAGATCGACGACGGCTATCAGGCCAAGATGGGCGACTGGCTCACTCCTTCGGCCAAGTTCGAGCAGGGCGTGGCGTCATTGGCTGCGGAGATCAAACAGGCTGGCTGCGAGCCCGCTCTCTGGGTCGCTCCCTTTATTGCAGAGCCCGGTTCACAGGTGTTTCAGGATCACCCCGACTGGTTTGTGAAGGGGGATGACGGCCTGCCGCTCCCCTCCGAGCGGGTCACCTATGGCGGTTGGCGTTGTACTCCCTGGTATGTGCTGGACGGCACCCACCCCGAGGTGCAGGCGCACCTTGAGCAGGTGTTCCGAACCCTGCGCGAGCAGTGGGGCATCCACTACTTCAAGCTAGATGCCAATTTCTGGGGCGCCATCCACGGTGGTCGTTTCCACGATCCGGCCGCCACCCGGGTTGAAGCCTATCGACGCGGTATGGCGGCCATCCTGCGTGGTGCTGGTGAAGGGGCTTTCCTGCTCGGTTGCAACGCCCCCATCTGGCCAAGCCTTGGTCTGGTTCACGGCATGCGGGTGAGCGATGACGTGGAGCGCAATGGCCACCGCTATCGCCAGATCGCCCGCGAGGCCTTCTGCCGCGCTTGGCAGAACGACAAACTCTGGGCCCTCGACCCCGACTGCATTTGCCTGCGGGATCTGCCAAGCCAGCAGGCAAGCAAGACGGATTACAGCTTCCATCTGGCAGCGCTGGTGGCAAGCGGTGGCATGATGCTGGCTGGTGATCGACTGCAAGATCTCGATGAGGAGCTGGCGGCGCAATTGCTCAAGCTGCTGGCGCTTTGCGCTGCCCGGGCGCCCTCTGCCCGTTTCGAGTCGATGGACTTTGCCTGTGGCGAAGTAAGCCTGCCCGAGGGCGGCACTCTGCTCTGCCTCTTCAACTGGGAGGGGCAACCACAGGAGTTTCTGCTGCCGGAAGGGGGAACCGATTTTTGGCATGGGCAGGCAGTCGGTACGGCTGTGACCCTGCAAGGGGGCGAAGGGCGGGTGATCCACTACACCTGATCACAGCGTCACCATAAACAATTCAGGCTCCATCACGGAGCCTGAATTGTTTCAATCAGCGGTTATCAGCCACGTTTTTCAGTAACGCCACTCAAAACCGACGGCGTATTTGGCGGAGCCATAGCCCGGGATATCACTGCCGGAGGCGATCGCCTTGAGGGTCAGCAACGGGGTGATGGGCACCCCCAGACCAAAACCGATGGCCAGTTGATCATTGGGGTTCCCCATCAGATCGACCCGCATCACCCGATAGAGGGACATATCCTCGCTCAGGTGCATATAGGCTTGCGAAGCTCGGTTATAGACCTGACCAAACACCTCCAGCTGGAAACCTGATTGGGCGCTGATGGCCAGCGGTACCCCGACAAACTTGTAGAGATGGGAGCCGTTGAAGTAGCTGTTGGTGATCAGGGGTGTGAAATCAGTCTGCTGATAAAGGGTGTTGAAGTTCTGTTCTACGATGCGATAGGTCTGCTCGGGCAGGCGAGCAAGATAGTCCGGCACATCGAACCGGTATGCGGCGTTGGCTGCCAGCGGCAGCAGTGCCAGTAATCCGAGCAGTGCGTGGTGACGAGGCATCAGCAAATGGCTTCCGTTCGGCCAAAGAGATCTCTTGCTTGGGAGACATCCGCTCAGGATGTTGCAAGATATTGGTTTTTGGGGAAATCCCCTTCGTCATTATGACCTGAAGAAGGGGATGGACGGGAAGGATTTATTGTGAAACTACTCACAACTCATAAATCTTCCAGATAGTGATAGAGACTCTTTAGAATCGCAAAGTTCCGTTCGTTACTCTGGTTCTGCTCTGCCAGCGCCTCGAGACGGGGCACGTAGTCCGGCAGACGGCGGCTGAAGTAGTCGCTGCAGTGCAGGCGCCAGCGTTTCTGCTCTGCTTCGCTCAAGGTGTGTGGCCAGTTGCGGGCGCGGTAGCGGAACAGCATCTCCGGCAGCCGGGAGTCGGTAAAGGCGAACTCCCGCTCACCCAGCAGATCCGCGGGGGTGGCACGCACCAGATCCATGGTGGACTTGTCGCCATGGCCAAAGAATCCTGCGTAGAGCTGGGTATCGGGGTCGCTCTCATTGCTGCCGGCGAACTCCTGATTGAACACTTCCACCAGTTTTTCCCGCACCTCGGGGTGGGCGCGCAGCAGATCCAGGCTCTTGCGGCACTGCTCCCGATTGATGCCGAGCTCGTCGGCCCGTTCCGCCGTCAGGGTGGCGGCCGGCGCCAGCACCGGGCACTTGTTGATGTGCACCAGTTTCACCGGAATGCCCGCCAGATCCCCCAGCTCCTCTTTCTTGGTGTAGAGGCGCTCGCGGATCTCCTCGCTGGAGAGTTCAATGAGCGGGGTGGGGTCACGGGTCAGATCCACCATGATCACCGCGTTCTGGTTGGTGGGGTGCCAGGCAAGTGGCGAGACCCAGCTTGCACAACCCTGCCAGGGGGAGAACATGCCGGAGACGTGCACCAGCGGCTTCATGGTCACCACGTCAATCAGCGCCTTCACCTTGTTTTTGTTGCGCAGATCAAAGAGATAACCAAACAGCTTGGGTTGGGCTTTTTTCACCAGCTTGGCCATCTCGATGGTGGCCAGCACGTCGGAGAGTGCATCGTGTGCATTGGCGTGGGCCACGCCATTGGCGACTGTCAGCTTCTCCAGCCGGAAGCTCGGTTTGCCCTCATCGTCAAAGGCCCACTCGATTCCCTCCGGGCGCAGGGCGTAGCAGGCCCGCAGCATGTCGAGGATATCCCAGCGGGAGTTACCGTTCTGCCAGCTGTAGGCATAGGGGTCATAGAAGTTGCGATAGAGGGTGTAACGGGTCACTTCATCATCGAAGCGGATGCTGTTGTAGCCAAGCACACAGGTATTCGGCGTGGCGAACTGCTCGTGGATCTGGCGAATGAAATCCGCCTCGCACAGCCCATCCTTCATCGCCTTTTGCGGCGTGATACCGGTAATCAGACACGCCTCCGGATCCGGCAGGTAGTCTGCCGGAGGCTTGCAGTAGATGACCAGCGGCTCGCCAATGATGTTGAAATCCGCATCGGTACGAATACCGGCAAACTGCGACGGCCTGTCCTTGGCGGGGCTGATGCCGAAGGTTTCGTAGTCGTGGAAGTAGAAGGTTGGCTGTGTTGCTTGGTTCTTGGGTGTGCTCATGTGTTCTTATTTTATCGCCTAAGCTTTTGATTATGTGGTTCTTAATGATGTGTTCAGCATTATCTGAGCACCCAATAAATTCTTTGCTGTTCGTCTCTGTCTGCCTATGTTCACTAGCCAATTAGTACAAATCAAAGTACAAAATATGGTATTTTGTTAGTACAAAATTTTATTGGGTGAGCTATGGCAATTACAGACAGCTGGCTGCGAGGCGTCAATGGTAAACCATACTCCGGCCAGAGCGAAGTCACTGACGGTGATGGGCTGGGGGTGAGGGTGTCGCCGAAGGGGCTGATCACCTTTCAGGTGCGGCATATGCGAGACGGAAAGCAGGTAAGGACAACGATCGGCCGCTACCCTGCCATAACGCTCAGGGATGCCAGGATTAAAGCCTCAGAGCTTAAGGCGGGCCCCTCGCAAAGTAACAATGTCAGTTATGAACCAACGCCAGTGCAACTGCTCGATGAGTGGTTTGAGAAGTACGTGATGCGGGAGTGTCGTGAGAGCACCCAGAAAAACTATCGGTATACCTTCTCATCGGTGAAGAACCGCCTTCCAGACAAGCCGCTCAACCAGATCACCATGGATATGTGGCTGACTTACTTTGACGCCATCAGTGAACGCGCACCTGGTGTTACTCGCGCCGTGATCACCGCGCTGAAGGCCTGCTTCAACTGGCATATTCGCCGCGGTTCAATCAAGCCACCCTGTATGATGAGTCTGCGAGCCAGGGACGTAGGGGCAATGCCAAAAACTGGCAGCAGAGTGCTGACGGTGTTGGAAGTTGTCAAGATATGGCGAGCCATTGAGGCCAGCCGCGCCGGTACAGCCAACAAGGTGATCCACCTGCTATGTCTGGTTTATGGGTGCCGGCTTTCCGAGGCGAGAAACATCAGGCGTGGCGATCTGGATTTTGACTCGATGGTGTGGACCGTTCCGGCAGAGATCAGTAAAACTGGGCGTGAAATTCGCAGACCGATAACCACCATTGGCCGCCAACTCTTTGAGCGAGCCAGCATGGCATCGAGTGATACTGATTATTTGTTCCCAGGGCAAAATGGAGGCGTGCTTGAGATCCATTCTTGCAACAGGCTGGTGAGTCGCCTGAGAAGCAACCTCGGAATCCCCCATTGGCGCATTCATGATGCCAGGCGCACCCTGTCAACCCGGTTGTCAGAGCTTGGCGTATCCCCGCACGTTACTGAAACCATGCTTGGGCATGCATTGCTTGGGGTGATGGCGGTGTACAACAAGCATGACTGGCTGGAGGACCAACGTGCTGCATATGAGCTTTGGTGGTCAGTCCTCCAGCGCGAGTTAGGAGTGGGTGGCACTCCGGTTGTGGCTATCAATCCACGCCATGACGTGTGACTTGATCCAGCGCAGCGGCTGGTGGTCGATCGGCTTGGGAAATGTGGTGTCTTTATTACGCAGGTGATAGAGCGCGGTCCGTCCCTTGCCAAGCATCACCAGCAGCTCTTTCTGTTCAATTTTCTCGATTGGCTCAATCATAATGCCTCCGTCAGAACGGGATATCGTTGTCGTCAAAATCTATCGGCGGCTCGTTGTAAACGGGCGGTGCCGGCTGCTGTGCTGGGCGGCTATATCCACCCTGTGGCTGTGATGCTGGTGGTTGTTGCGGCTGTCCCTGCTGAGGTTTACCACCAAGCATCTGCATCACGCCGGTGAAGCTATCGACCAGCACCTCGGTGGTGTAGCGCTCCTGGCCGCTCTGGTCTTTCCATTTGCGGGTCTGCAGCTTGCCTTCCACATAGACCTGAGATCCCTTCTTCAGGTACTCGCCAGCGACTTCTGCCAGCTTGCCCATAAAGACAACCCGGTGCCACTCGGTGCGCTCCTTCTGCTCCCCTGTCTGCTTGTCACGCCACGTTTCAGAGGTGGCTAGGGTGATGTTGGTGACAGCGCCGCCGCTCGGCATGTAGCGCACTTCCGGATCCTGACCGAGATTGCCGATCAGGATGACTTTGTTGATACCTCGGCTGGCCATTAGCGAGCCTCCAGAGTCTGGTGGAGTTGCAGGAACTTATCATTTACCTGGCGCCACTCTGGATCTTTGGCGCTCTTGAGGCAGCGAATGCGGCGGGCCATGGCGAACTTGGCCTTGCTCAGCATATTGGCGCTGGCGGCGTGGTGCTGGGCCTTCTTGTATGAGAGCGCGGCGTCGGCAAAGTTGCCTGACTGCTCTTGCAGGATGGCCTGGGCCATATCATCGCGGTAATTGCGTTGGTGGAGTTTGGTGCTCATCGTGTCCTCCCGGACAGTTGTTATCTGTTACATCACGGCCAGGGTGGCCAGTATCAGTGCTGTGCCAGCCAGAATTGCCAGCCCTTCAATCTGTGATCGTTTCAATCTCCTGGTACTCCAGCTCGTTGAAGTTGAGATACTGGGCTGGGGCCTTATCAATGGCGGCCAGCCTGATCTGTTGGTGGGTCATCGGGTGGTGTGCCTCGATGGTACCGGTCAGGCGATCCGGTGCAGAGCCAAGTTCGGTCGCGGCGCTCAGGGTGTAGCTATACTTATGCATCATCAGGACCTCGCGTGAATTTAACGACCATGTTGTCATCGCCATCCACTTCAACTACGACCCCATATGTAGGCGGAATTACGCCTTCACCTATCTCATGAAATTCAGGATGCTCAGCAGTGAATACCGACACATCTTTGAACACATTGTGCTCAATATCCAAAACAACCATATCTCTCTGAATGGCGCGTATCAGCTCATAATTCTGTGTTCTGAAGTTGTGCCCGCTCACTGCAAACTTTCCTATTCGATTACCCATTAACACCCCCTTGCTTTTCTTGTGTGGCTATTTCCCAGCTGTACCCGCCGTGTTTCTCCTGCTGGCCGGCAAGGCAGCGGGTGATACCAACTCTGACAAAACCGCCCTTGGTCTCTGCGTCGGTGACGCTGTCGAACCGGACCACCAGATCCCCGCAAGTACCTATCACTGGGGTCTTTCGCCACTGCGGCGGCTTCACCACGTCAACATAGAGGCGGCGAGTGTGGCGGCCCCGGCCGTTATCCCCAACCATGCAGAAGTGCTCAACCCGGGTAGTGAAGCGGGACTCTCTGAGGACCTGCCCCATCACAATGCTGGCCTCGGTGACAGTGAGGGAGAACTCGGCGGCCACATCGGCACTGATTGCCCCTCCCTCTATGCCGTGAATCCACTCTGCGACGTCCTGCACGATGCTCATCACTGTATCTCCTTGTGGTCAATGCCATACTGGCTGGCCAGCTGGCGGAGTTCGATTTCAGCTCGCTTCTGCTGGCGGCGCTTGAGCGCCTCAATTGCGGCTTGGTCTTTCTTGAGACCTTTGCTGCAGATCAGCTTCTGGCTGTTGGAGGTCGTCATGCTGCCCTCCTGACTTGGAGGTGTTTGTACGGATTGTTTGCTCTCGCAATGGCTGCCATCGGTGGCGGGCTGACGCTGTTGCCGACCATCAGCACCTGATCGGTGATGGAGAGCGGAGTGCCGTCGTGGCCGCGGTCATGGATGTAGTGGCGTGGCATTCCCTGGCAACCATAAAGCTCCTTCGGCACCAGCATGCGCAGGCCGATATCCACGATCACCCAGGTGTTGCCACACCATGTCACGGTCACCAGTGCCAGCCGATCCTTGGTAGTGATTGTGTGCATCGGTTCGGTGACAGAGCCCCACTGCCCGCCGCTTGAGTAGTAGCGCATCAAGAACGCGCTGACTCGAAGGGCCCCAGCCTCTTGCTCAGGTGTCAGGCCATACTCACCCGGGTTCGCCATCACGGTCTGCACCATGGCATGGTGCTGGCCAGCTGAGACGATGGTTGGGAGCTGACTCTCCGGAGTGCTCGGAGGCAGGTTCTTGCGCAGGTGAACCATGAAGGCAGAGGCGAGCTGCTGCTGGCTACCGCTTGAGGTGATGGTGCTGCACGGGTCAGCCACTGATCTGGCTGGCACAGTGTTGAATCCGCCATTGGCCTGCACCATCAAAGGCGCAGCCAGCATGGACTTACCACCACCGCCTGCCATGATGGCCGCAGCAGGCTCATCCACCCCGTGCTCGCCTCCTTTACCGAATTGGCGAACCACCAAAGGGGCCAGACTCGGATTGCAGACGGCAAATGAACCACCCTTGGGCCAGCCGGTGATGGTGCGCAGCGGGGTATCAACCGAATCAATGCCACGCCCTGACCAGTTGGCCAGTTCGATGATGAATGGCTTGGGATTGGTCAAAACCTCACGGATAACCCCGATCGCCACGCGCTCCAGCGTGGCATCAGCCAGCGGGCGTTTGACGTTCAGACCCTGTGCCCTCGCTTCTTCCTTTGTGAGGAAGATACTGGGGCATTGGATAGACCAGTCGATGTGATCCGCCGTTACCCGATACGGCTTGAGGTTGCTGCCTGGTGCCGGGTTCTTGCAATGGGTAGGGGCAGGCCAGCAAACGGACTCCCCGTCTCGGCGGGCAACCAGGTACAGTCGCTGGCGGCTGGTCGCCGCACCGTAGTCGGCTGCATTCTTGACGGTATGGTCAAGCTCATACCCCATGCGCTCGATGCTGGCCAGAAAGCGTCGCCATGTTTTGCCAGCCCTCTTGGGATCCGGCACCAAGTACTGCTGTTGGCGCGGAACGCGCTCACCGGGTTCGGCCACCTGCTGCTCAATCCTGGTTTTCTTCCCGTTCTGAACCTGAACAAGCTTGATAACGCGGCCAGTTGCCTTATCGCGCTTGGCAATGAGAGGACCCCAGCTACGCATCTGCTTTACGTTCTCCATGGAGAGTACGGCAGGTTTTCCAAGAGCAAGCCACTTGGTGATAACCCATGCCAAGCTGCGGATCTCCTGCTTGCGCGGCTGTCCGCCTGCTGCTTGTGAGTGATGGGTGCAATCCGGGCTGGCGTGCAGCCATCCAATGGAACGCCCATCCAGAACGGATACCGGATCAACAGCCCATATATCCTCCTGCAGGTGCAGAGCCTCAGGGTGGTTAGCCTGGTGCATGGATAGCGCTTTTGGATTGTGGTTGATCGCGATGTGAACCGGTTTGCCAAGACCTCGCTCGATCCCTGTGCTTGCCCCGCCGCCACCGGCGAAAAGGTCTACGTTGATGGCGTGTTCCAAGTTGAGAGGGGCCCCTGTCACTTTGGCCTTTACTGCTTTTGAACGGCGACCTGATTTGATCATGCTGCCTCCCCAGTACCCAGCGAGAGCAACAACTGGTCTTCATTGGCTCTAAGAAGGTCTGCGGCCTTGGCGGTTGCAAGCTCCACCAGATCAAAGCTGGTTGTCAGGTTGTCTATGACCCAGCCTGCCAGTTCGGACGTCTTGGCCGGTGTCAGGATGTCGGCATCGTCAATCTGGTAGATCACCGCCTTGACAGCAGGGTGTCGCTGCCAGTGGGGCAGGGTCGGTGTACGGCCTCGCAACACAAAGCCGTCATGGACCTGCTTGCCTGCTTTGAGGTTTGCAGCCGCCAGTGTCAGGCGATAGCAGATCTCGGACGGTGACTCGCCTTCGTCAAACCACCCTTTCAGATAGCTGCGCAGAGTGTTCTGGTCTGCATCTGAGAGCTCGGCGACTTCATCGACATATCGAACCAGATATAGGCCAGGCTCGGCATAGTCAGGGTGATGTGACCCAACTGTCAGGCAGCGTTCAATCTGTGCCTGGTCAATTGGTCTGCTCACCGCAAAACCCATCGGAGTGAGAGAAACGTCGGCCACGATGGTCTGGTCACCACCCTCGGATGCTCGGTCCCACTCATCCGGCTTGGCGGCGCCCGGCTGGTCTTGCAGCATGGTGGACTCAGCGGTAATCGGCTTGGCAATAGTCCGGCTTGCCTCTTCGTTAAGCGCGACAGCTTGGCGATGGATCATGTCGAGGATGATCTGGCCTGTGGTGATCAGGTCGTCACGGCGCAGGCGTGCTTCTGGGCGGCGCTCGTCCTGCCAGCTGGCATCGAAGATCACCACGGCGGAGGCGAAACCGCTGGAGCTTGGCTTGTCCTTCTTCGGATCCCGAGGGACGTACCAGCTCGGCACCTCAAAGCCTATGCGTCCGCTGATGAACTGGATGAAGTCGGCATCCTCTGGCCACCATGTTTCGCTGGTTGCGGCCTTGATGAGCAGCATGATCTTGGCGCCCTGTGCCCGCTGCTCGCGGCAGAAGTTGAGAATGGGCTCCATCCCGGTGATATGGTTGCCCTCACCATCGATGCAGGGGCGGGAGTAGGGCGGGTTTCCGTAGGCCGCGCCCCCGAGGCGGCGCAGGTCGGCAGCCAGATCCTGAGAGAGGGCATTGTCTTCGGCGTCGTAGTAGTTCGGCACCAAGGCGTTGCAGTTATCGGCGAACATATCGAGCACCACGGGCCCCAAGGTGGGGGCGAACTGGTGGAACAGGCCCCATGCCAGCGCCTTGGGGGTTTGCCACTGGTCGCCGATCTGCTTGAGTTCGTGGTCAGGCTGGAGCTGGAGCTCTGCCAGTGCTTTGGCGTAGTGGTTCATGCCAACTCCTTTCTTGCTTTGTTGTATCTGGCAGCGTCATCGCAGTCATCAATGTGGCTGGCGCCATACTTCTCTCTGGCAGCCTCTGCACAGGTGTATGCCTCGTATGGGTTAAGTCCCCATGTGACCTTTCCGCAGTCAGGGCAGTTGCCGCGGGTGCGGCCTGTTGTCGGTCGCTCGCGGCGGCGCTTTGGCTTGCGGATCCCGGCAACGGTGATCATGCAGCGCTCGTTGACGTTACGAGCCTGGAATGTGCGGCGGCTGATGGACTTCACGTACTCAAGCGGGTAAAAGGCGACCGCGTCGTTCCACAGAGCATGCCTTACCTCCTCTGCCGTCAGGATCAGCGCATCTGACAGGCAGACTGTCGAACCCTTCTGGGCCTTCCAGTAGACGTCGTTCCCGTCGAAATCACCGATACAGCAGTGAATCACATACTGGTCGCAGCCTGTCGCCAGACCAGCCATGCTGTCATCCAGATACTGGTGATCCACCCGCACGGTAACGAGCTCATCGACCAGCGCTTTGCTGAGCGGAACATCGGTGTGGCGCCCATTGAAGTGGCGCTGGGCCTCCTCCAGCGTGTAGACGTGGGCTTTGTCCAAGTTTGAGGTGTAGCCATTGCCATTAAGCGCCCAGAACATGCAGGTGCTGCCTACATTGGTTCTGGTATCGCGCAGGTAGAAGCCGCTCATACTGCACTCTCCACGCAAAACGCTTCTGAAAGGCGAGCCACCGCCTTGCGCAGACCGGAGGCCGCGCCGGCAGCTCCACCCTTGAGGCTTGAGGTCAGCGTTTCATTGCTCAGCTCATCAAGAACATCAGCTGTCTCTTTGATGAATTCGATGAGGGCTGCCTGCTCTTCCTTTACCCGTTGCAGTTCATCGGTCAGGCCGATCCGGCCATTAAGAATGGCTTCCTTGATGGTGTTGTACTCCCAGCAATGGGTCTGGGCGTCGACATATACCCGGATGCCTTTTTGGTGATCATGTCGCTTGCGCTTGATAAACGCTTCGGCCGCATCATTGGTGAAGTGGCTATTTACATGAACCCACTTGTCATCCCAACCGGTAACCGTGTGATCATCAAGTTCGCCAAGGATGTACCACTGAGCTCGGAATCCTTTCAATTCGAGAAAGTCTTTTCCTTCAAGCTCTTGCGCCAATTTGTTCAGGTTATCTTGCTGTTCATCGTCGCAGTCATCCCAATATTCTTGCGGGCTAAACCATACCGAGTCGTCGCAAATCACGGCCACTTTGTCGGTGTAGTCTTTGTCTATCCCATAGATGAGCTGGCGTGATTCAACTCTGAAGATGGCGTCGGCTGTGCAGTGGTCATGTACGCCTTCACCCACACAGTCGTGGCGTAGTCTTGCCACGAAGTCTGCCCATGAGGCGCTGCTAAGTGGTGCGCCGTGAGCAAGTGATGTTGGTAAATCAGCTTGCTGGATTTCGTTGGTCATGGTCTTTCCTCACTCGTTGCGACTCGTCCCCCGGATCAGGGCTTGGCCTGCTTGGCCGATTCCGCCTTCTTCGCGATCCTTGCTACTGCGCGGGCCGCCTTGAGGCACTCATCGAACACCTTCCCTTTGGCAAAGCTGGGTGTCCGGTCGAAATAGCGCTTGGCTTCAGCCACGCCCAGCGAGATCGCATGGGGGGGGAATTGCTCTTTCTCCAGCGTTTCCTTGATGTGCTTGGCAATGAACTCGCTTGGGTGCATGGCTGCCTCCGCTATCTCTGAAATTGGTCTCATCAGCTACTCATCACATAAGCGACAGGCAAAAGGAGGCCGTGACCCGCTGTTGGGCCGCTATCGCTTGTGGGATAAGGGCCCCGTTGCCGGGGCCAGGAGAGAACATGTCGGGCTGATTTGTCAGGGCCTGGAGCCCTGTGCCATCGTGAGCGGTGGAAATGCCCTTGATGGCGCCGCCATGGAGGTGACGGTTGGTGTTGCTTGTTGGTCAGCTGCCAGCCCGAGCAGCCAGATCAACATCAGGAGTAGTAACCACATGCGTTGCACCTGTGGTGAGGCTGAGCGCTTCACAGCGAGTCAGCCGTTCTTGTTGTCGGCACCGGTGCGCCCTCACGGGCAGACCTACCATTTCGAAACTGTCGCCTCTCGGCGAGGGCCTTGGTGGCGCTTCACAGCGGGACCAGGCGACCGCGTAACCCTGCGGTGGGTTGGTTGCCGGTTACCCTATCCGGCGTCTCTCGCTTCAGTTAAAGGCTGCCAGCGGAATGACGGGTTCGTTGTGGTGGAGGGGCAACAACGTCCTCTATTTTTTCCCTCTGTCTCCAAGACCATTAGAGAGGTCCATTACTGGCCAAGCCAAACCTCAGCAGGAGTTTCACCACAACTGTCATTGGCACTGATTGAGCTGCAGGCTCCGATATTCCTCAGGGCGCATCCATTGCTGGGGAGTGCCTCGGATTTGAGCAGCCTTTCGCCTAGATCACTCCGTGCCAGTTTCGCGGCTGGTCGCGCAGTGCCAATGCAGTTGTGTTCTGGCCTTTTACATCGCCAGAGCGGATGGGTTTTCGTACCCCATGGGGCCTACCGCGGTCGGTGTCCTCACCGCTGTTACTGCCATGGCTGGGGAGCTTGTGTCGTAGTTACACTCCCATTGACGGCCTGGTTACCCAGTTACGACGCCAATAATTGGTCGGAGATACAGGGATCGAACCTGTGAAGCCCTCATCCCAAATGAGGTGGCATACCGCTTGCCGAATCTCCGCTTGAACCCTTGACGCGGGCCAGACGGGCGGTAACCGGTGCCAACGGCCCTATCTCAAACCTAAGGGGTGGTTGTCGTGGTGGCCGGAGCTGAACCCGGCTCGTCTGGTTTACACCGTGCGCCTGCGCCTTACCGGTTTATTGCAGCTTCCTAGATATCGAATCAGCCTTCGCATTCACCACAACTCAGTTGGCTCTGGTCTCCGGTTCGCTCGTCTGTGGGCGCGTAGCCTCGTAAGTCCCCTGCAAAACCAACTGAGTTGTGTCCCGGCCTTTCACCGGGTGGGTGGCTGGGGAGTCAGACCCGCCACTCGCTTCGTTCGCACTTCACTGTCTTTCCAGTTGCCAGCCGGTCACTGACCATGATTTTCCGGTCACCTTGGTCGGCACGCATTCAAGCCTTGCCAAGGGAGAGCGGGGAGGTGAGTCAGCCCGGTTGCCGGTGTTATATCCCCAAGCGGTCTGTTGCCACCGCTGCCAGTGTTTTGCTGGCCCTCCGGCTGGGGTTGTCTTTCGCATTCAGTATTTTTCGGTTTCTGTTTATGGGGAAAATAGTAACTATTGGTTTCAGAAAGATCAACTATCGGTTTCCGTTTTTTTGTGTTTTTTTCGCTCTCCACAAAAAGGGGTAAAATGGAACCTTTGTTTCTGAGGTGGGGATCAGGATGACCAGTAGATATGGAATGTGGTTTGTTGGGGCGCTTGCATTGCTGTTGTCACAGGTCGTGATGGCTGCACCAGGAGAGCAGGTTATCTCGCCAGAGACGCTGTTCGGGGAGATCGGCCAGCAGCCAACCAAGAGCTACACCGTAGACGATGGGTATGGGTGGTACTTTGCCACTCCAGGAAGGGACATTTGGGATGAGGAAAAGATGGACCCAGAGTCTGGGCCTCGCTTCAGTGTGGAGTATCGAGGAAAGCCGTTATCTCGCATCAATCTGACCCTGCTGCAGCTCAAAGATGATCCTGAGCAGAAGGAAAATAATGCCAAGGTGGGCCAGATGTTTGCCAAAGCTATTGAGGCGATTACCGGCAGCGGAGAGGTGATTGGTCAGCTGGAAAGCGGCAAAATTTCAGGGAAAATGGCTGGCTTTGTGAATGGATATCGCATTACATCAAGCCCGACCAGTGATGGCGGTATGTTCGTCACCATTTACAGGGATTAGGCTAACAAGTAAGGGCGCAGATAGCGCCCTTACTCTTCCAGAATTGCGCAGCGAACCACGCCGCAGCAGACCACGCCCTCAGAGACAAGCAGCATCTTGTATTGTGGGTTGAGGGGTTTGAGATACCACTTGCCGGCATCACTCACCAGATCTTTGAAGGTGGTCTCTCCACCAACAATTGCCACCACTTTTTTGCCGACAGCTGGTTCCACATCAGGGTCCACAATCAGCACGGTACCTTCCGGATATGAGCGCCCGCCATCTCTGGAGATCATTGAGTCACCCTTTACCCTCACGCCAAATGCGCGCTTGCCAACCCGCACCGGACTTGGGATGCGACAGATGATCTCGCTATTGTCGAATTCGGTGTCTTCGTTGCAGAACTCCGACACATCATCCCATGCAATGATCGGAATAACGCCCTCGGAGCTTGGTGTCCATTCTTGCTCTTCATCCTGGCCTGTCAGCATCCACTGAACTGACCTGCCGATGAGCCTGGATATCTCGCCAAGGCGCTTCACTTCCGGGAGGCTTTCACCAGAAAGCCATTTGCTAATTGCAACGCGGGACGGGGGATCTCGCAACATGCTTTGCAATTTGCCTGCTCGGCCTCGCTCCACTAATCCCTTTTCTTCTAGGGCTTCGTTCAGGCGTTTGGCAAAAGCTATTTTGTCGCCTTCGTAACGAGCCATCTCTTCGCTTCTCTGTCGCATCTTTTTGTTCCCTCTATTGTCCCCATCTCACTGCAAACTTTCAGTTGCTAGTAAAAGAAACTATTGGTTACACTTAATCCCGTGATAAATGAACAGGACGCCCAGATGAACGCGCTGCTTGAGCGATTCAAGACCAAAACCGCGCTGGCTACGGCGCTTGATGTGACCCCTCAGGCGGTGGTGAGAGCATTCAAACGGAATGTTGTACCGGCCACCTGGGTGCCGAAATTACTGAAGCAAGGGTTGAGCCAAGAAGAAATTTCAGCACTTCCCCTTGCCGGCCGAGCCGCTGACATTTTGTCAGCTTTGAACCAGAAGACCGACCTTGGAGCAGATCATGACACAGCCAACCGAAACTTCCACGTTAAGTAAACCTTCGGTTTCACGTCCGAACGTTTTAGTGGCTGCCTATTTGCTCGGCAAGGACCACAACATCAGCGAGATCGCCCGCCTTATGGGCAAGGGTGAGACCGTGCTGGCCAACAAGCTCAACCCGGATTGCGACAGTCACCACCTGAACCTTGGTGAAGCTGTGGCAATCACTGAGCTCACTGGCGACCACCGCATTGTGGAATCCTGGGCAGCCAGCCTCGGCAAGGTGCTGGTTGACCTGCCTGCCGGTGTCGTCAGCGACGATGATCTGGTGGAGCAGGTGCTGCTGGCCCAGTCGGTGTTCGGCAAGTTGATGCAGGCCATTCACGATGCCCGCGCTGACGGCGTTATCGACAGGGTTGAGCACAGCCAGATTGAGCGGATTGGTACCCAAGCAGCAGAGCATGTGCTTGGCCTGATCAGCACTACCGCCGCCAACGTGCGGAATCTGCCGGCAGCTGCTGGCAAATAGAAACAAGGCGGCCCCGCACTGCGCTAACAGTCGGGGCCATGGTTCAAGCATCGAACGAGGATGTGAACATGGAAAATCATACGGATATCAAGCCCATTGGGCAAGTCTGGGATGAGGCAGAGCTGGAAGAGATCAATGCGTGGTCTCGCGCTCACCCCCCTGTCAAATCGTGCGGGAGCTGCAGTGGCACAACCCGGCGCAATGTAATCCCCGAGGTGCTGCCACGCCTGGTTGATGGCATCAGTGGCACCTATCTGGTCTATGGCGGCCTGAAAAGCGGACTCAAGATCCCGGTTACCCCCGAGCAGGCCAAGCGCCATCTGCAATGCCTGATCCAGCACCTGCAGGAGGTTCGCCATGGGTGAGGTGATCAGACTGGCGGCCCCGGTGGCCGCTCCTATCAACAGGAAGGCGAGCAACAACATGAGTGACAACCGTCGCAGTGGTTATGTGGTGTGCTGGCGTTCGTTGCTGCAAGCAGACTGGGCCCGCAATGCCACCAAGCTGGCGGCCTGGATGCGGTTGATTGGTTTGGCCTCCTACGAGGCGGGCTGTGTGCGCTACAAGGGCCGTGACTGGTACTTGACGCGCGGACAGCTGGTGATCAGTGCCACCGAGCTGGGACAGCAGCTGTGTGACGAGCGCGGGCGTGGTCTCGACAAGAAGGCTACCGAGCGCCTGCTTGGCTGGTTCGCCAAAGAGGGGATGCTTGAACTGCGTGGTACCCCTTGGGGCACCATCATCGAGATCTGCAACTACGACGACTATCAGGCAGCCCTGCAGCCGGTTACCTCTAATTGCGAGCCATTCGCAACAGAGCAGTTTGAGGGCGCGACAAATGGGGCGCCCATAGGGGTACACATCGGGGTGCCGACCGTCCCGCCCAAAGCCTTTGCTGATGCGGCCTTGAGTGGTGATGCTGTCGCGCCGACTGTCGCGCCCATCGGGGCCCCGACCGTCACGACAACAGAACAAGAAGTAAAAGAATTAGATAGTACAGAGGATCTTAAACAGATCTCTTGTCCGGTTTCTGACGAAACCGAACGAGACCAGAAGCGCAAGGTCACTCTGGTGGTGAGCTCTGAGGCGAAGGAGGTTCTGGCGCACTTCAACGCAATAGCCGATCGCCGCTATCAGGCCAAGCCTACCGCCCTGCAGAACATCAATGCCCGCCTGGCTGATGGCTACTCGGTCGCAGACCTGCAGCTCGTAGTGGACTTCAAGACTGCTCACTGGGCGGCTGACCTGAAAATGAGCGAGTACCTTCGCCCGATGACTGTGTTTGCCCCGCAGAAGTTCGAGAGCTATCTGGCAGCTGCCAAGCGCTGGAACTCCATCGGCCGCCCGCGCTGCGTGAACGGCGAGTGGGAGGGCTACGAGCGCAAGCGCCCCATGTCAAACCTAGTCAATGCCCAGAAACAGGCCCAAGCCATCATGGCGAACTCAGGAGTCGGCTATGACGATAACACCATCCTCTGACGTCGCGGTGCTGCGTCGCGGTGCCCTGCAGGCCGAGCACGTTGCTGCAGATCCGTTAACCCTGTTTCTGGCGAACGAGCTGTTCCCGATGATGATCGCTTACTGGCCTGCCAGTGCCAACCAGCTGGACAGCAATGCCACCGGTACTGCGAAGGCTTGGGCTCTGACCATCAAGGGGTTCCCTGTCGGCTTGGTGCGTGAAGCGGTGCTTAAGCTGGCTGATGATGCCGATCGGCAGTACGCCCCGCGCCCTGCCGAGGTGAAGGCGCTGATGGCGAGCATGATGCTGGCCGCCCAGCCTATCGCCCAAACCGGGCAAACCATTTCGATTCGGGCCTGCGAGATGATCGCTGAGGTCAGTGTGCTGAAGCGTGAAGGCGCGGTCCCGGCTGAACGGGTGGCCGCCGAGCTCGCCAGCTTACAGGAATCGCTGCGTCAGCGTGGCGTCACAGTGACAGGGAGGATTTCGTGATGGTCAGTCAATTCAATGCCACTGCAGAACGCGATGTGCGTGAGGCGCAGTTCTGCCGGGTTGCCATCTATCCGCCGGTGCGCGGCTGGATTGGGGAGCAGGTCCATCTCGAGGTGTCGAACTCGCTGGAGACGCTGGGCACTACGGATGCGAAGACCTGTGCCTGGTATTACCTGGTGTGGGATGGGGCCGAGGAGGCCCATCATGACCGTTAAACCGAAAGAGCTGAACGAGCAGGGGTTGATCGACCTGACTGGAGTGAAGGTCTATATCGCTGGGCCGATGACCGGTTTGCCGATGTTCAACCGGCCAGCCTTTTTCGCCGCCGAGGCGTATCTCCAGGCACAGGGGGCAGTGGTAATGAACCCGGCGATCTTGCCTGACGGGTTCAGTCATGACGCCTATATGCGGATCGCCATCCCCATGATGATGGAGTGTGAGGCAGTTGCGTTTTTGCCGGGTTGGCAGCAGAGCAAGGGGGCGAGGCAGGAGTTCACCAGGGCTCACGCATTCGGGCTGGAGCTGCTGCAATTGGATTTTGCGGCCCTGGCTTGCGAGAAGATGGTCTGCCAACATCTGCCATTGCTGGTGTAGGTCATATACCACCTTGATCACCTAACAAACGGTGATTGTTGGCTGTATAAATAAACAGTAATATTTGGGTCTGACCCCATACATGACAATCGGGAGAGTGACATGGCCGGAGATAGTAGTGCAGTTGTGATGTTCAGCAGTGAGCAGTTTGGTTCTATCAGGATCGAGCAGGAAGGGGATCAGCTGTGGTTCGTGGCGTCTGATGTGGCGCGGGCGCTTGGTTATGAGAAAACCAATAGTATGAACAAGCTGATTGATGAAGAGGACAAGCGCAAGAGGGTGCTCCAAAATGGAGTAAACTATGTAAATCAGTCACTTATAACTGAGGCTGGCCTGTATCAGGCGATTATGTCCAGCACTCTGCCCGCCGCTAAGGTGTTCAAGCGCTGGGTGATGAATGAAGTGTTGCCCTCTTTGCGCAAGGTAGGCCACTACCAGATGGCGCCCAGTCCCGCGGTCAATGTGGAGGCGGTGCAGGTGGAGTTGCTGTTTGCTGAGACTGCTGCCCGTATGCTGAACGTCAGCAACTCCGGCAAGCTGGGGATGCTGCAGACCATCCAGCGCCAGCACGGCCTGCTCAATCTGCTGCCGAGTTACGCCATTGATGCGCCGAGTGATGCCACAGATGGAAGTTCGCGGCCGACATTCTCCGCCACTGAGGGGTTGAAGCAGCACGGTGTGACCATGGCGGCCCGCTACTTCAACGCCCTGCTGGAGTCGAAAGGGTTGCTCGTCAAGATGACTCGCCCCTCTTCCAATACACCGGATAAGCAGAAGGAGTTCTGGTCGATCACCCAGGCTGGGCTGCGCTATGGCAAAAACATCGTGGATCCGCGCTGCCAGCGAGAGACTGCCCCGCACTGGTATCAGAGCCGGTTTGCCGATCTGCTGGCAAAGGTCGGACTGGGGAAGGTAGCGGCATGAGACAAGCAATTTACCAGAAGGGCATGAGATATGAGTAACCGGAGCTTGGTCGCTGTCGTGGATATCGAGACCCTTGGCAAGGGGACTGATGCAGTTATCGGCTCGATCGGAGTGGTGATTGTCGATGTGGCGATGCTGCATGTCGTAGATGAGTTCTACTGCCGGGTTGATTTGGCGCAGGGCCGCCAGCGGGACGATGACACGATGGCATTCTGGGAAAGACAGAAAGCCGAGAGTCCTGTCGCGTGGGAGGAGATGTTTGGCAACGCTGGCCGCTTGTTTCTGGTCGATGCCCTCAATGCCCTATCCAACTTCTTGGGCCGTCATTTTGACAAGGTGGCCGCGGTTGAGCTGATGGGTAATGGTAGCGAGTTCGACAACGTGCTACTGGCAGATGCCTACCGGCAATGGGGTGTGGAACAGCCTTGGTGGTTTCGTGGGAACCAGAGCCTTCGCACTGTGGTCTGGATGGGCCGCCAGCTGCTGGACATCGATCCCAAGTATCAGCTGCCATTCGAGGGTGTTCGTCACCACGCCCTGCACGACGCTCGCCATGAGGCGGCCTATCTGATCGCCATTCTGAAGGCGTTCAGGCAGCAGCTTGCTGGGGGTGAGGCATGATGAGCCTGCCCTGCGGGTTATCACTGCGGCCCTACAGCGGGCCGTTTGCCGGTTCGCTTCATTTCGTGGTGGATAGCAATGGTGAGGTGGTGCGCAATGCCACCGTGCTGGAGGTGCAGCTGGCCAAGGCTTTGTATGAGTTGGAGCGAACCGCCGAGGTGATGCGCCATGCGGCCAGCAGTGGGATAACGCCGGAGGCGTTGGCCTTTGCTGCTGATCATGCCTCCAGTGCCGCGCACAGGATCAAAAGCGAGGTATCCGGCCATGACATTCAATCTGGCGAGGCTTCCTGAAGGGGACCGTCAGAGGGTACAATTGGATAAGCAGGCGGCCTACCTTGTTTGGCCGTGTCGCCTCGGTCTGGCGAGTCGTGCAGATGTAGCCAAGGCCATCACTCAACAGCCAGCGGAGTACCAGGAGTATTTTCGCGATCGGCTGAACCACTACCGTGAGGTAAAGGGGTCACATGAGCAAGTTTAGTAGCCGCAGTGCTGCCAGAACGCAGCACTTACAGCGTCAAGCCGCCAATCCAATTGGTGCCGAACTCAATACCAGTGCCGAGCTGTTCCGCTCTATCAACACTGCCAGTCCTGGCCTGACCGCCGCCGAGGCCGCCCGCCGCGTTATCGCCTCCGAATCATCCGCCCTGCGCCGTAGCGCCAGCTATCAGCTGCTCGCTCGCCTTGGCCCGTTGCTCGACAAGCTTGAGATGGTGGAGAAGCTGGGATGACCCCGACCCATCCGGTCTTTGTACCTGAGATGGGGATGGTGTTGCTGGCTGTAGGGGATGGGTTGGCCAAGCTGCGCTCATCCCTTGGCAATCGTCCGGCAATGCTGGTACCCGCCACAGAGGGGGGAGATTTGCTGGATCAGTTCCCCGATCTGGCCAACTCGCTGCTTCACCCCGATATCGTCAAAGCTGCCGGTGGCGAACTGGCCTTGCGCAGCGTGGGCCAGTGCCTGATCGGCGAGGGGTGTGTTGGCGAGACAGTCACCACCGAGATGGGTGGGCTGCCGCTTCCTCTGTGCTGGCACCACGATAACGAGTATCGGGATGGTCAGTTACCAT
This sequence comes from Aeromonas sp. Y318-3, assembly GCF_027706185.1. Lineage (NCBI taxonomy): Bacteria > Pseudomonadati > Pseudomonadota > Gammaproteobacteria > Aeromonadales > Aeromonadaceae > Aeromonas > Aeromonas sp. Y318-3. Next base: position 95,576 of record NZ_JAPDCN010000004.1, read on the forward strand.
TCAACCCAGCCAAGCATGCCACTGCCATTGCGCGGGCGCTGCTGACTCGGGTTGCCGGGTGGTGCGGGGTGCAGCTTGTACAGTTGCAGGCCCGGGATCTCTGTTGGTGGGCCAGCGTTTACAAGGTTCAGGGGCATCTGCCTATCGCCGTGGTGCGCCACGCATGCCGTTTGCCGCCACTGGAGCCTGAGCGGGTGCTGGTGCCCGGGCGCGGTTATCGTGAGACCGATGCCCGCTATCGGGTGAACCAGGAGGCGCTGCTGGAGCAGGACCCTCTGGCTGAACTGCGGCCCAAGATCCGCGCCAAGCAGGCGGTAAAGGCCATCGACCCGGATCCCCCGATGCTGCACATCCCCCGCCCAAAGATGAAGCGCTGGGAGTCTGCCAACTATCTGGCGTTCGTGCGCCAGCTGCCCTGCGTGGTGACAGGCCAGACCGAGGGGGTCGAGGCGCACCATGCGATCGGGCACGGCCTAAGCGTGATGGGCAGCAAGGCGAACGACCTGATGACCTTTCCGCTCAGCCACGATGCGCACATGGAATTGCACAACAAAGGCTGGCAGCAGTGGGAGCGTACCTACGGCAGTCAGCTGGATCACGTCGCGATGACGTTAAACAAGGCCGCTGGCCTGGGAGTGTTTGGATGACGCCTTACAGTGGGAACAAGCAGGTAAAGGGCAGGGCACGGCCACGTCCGGTGCCCGGCAAGATGAACCAGACAGAGCAGGCCTATGCCGATCACCTGCGCCTGTTGATGCTTGCAGGGGAGATCCTCTCTTATGAGTTTGAGCCGCTCAAGCTGAAGCTGGCCGACAAGACCTTCTACACCCCTGACTTCATGGTGGTGGGCAAGGATGGCTTGATCGAGCTGCACGAGGTGAAGGGGTTCTGGGAGGATGACGCCCGGGTCAAGATCAAGGTGGCCGCCAAGCAGCACTGGATGTTCACCTTTGTCGGTGTGATGCGCAAAGGCGCCAACTGGTCACTGGAGGCATTCTGATGCGGCTCGAATATGCAATCTCGATCGGTGCCCCACGTTCGGTGATGATCCAGGCCATTCAATCCCGCTCGACAGGAGCAAGTCATTTGACCAAGGCAGATGTGCTGGGGGCGCTGGGGCTGGTGCAGAAATATGAGGCCGTTGGCCTGGCGCTGATTATGGCCCGCTACACCAAGGACAGAGAAAGCCACAAGCAAGCGGTGATCGGCGTGATGGCCCACTGCAGCAATGTAGCGCCAAAGTATGTGGGAGCCAACAAGACGCGGGGGCACGGCATGGCGCTTAAGGCGCTGGCTGCCCTCGCCGTGCAACACTTTTGCCGCACCGTAGATACCCCCGGTGCGGCCTGTCATCCGCAGTTCTGCCGTGGGCGCGGAGTGATCCGCGATCTGGAGTTGAGCCGCCTGCACGGCAAGGCGATAGACAAGACATGCCCTCGCTGCAACGGTACCGGCCTGCGCCCAATCCCGGGCATTCAGATTCGCCGTGCCATCGAGCCGCTGCTGGGCACCCTGAGCCGTGGTGAGTGGGAACGGCAGTGGTACCCGCTCTATCTGGCGGTGCTGGCCTGGTGCCATGTGCAGGAGAGTGAGGTGGAAGCCTTCTACAAGCGAGTGACGGCGGCGTGAGGTATGAAAATCGAGATAGTGCTGAAAGAACTATGGGTCGGCGTTACTAGTAACAGGTTCTTCGCATGAACATGATTTACAAGTAGAAGTAGAGAATCAGTCGCCGAATATCTCCAGCTCCTGGCCTTCCAGCAGGGTGATCGGTGGGAAATCTGGGTTGGCAGGGAGCAGGGCTGGGAATGGGCGCTCTTGTAGCCGCTTGACGGTGAACTCCCCATCGAGGCAGGCCAGCACGATGGCGCCGTGACTGGCCTTGATTGCTCTATCCACGATCAGCAGGTCCCCGTCATTGATACCAGCATTCACCATGCTGTGTCCGCTGGCCCGCACATAGAAGGTGGCGGCAGGATGCTCGATACAGATCTGGTTTAGGTCGATGGTCTGCTCTATGTAGTCCTGTGCTGGGCTGGGGAAGCCACAGGTCGCAGGCGAGAGGAACAGGGGAAGCTCGAGACTGTCTGGTGATGGGTGTGGTGTGGCAAACATGTTGGTGACCTTTATCTGTATGTACATACAGTATAACGACAGCTTTGGTGCGTTGCATCAGGTGCCAGTTGGGATGTACTTCAGTTGACTCTGGCGCCAGCTCTGTCAATTAAAATCATTTTAGCGGCTAAAATGTCGCGGTAAGACATTGTTCATTTCACGGCGCCGGACTATGTATTAGCGGTGCAATTATCAATAACTTTCGTTTGCTTATATGTGCAAATCGATAGTTTTAGTGGGCATGATTTGATGGTTGTCACTTTAAATGATTTTAAGCACCATTGTGTAATCCTTAAAATGATTTCAAGGCGTCAGGAATAGCCTATTTATCTCCAAACGTGAACATCCTAACAATCACTATTGAAATGTTGATACTGGATTTCCACCCATCATTATTTAAGTGTGTGATTATATTTTCAATGAGCATCACAGAATCAGATACCATGACAACATCAGGCTACATACGGGCTAGTTGAGTGTGGTGCTAGATGAATGGATTCAATGGAGGCAGTTTGTTTCTTGTTGTCGGTTTATCAACATTGCAATTTTGAACTCTAATCCAGCCATCATAGGCGACTATACCCATAGGATGCGGTTCGGCGCCGAGCAAGTGGGTTTTATCTTGTGGTGGTGACTGATGGCCTCATGCGAGCCAAACTGGTGATGCTGGCATGTTGCGATAAAATATAATACGGCACGTTCAATATATTTTAATTAGCTAATTTTTTATTGGTGTTAATGCCTGACAGGGCATTGTGCAAAAAACTACCAATTATTATCCATAAAATTAAACCTCAGTTGAGTGGGAACTAAACTTCAATCTACAGTCTGTAGCACGTAGATGGAAAGATGCGACAGTCAGTAAATCTGTACCGAACGAACAAATATTCAAGGCGTAACCTTGAACAGATGTTTTTTTATCAAATCCCATTGACAGGATGAATTACAGGTCTGTAAATTATCTGCACTGGCAGCTCATGCCAAATAACACATGCACTCAATTTTCATCCGAGCAGATTATGCCGGAGGCTCGCTATTATGTTGATGACAGATTATCCTCTCCAATATTGGCAGGAGAGAGGGGTTTTTACATCCCAGGTTAATGGGGATGATTTTATGGAGTTCAAGGTTTCTCATTTGCTTGGAGCTGGAAACTCTGCGATCAGGATGATGCTCCTGGCTCACGAGCTTGCCGGCCGCGATATGGGGGCGTGCTGGGCAGAGCTGGCTGCGCTGCAACAAGCCACCGGCATGAGCGGGCTCGGCGAGGTGTTTATATTGACAGGGGCATTTGGCCCGAGGAGGAGAAATGAATCTGGAAAAGTTATGGGTAGTTGGCGTTTTGATGGTGACTCTGGCCGTTGGATACGGCGTATATCTAGTAGCTAGTTACTACATTTTGCAGAACCAAGCTGGGTTGTGTGCACAAGGGTGGGAAGGGAGTTTACCAGACAGGGAGGCTGAACAATGTTCAATGCTGTTTACTAATCCAGAGAAATTTGTGAAGCGGACTGCTGGCGGTGATGTTCTTATCGGTGGCTTCCAGATTAGCCGTTATGACCTAAGCATGATCCATAAGGCTGTGATGGATAGTGCGCCAGAACGTATGACTAATGTGGCGTCATTCGACGTGTGGTGGAATAACTTACCAGCGAGTGGCCATTGACAGTCAAAAGCAATTTTGTGTACAGTAAATGCCAATGATGGAAGACTGCAACCTAACGGCTGCGGTCTTTTTTATTTTCCGCTTCAAAACCTCGGTCGATGCCGGGGTTTTTTCGTTTCTGGGCCCTGCGGGGTGGTGGGTATGAAGATGCCTGAAAAAGACCTTGGCCTGTGGGCCTGGCTGCTGGCCTGGGTAGATGCCCACTGGCCCACCCTGTACGGCTTTATCCTCTCTCTGGTGATTAGCTGGTTGCGAGTCACCTACTCCGGTGGCGGCATGCGCCAACGGCTGCTTGAGTCGCTGCTGTGCGGTGCTATCTCCCTCTCGGTGATGTCCGGGATGGATATGCTCGGCATTCCGGCGACAGCATCCGGCTTCGTTGGTGGCTCCATCGGCTTTCTCGGCGTAGAGAAGATCCGGGAGTTTGCTGGTCGAATGCTTGAGCGGAGGTTTGGAGATGGCGCGAATTAATCGCACTTCAGATGATGGAGTGATGCTGATGCATCACTTCGAGAGCTGCAAGCTGAAAGCGTACCCTGACCCTGGTAGTAAAAACGGAGAGCCATGGACCATCGGATGGGGACACACCGGCCCTGAAGTAAAACCCGGGTTGGTGTGGACTCAGCAGCAAGCGGACGATGCCTTTATTGCTGACCTTCGCTATGTTGAGCGCGGCGTGGATTCTTTGGTCAAAGTGCCGCTGACTCAGGGGCAGTTCGATGCCTTAGTCAGTTTTGCCTATAACGTTGGCCTGGATATCGACGGAGACACTATTGCCAACGGTCTTGGCGATTCAACGCTTCTACGCAAACTGAATGCTGGTGACTACGTTGGTGCCGCTCTTGAGTTCCTGAGATGGGACAAGAACGATGGTAAGCCGATGCGTGGGCTGACCCGTCGCCGCCATGCGGAGATGGGGCTGTTTAATGGCATGAGTGGCATTGACTCCATCAAATTTGGGGTTGCCGCAGCATGAATCCGATCAGGTTGTTCCTCAATGCGCACCCAGTGCTGTGGTTTGTGCTTCGCCAGGCGGTGTTGTTTTTTCTGGTGTGGCTTCTTTATCAGCAAGGCTACTCGAGCGGTGCTCACGATAAGGAGTTGGAGTGGTCTGCGAAGTGGGATGAGCAGGCGGCCGAACTGGCGACGGTGAGGGCTGATGCCGAGCAGGCCGCCCGCGAGGCCGAGCAGCGCCGTCAGGCAGATATCGAGAGGGTGAGGCAAGATGCAGAAAAACAGATTGCCAATGCTGAGCGCGACGCTGTTGCCGCTGATGCTGTTGCTGTCGGGCTGCGCGAGCAAGCCGGGCGATTGGCCAAGCGCGCCAGTCAGTGCGCTAGCCATTCCGGCTCTGCCCAGTCTGGCGATGCAGCCGGACAGTCCGCCGTGGTGCTTGCCGACCTGCTCAGCCGGGCTGATGCGCGAGCGGGAGAGTTGGCAAGAGCGTATGACCGAGCTCGAGCATCAGGCGTGGCCTGCCAAAGAGCCTACCTCTCATTGACCAATCCCGATTAACCGAATTGCCGCACCGAGTCACTCTCCAAACTGACGGGTCGTCCCGTGTAAATGCGTCCGGTGCGGCGCCCTATTTGAAGCGATAGCCATGCCACCACGTATTAAGCAGATCTGCCGGGCCAAGGGGTGCCATTCCCTGACTGATGCCCCTGGCGGGTATTGTGCCGATCATGCGTGTCAGGCTGTCGGCTGGCAGCGTGTTGCCGCCAAATCATCTGCCGAGCGTGGCTATGGTGCCAGTTGGCGCAAGCGGCGCGAGCGCATCATGCAGCGCGACCGAGGGCTGTGTCAGCCCTGCATTCGCAAGGGGATCATCACCCAAGCCTATGCCGTTGACCACATCGTGCCAAAGGCCGCAGGCGGCACTGATGACGATACCAACCTCGAGGCTATCTGCCGGTGCTGTCACAAGCAGAAGACGCAGCAGGAGGCCTCCGCTGGCCGCCACGGGCAATCCTGAGGGGGAGGGGGGGATCAAATCCTTCCGCCTTTTCGCCTCCGTGACTGCCAGCCCGGTCAAATTTTTATACCCGCGAAATTAAAAATTTAAATGGAGGGCGCGATGGCAGGGGCACCAAGAGCGCCTGGTCAAGGTCGCAGGCCCAAACCGACGGCGCTGAAGCGGCTGGCTGGCAACCCCGGCAAGCGCTCGCTGAACAACGCTGAGCCCACCTTCACCCCGCTGCTCTATGTCGAGTGCCCTGAATGGCTGGCAGAAGACCAGTGGGCCCCGACCATGTGGGACATGGTGATCCGTGAGCTCTGCGGTGCCGAGGTGCTCTGCGTCACCGACCTGCACAACCTCGAGGCCTTCTGCGCCGCCTACTCGCGCTGGCGCAGAGCCGAGATCGAGATCACCAAGCGCGGCCTGGTTGTCGAAGGGGCAACCGGCGGGCCGGTCAAAAACCCCGCCTGTACGGTGGCCAACGAATCACTCAAGCAGATGACCACCTACGGTTCGCTGCTGGGGCTGGACCCATCCAGCCGCTCACGCCTGATCGGAGGCAACAAGAAACAGGGAGGGGGGAACCCGTTCGCAGCTTTGTAGGGATGACCGATGGCAACACGCAAAAGTTATCCCTATGTCAACGTGGCTAACGGCTACGCCCGCGATGTGGTGCGCGGCAAGATCCCCGCCTGCCGCTACGTCATCCAGGCCTGCCAGCGCCACCTCGATGATCTGGCCAAAGAGAAGTCTGCCAAGTTTCGGTTTCGGTTCGACAAGGACAAGGCCGAGCGAGCCGCCACCTTTGTTCAGCTCATGCCCCATACCAAGGGGGAGTGGGCCTTCAAGCGCCAGACCCTGAACCTAGAGCCGTGGCAGATGTTCATCATCTGCTGCGTGTTTGGCTGGGTGCGCAAGGGCAGCGGCCTGCGCCGCTTTCGCGAGGTCTACAACGAGATCCCGCGTAAAAACGGCAAGTCGGCGCTCTCTGCCCCGGTCGGCCTCTACTGCTTCGCGGCAGACAACGAATTCGGCGCCGAGGTTTACTCCGGCGCCACCACAGAAAAACAGGCGTGGGAGGTGTTTCGCCCCGCCCGCCTGATGGCCAAGCGCACCCAGGCACTGATCGACCACTTCGGTATCGAGGTGAACGCCAGCAACTTGAATATCCCGTCTGACGGCGCCCGCTTCGAGCCGCTGATCGGCAACCCGGGTGATGGTCAGTCGCCATCCTGCGCCATCGTGGACGAATACCACGAACACGACACGGATGACCTCTACACCACCATGATCACCGGTATGGGCGCCCGCCGCCAACCGCTGATGTGGGTCATCACCACCGCCGGCTACAATATCGACGGTCCCTGCTACGACAAGCGGCGGGAGGTGATCGAGATGCTGGCTAGCACGGTGCCGGATGATGAGCTGTTCGGCATCATCTACACCATTGACGAGGGGGATGACTGGACGGACCCCAAGGTGCTGGCCAAGGCCAACCCGAACATGGGCGTCTCCGTCTACGCCGAATACCTGTTGGCGCAGCAGGCCAAGGCCATCAAGTCGGCCCGCTTCGCCAACATCTTCAAAACAAAGCACCTCAACGTCTGGGTGTCGGCAAAAACCGCCTACTACAACATGGAGGCGTGGAAGGCCTGCGAAGATCGCAGCCTGACGCTGGAGCAGTTCGAAGGGCAAGAGCTAATTCTCTCGTTCGACCTTGCCCGCAAGCTCGACATGAACTCCATGGCTCGCCTGTTCTGGCGAGATATTGACGGCAAACGCCACTACTACTCGATCGCCCCCGAGTTCTGGGTGCCGGAAGATACGGCATTCAACACCGACAACCGGAGGCTGGCAGAGCGTTACCAGAAGTGGATGAACCTTGGCGAGCTCAGCACCACAGAGGGTGCCGAGATCGACTATCGCGAAATCCTAGCCGTAGCCAAAGAGGCCGCAGCCAGTGGCAACGTGCTGGAGGTCCCGCTTGACCCGGCAGGCGCAACCGCGCTGGCTCACGATCTGGCAGATGAGGGATTGACCCCCATCTCCATCACCCAGAACTACACCAACATGAGCGACCCGATGCGAGAGCTGGAGGCCGCCATTCAGTCAGGTCGTTTCCATCACGATGGCAACAGCCTGATGACCTGGTGTATCGGCAACGTGATCGGCAAGAACTTGCCCGGTAACGATGATGTGGTGCGCCCGGTCAAAGAGTCTGCCGATCAGAAAATTGACGGCGCTGTCGCGCTCATGATGGCCATCGGCCGCGCCATGGTCGCGGGTCGCGGCAATACCAAATCCATTTACGAAACCACGGACGTCCTATGCTGATGAACATCATCGCCTTTCTGGTGGGCCTGCTGGGTGCCGCCGCGCTGACCTATGGCGCCTGGCTCTGGTCTGCCCCGCTCGGTTGGGTGGTCGGTGGCCTGCTGGCGCTGGGCTGGTCTGCCTGGTTGAGCCGCGCCATCGCCTGGCACCAGTACAACAAACAGCGAGGGGGTGACTGATGTTCTTTCCATTCCTGTTTGAGCGCAGGGGTGGCGGCGGCAACTTCAGTCAGTGGATCTCGAGCGTAGGGGCGCGGCGCAGCAAGGCTGGCGTCATGGTCACGCCGGAATCTGCGCTGGCGCAAGGCACGGTTCGCGCCTGCGTCACCCTGCTGGCCGAATCCATTGCGCAGCTGCCGTGTGAGCTCTACCAGCGCAGCGACGACAGCCGCACCCGGGCGACCGACCACCCGTTGTACGACATTATCCACGCCTGCCCCAACCAGAAAGACACCAGCTTTGAATTCAACGAGCAGCGCATGGGCCACCTCGGCCTGCGCGGCAACAGCTACAGCCTGATCGAGCGCAGTGGTGACGGCTACATCACCGAGCTGATCCCGGTCAACCCTGACAAGATCATGGTGCTCAAGGGGCCTGACGGGCTGCCCTACTACCAGTTGCTCGATGGCAGCAACCAGATCCTGCCGATGCGGATGGTGCACCACGTCAAGGCCTTCAGTCTTGATGGTTACCTCGGCGTCTCGCCGATCCAGAGCAACCCGGATGCAATCGGGTTGGCCATGGCGGTGGATGAACATGCCGGTTCGGTATTTGCCAACGGAACCACGCTGTCTGGGGTAATTGAAACATCGCAAAAGCCGTTCACCACGCAGGAGTCACTAGAAATCTTCAAGGGCAAATTTATTGATAGCTACGCAGGGGCTCGCAACTCTTTCGGCGTGGCCATCCTGCAGGACGGCTTGAGCTACAAGCAGATGGCGATGACCAACGAGCAGAGCCAACTGCTCGAGTCGCGCAAATATGGCGCCATCGAAATCTGCCGCCTCTACAAAGTGCCGCCGCACATGATCGGCGAGCTGGATCGGGCAACCAACAACAACATCGAGCATCAGGGGCTGCAGTTTGTCATCTACACCCTGCTGCCTTGGGTCAAGCGCATCGAGGCCGCCATGATGCGTGACCTGCTGCTGCCGAGTGAGCGCAAAGACCTCTATATCGAGTTCAACCTCTCCGGCCTGCTGCGGGCAGACCAGAAGTCCCGTTACGAGTCATATGCGCTCGGTCGCCAGTGGGGCTGGCTCAGCGTCAACGATATCCGCCGGTTGGAAAACCTGCCCCCGATCCAGGGTGGTGATATCTACCTGACCCCGCTCAACATGGTCTCTACTGGCAAGCTGCCGCAAGGCATCAGCCAGGCGACCTCGGAACAAATCACGGAAATCGAGGCCATCCTATGCCGAAGCTGATGATCAACTACCCGCACCTGGCCAGCCAGGTGTTCGGGTGTCCGCTCTACGTCACCCAGGAGGTGCTGGCAGGGGTCAAGAGCCTGCTGATGCCCCGCATGCTGGGCAACCAGATCGAGGTGATGGCCGCCGATGACCTGCCGGATGGGCTGGAACCCAAGCAGCTCGAGGCCCGCAGCGAATCGCAATACCGCGTGGAAGGGCTGGCGGTGATCCCGCTGCACGGCATTCTGGTGGCGCGGCGCGGTCAAATCGATAACGCCTGCACCGAGCTGACCAGCTACGAGTGGTCGCGGGCGCAGATCGCCACGGCGCTCGCCGACGAGCGGGTCAAAGAGATCGTGCTCGACATCAACTCCGGCGGCGGCCATGCGGTCGGCTGCAAGGAGCTGGCCGACTACATCTATGCCAAGCGCAGCGTCAAGCCGATCACTGCGCTGGTCAACTTCTCTGCCTACTCGGCGGCCTACTTCATCGCCTCAGCCTGCAGCAAGGTGGTGGTCAGTGAAACCGGCGGCTGCGGCTCCATTGGCGTCATCATGGAGCACATGGAGGTGAGCAAGTGGGAGGAGGAGGTGGGGCTCAAGTTCACCACCTTCTACCGCGGTGACCGCAAAAAGGACGGCACCCCCCACGAGCCCCTCAGCGATGGCGCCATGGCGGCCATCAACCACCGCATGGATCAGGCCTACGACCTGTTTATCAGCTCAGTGGCCCGCTATCGCGGCCTGTCCGTCGAGCAGGTGAAAGCCACCGAGGCCACCCTCTACAGCGGTGCAGAGGCGGTCAACAACGGTCTGGCCGACGAACTGGCCAACCCGCAGGATTATCTCAACGGCCTGGCCGCCAGCGTGGCCAAGCCGACCAAACCGGCGCAAAGCATCGGCCTGCGGGCCCGTGCCATCGAATTGCAGAACCAGTTCTAGCCCAGCGGCGGAACCCATCCAACAAGCCCCGAAAGGGGCTTTTTTATGTTCAAAGGAAACCAATCGATGAAAACTATCGAAGCCCTCCGCCGCGAGCGTGGCGAACTGACCGCCGAAGTGAAGAAGCTGGCAGATATTGAAGCCAGCGGTACTGAACTCAGCGCCGAGCAGCTCCAGCAATTTACCGAGCTGGAAACCAAGATCGGCGACATCAGCGCCAAGATCACTCGCATGGAGAGCGCCGAGCGCTTGATGGCCCAGCAGGCGGCCCCAGTCACCGCCAGCCAGTCCCCTGCTGTCCATGTGAAGGCGGAAGCCCAACAGTATGCCGGAGCAGGCTTTGCCCGTATGGCGATGGCAGTTGCCGCCGGCAAGGGTGACCTGCAGTTGGCCGAGCAGTTCGCCGCCAAAGAGATCGGCGATCAGCAGGTGGCCATGGCCATCAGCACCGCAGCCGGTTCCGGTGGCGCCCTGATCCCCGAGAACCTGCACTCCGAAGTGATCGAGCTGCTGCGCCCGAAGACCATTGTGCGCAAGCTGGGCGCCCGCGTACTGCCGCTTCCAAACGGCAACCTCTCTCTTCCGCGTATGAGTGGCGGCGCCCAGTCCAGCTACGTTGGCGAGGGCACTGATGCCAACAGCAGCGCCAGCCAGTTCAATGATGTGAAGCTGTCTGCAAAAACCATGATCACCCTGGTTCCCATCAGCAACCAGCTGATCGGCCGCGCTGGCTACAACGTCGAGCAGCTGGTGCTGAGCGACATGATCGCCGCCATGGCGGTGCGCGAGGATAAAGCCTTCCTGCGCGATGATGGCACTGGCAATACCCCGACCGGCTTCAAGAAGGTCGCGACTGATGCTGGCCGCACCGTCGAGTGGGCCGGTACCGCCGACCTGCCGACCATCGACACTTACCTCGACAAGCTCATCCTGATGCTGATGAACTCCAACAGCCTGATGGTCAACCCGGGCTGGGGCATGAGCCCGCGCACCTGGATGAAGCTGTTCGGCCTGCGCGATGGCAACGGCAACAAGGTCTATCCGGAGATGGCGCAAGGTCTGCTCAAGGGTTACCCCATTGCGCATACCAACACCATCCCGGCCAACCTCGGCACCGGTACCAACGAGTCGGAGATCTACTTCGCCGACTGGAACGACGTGGTGATCGGCGAGCAGGACAACATGACCATCGACTTCTCCACCGAAGCCACCTACAAGGACACCAACGGCGATCTGGTCAGTGCCTTCTCCCGCAACCAGTCTCTGATCCGCCTGGTCGGCAACCACGATGTGGGCTTCCGTCATCCGGAGGGCCTGGCGCTGGGTACCAAGGTTACCTGGTAAGGCCGCAGCAGGGCGCCGCACTGGCGCCCTCTCTCATCCCCTTGTAACAAGGAGCCGACATGGCCAAGCCACCGAAAGGCCCCCGCGCAGGGCAGGCATCTGCCACTGACGCCGATAACGATCAGCAGAGCGGCGAACTGCCGCAGGAGCCGACCAGCAATGCAACTAACACCCCCAAACCCGATGCCGACGCAGGCGCTGGGCAAGATCCCCTCGCCGGAACTGGTGAAGGCGATGAATCAGATTCTGACCACCCAGCAGCAGGTCAAGCGCCAAGCGATGCAGCCGGAGCTGGCACCGCGCCGCTGACCGGTGATCAGTCCGCTGGTGCCACTGACGCCGATAACGATCAGCAGAGCGGCGATGAGCCCGCGCCCATCCCTGATGAGCGGGTGCTGGTGCGCTTCACCGGCCCGTGGAAGAGCTACAGCCGCGACGATATCACCCGCCTGTCACCGGCTGAAGCCGAACTGGTGTTCAAGAAAGCACTGGCACAAGCCGAGCCGGAACAAGCCGAGGAGTAGTTATGTCGTGGATCACGCTGGAAGAGGTGAAGCACCAGTGCCGCCTCGAAGAGGATGACGCCAGCCAGGATCTGCTGCTTAACCTCTACATCGGGGCCGCCCGCCGGGCTATCGAGCAGCACACCGATCGGGAGCTGCTCGATGCGCCGCAGGCCGAGATGACGGATCGCCAGCTGGTTATCGGCGATGACCTCAAGGCCGCTGGTCTGCTGATGGTGGCGCACTGGTTCAACAACCGCGAGGCAGTCTCAGACTTCGAGAAAGTCGAGGTGCCCTTTGCCTTTCGCTACCTGATTGGCCCCTACACCAGGATGCCAATATGAAGATCAGACAGTCATCGGTCGTTAACTCGATGCGCCCGCCAAGTGCAGGCGAGCTCAAGCACCGCCTGCAGATCCAGCGCGTTACCGAGGTACCCGACGAGGACTTTTCCACCCGGCAGGAGTACCACGACCATCTCAACGTCTGGGGCAAGCTTATGCCTGTCACCGGCGGCATCTACATGGCCGGGGTACAGATTGACGAGAAGGTGACGCACAAATGCCTGATCCGCTGGCGCCAGCTCACCTGTGACCACCAAATGGTGCACAGGGGGACCGTCTATCGGGTGAAGCGCTGCGAGCCGCTCAACGGCGAAACCGTCTGGGCGCTGGTCGAACTGGAGCAGCTTGACCTTCCGACATAACAAGAGAGGCTGCCATGTCGTTTGAGAACTCAAACTCCGGCATCTACCTCCACGTTGATTTCCCTGACGCGCAGGAGATCCGCTTCAACAAGGCCCGTGTCAGGCGGGCATTTGTCGATATCGGCCGCACCCTGCTGCGCGACAACCGGCGAGCAGTGGCGCGGCGAGCCATATCAGGAGCCGGGCAGGCCCCAGGCTACCAGTCAGGCGATCTGGCCAAGTCGATCGGCTACTTCGTGCCGCGAGCGACCGCCAACCGCCCGGGCTTTATGGTCAAGGTCAGCCACAACAAGGGCGAAGGGGCATCGAAAGATATCCCGAGCGACGGCTTTTACCCGGCATACCTCTTTTACGGGGTCAGGCGTGGCGCCAAGCGGGTCAAGAGCCACCGCAATGGGGCCAGCGGCGGCTCGCCGTGGCGCATCGCCCCCCGCCAGAACTACTTTGCCAAAACCCTCAAATACCGCAGCTACGAAATCCAGCGAACCCTGTTTACTGCGCTGCGCTCCTCGGTCAGGCCGGAGAAACCGACATGAAGATAAGCCCGCTGATTGCGGCCATTCGCCAGCACTGCCCTATGTTTGGCGGCAGGGTCGCCGGTGCGTCCGAGTTCAAGCCGCTGGCCGAGAACAACAAGCTGGCCCTGCCAGCCGCCTACGTCATCCCCCTCGATGACAACGCAGAAGAGAACCGCAGCCAGAACGACTACTGGCAGCAGATCACCGACGCCTTCGCCGTGGTAGTGGTGGTCAACAACACCCAGGACGCTCGCGGGCAAGCCTCGGTTGATGTCATAGAGGAGGCGCGAGAGGCGCTCTGGAAGGCTCTGCTCGGCTGGTCGCCGGACGAGAAGAAGTACGACGGCATTGTCTACCAAGGCGGCAACCTGCTCGATATGAATAGAGCACACCTCTACTACCAGTTTGAATTCTCGGCCGAGTTCGAGATCGGCCCGGAAGATACCCGCCAATGGACTGACCTTGAAGAGTTGCCATCGTTCGATGGCGTTGATGCCAATAACCCATCCAAAGGGTTTGGCATCGATTTGATAGCCCCGGGCAGCGGGCCTGACGGTGTTATCGAGTTCCAATTCCAGATAAATCCGGAGCAATAAATGTTCGTCAAACCCAACGACGGTCGATCGGTCCCCGATCCTGACCGCGGCGACCTGCTGCCTGCAGAAGGGCGGGAGGTGAGCGCCAACCAGTATTGGTATCGCCGCCAGCTTGATGGCGATGTCGTCATCGAAACTCCGGAGGAACCAGCGCCGGAGTCTGAGCAAGAGACCACCGCCGAGGCTGTGCCTCAGGTCACGGTCAGCAAGAAGGGAGCAAAATAATGCCAGTCAGCTTCAATGATGTTCGCGCCGATCTGCGGGTGCCGCTGTTCTATGCGGAGATGGACAACTCGGCGGCCAATAGCGCCAGCGAAACCCTGCGGGCGCTGGTGCTGGGTCATGGCCTGGCAACCATCACCACCGGCAAGAACCAGCTGCAGCAGATCACCAACCCAGCCCAGGCGGCAGGTCTGGTCGGTGCCGGCAGCCAGCTGGCCGCCATGGTCGCCGCCTATCGCAATGTCGATTCGTTCGGCGAACTGTGGCTGATCGACGTACCAGAACCCAGCGCAGGCGCCGCCGCGACCGCCACCATCACGGTAACCGGTACCGCCATCTCCTCCGGTGTCGTCTCGCTCTACATCGCGGGTAAGCGCGTTCAGGCCGGTGTCTCTGCAGCTGATACGCCTACTGCAGTGGCAGCCAGTATCAAGGCCGCTATTGATAAGGACGCCAGCCTGCCGGTGACCGCTTCCGTCTCGGCGGGCGTGGTGACCCTCACCGCGAAATGGAAGGGGTTGACCGGCAACGACATCAACCTCGCACTCAACTATCGCGGCGTGATGGGTGGCGAATCCCTGCCGAACGGCATCAACGTGGCACTGCCTGCCCAGTCATGCCTGAGCGGTGGTGCAGGATCTCCAGACCTGACTGCGGCCATCGCCGCCATGGGTGATGAGCCGTTCGACTTTATAGCCACCCCGTGGCACGACAGCGGCTCGCTGGATGTGCTGGAGGCAGAGATGAACGACGCCACCGGCCGCTGGTCTTGGCTGCGTCAAATCTACGGCCATCTCTACAGCGCCAAGCGCGGCACCATGGCAGAGCTTTCTGCCTTCGGCAGAACCCGCAACGGCCAGCACGTCACCACGATCGGCGTCGAGCCGCTGACGGCTGCCTCGCCTTACGAAGTGGCAGCTGCCAGCTGTGCCCGCAATGCGGTGTTTATCCGCATCGACCCGGCGCGACCGACTCAGACCGGCGAGCTCAACGGCTTGCTGCCGGCACCGACCGGCAAGCGCTTCACCATTTCCGAGCGGCAGGTGCTGCTGACCAGTGGCATCGCCACCCAGACGGCCAGCTCTGGCGTGATGATGGTCGAACGGGCGATCACCATGTACCAGCGCAACAAGTACGGCGCGGCAGACAACTCCTATCTCGATAGCGAGACCCTGCACACCTCCGCCTACGTGATCCGCCGTCTGCGCACCCTGGTGACCAGTAAATATGGCCGCCACAAGCTGGCCAACGACGGCACCCGCTTCGGCGAGGGTCAGGCCATCGTCACCCCGGCGGTGATCAAGGGCGAGCTCAACGGCGAATACCGCATCATGGAGCGCCTCGGCATCGTCGAGAACAGCGAGCTGTTCGCCAAGTACTTGATCGTGGAGCGAGATGGCGACTCTGGTCGGGTCAACGTGCTGTTCCCGCCCGACTACGTCAACGGCCTGCGCGTCTTTGCGCTGCTCAACCAGTTCCGTCTGCAATATCAGGAGGCATAAATGGGCCGTATCGCAGGTACTTGTTATTTCAAGGTTGACGGCGAGCAGCTGTCAGTTACCGGGGGTATGGAAATCCCCCTTAACACCAACGTCAAGGAGTCCATCGTGAGCCTCGATGGTGGCGTTGATTACAAGGAGACTCACCGAGCGCCCTATATCAAGGCATCGTTCAAGATCCCGAAGGGTTTCCCGCTCAAAAAAATCACCACAAGCGATGACATGACCATCACCGCCGAACTGGCGAATGGCCAGGTGTATGTGCTGAAAGGCGCATGGCTTGAGGGTGAGGCCAACCACAACCCAGAAGACGGCACCGCCGACATGCAATTCAACGGAAAAGAAGGGTTCCATCAATGAGCAATAAAGTCATCGATCTGTCAGTCCCGATCCAGGCGCACGGTGAACCTGTCTCCGAGCTGGAGCTTAAAAAGCCGACCGGTGAGCAGGTTTGCCGACTCGGCCTGCCCTACACCATGACACCGGATGGGGAGGTCAGCATCAACATGAAAAAGGTGAAGAGCTATTTGATCGAGCTGTGCGCTATTCCGGCCAGCGCGGTTGAGCAGATTGAGCCTTCCGACCTCAACAAGGCCGCCTGGGATGTCGCCGGTTTTTTCCTGAAGGGGTAACCGAGCGCGACATTCTCGACCGCTACTTCGATATGGCGCGGTGGTGGAAGGCGGGCGATCCCATCGCCTTCCTTCACCATGACTTTGACGCGCTGGCCTTGATGGAGCGCCAGTGTGGGCGACTGAGAAAAGTAGAATCCGGGTGATTTATGGCCAATGAATTTCAACTGAAAGCCCTGATCACCGGTGTGGACAAGCTCTCTCCGGCGCTCAAGGGTATTCGCAAAAACATCAAGGTCTGGCAGCGCGACCTCAAGAGCGCCGGTGAAGGGGCGCCCGCCATTGGTGCGGGCCTGGCCGCCGCCGTGGGTGGCAGCTTGGCCGCCTTTGCCCAGTCAGAGAATGCCGCCACTGGCCTCAAGGTCGCGATGATGGATGCCTCCGGCTCGGTCGGCCCCGAATTCAAGAAGATCAACGATCTGGCAGTGGGGCTTGGCAACAAGCTACCTGGCACCACCGCAGACTTTCAGGACATGATGACCATGCTGCAGCGGCAGGGTCTGAGTGCCGAAACTGTGCTTGGCGGGGTCGGTGAGGCTACTGCCTATCTGGCCGTGCAGCTTGGCAAGGCGCCAGCCGCCGCCGCCGAGTTCGCCGCCAAGATGCAGGACGCTACCGGCACCGCCTCCAAAGACATGATGAGCCTGTTCGATACCATCCAGAAAGCCTTCTACATGGGGGTGGATGACACCAACATGCTCAGCTTCTTCAGCAAGACCAGTTCGGTGCTGAAGATGATCGACAAGGACGGCCTCAAGGCGTCCCAGTCGCTGGCACCGCTGGCGATCATGATGGACCAGATGGGGATGGCGGGGGAGGCGTCAGGCAACGCGATCCGCAAGGTGCTGCAAGCCGGATTCGACAGCAAGAAGATCAGCGCCGCCAACCGCCTGATGAGCCGCAAGGGGATCAAGCTCGATTTCACAGACGGCAAGGGAGAATTTGGCGGGCTGGATAACCTGTTTTCCCAACTTCACAAGTTGCAATCTCTCACGAGTCAGCAGCGCACCACCATCATCAAGCAGATTTTCGGCGATGACGCTGAAACCCTGCAGGTGGTCAACGCCCTGATCGACAAAGGGCGCTCCGGCTATGACGAGATCCAGCAGAAGATGGCGCGGCAGGCCAGCCTGCAACAGCGGGTTGGCGCCCAGCTCGGCACCCTGAAAAACCTGTGGGATGCAATGACGGGTACCGCCGTGAACGGCTTGGCCGCCATTGGTGGCGCCTTTCAGGGGGAGGCGAAAGACACAGTCACCTGGCTGGGTGATATGGCTGCGAAGTTCAGCGAGTTTGCCGCCGCCAACCCGGAGGTGATCCGCGGGGTGGTGGGGGTGGCTGCCGGATTCGCCGCGCTCAAGCTAGCTCTTTATGCTGGCGGGGTGGCCATGACCTTCTTTGGTAATGCCATGACAGCAACCCCTATTGGCCTGATCCTGCGTGGTGTCGCCATGGCGGCCGGTCTGATTATCGCCAACTGGGCCACCATTGGCCCGTGGTTTTCATCATTGTGGAAGTCAATGTCAAATTGGTGTGCTGAGGCATGGGGTAATATTTCGTCAATATCAACCTCAGCCTGGTCAGGCATCAGTGGATTTCTGGGAAAGGTGTGGCAAACCATCACCGTGGTCGCCAGTGCTGCATGGGAATCACTCACGCTGTTGTTTCTTAATTTTAATCCGCTCGGGATCATCATCAAGAACTGGGGCCCAATCAGCGATTGGATTAGCGATCTGTGGGTATCGTTGACGACTGGCTTCTCGCTAGCCTGGGGTTTTATGAAGCAAGGTTTCCTAAGCTTCACCCCTCTTGGGCTCATTATTCAGAACTGGGATTCTATCAGCGGCTGGTTTGGCGAGTTGTGGGACTCGGTGAAAACAGGGTTTTCGTTAGCGTGGGATTTCTTGGCGCAAGGTTTCCTAGATTTCACCCCGTTGGGGCTCATCATTCAAAATTGGGGGCCCATCAGCAGTTGGTTCGGTGATCTCTGGAATTCAGTTAAAACAGGATTCTCGTTGGCGTGGGGGTTTCTGAAACAGGGCTTCCTCGATTTCCACCCGCTCGGGATCATCATCAAGAACTGGGAGCCCATCGTGGCATGGTTCAAGGGGATGTGGGAGCGCATCCAGCCATATCTGCAACCGCTGATGGATGGCGCCAGCTGGGTTGGCGGCAAGGTCGGTGGCGTAATGGATAACGCTGGCTCAATCTGGCAGCGCAGCGGCGAAGCCATCAGATCGATATGGAGCGGCGGTGAGGGCGGCATCGGTGCATCATCGCCCTTGGCGAAGGAATCACCCGCCGCCGGCGCTAATTCCGCCGCGCCAGTCTCTGGTGAAATGGTGGTGCGCTTTGAAAACGCCCCGCAAAACCTGCGGGTGGATGAAGGCAAGGCCTCTCCAGGTTGGTCGGTATTGCCGGATGTCGGGTATTCACGTTATGCAACGAAGGGGTAGCGATGATCTGGAAAGACCGTTTGCAGGCTGCCTCGTTTCGCGGGGTGGCATTCAAGGTTGACGGCGATGACCTGCAGATCGGTCGTCGCACCGTGGTCCATGAATATCCCGGCCGTGATACCCCCAGCGTCGAGGACATGGGGCGGGAGACCCGGGAATACGCCATCACCGCCTACCTGATCGGACCCGACTTTATCGCCGAGCGGGATCGGCTGATTGCGGCGCTCGAGCAGGTGGGCCCTGGTGAGCTGGTGAGCCCCTGGTACGGGCGGATGAACGTGGTGGTGATGGGCAAGCAGCGCATCAGCCACAGCAAGAAAGACGGCCGCATGTGTGTCGTCAGCTTCACCTTTGTGGAGTCTGGTGAGGATGAGTGGCCAACCGCCACCCCGCTCGGATCATCGCTGTTGGCGGGTCGCTCAACCAGCCTGCTCGACCGGGCGCAGAGCGCCTTCGCCAGCGCCTTTGGTCTTGACGGCCTGCCGGAGTGGATGTCGATGGCCACCGTCGAGCACGCATCAGCCTTGCTTGGCGATGTGGCCGATATGCTCGGCAGTGCTGACGGCAAGATGTCTGCCGCCATGCGGCTGATGCAGGGGGATCTTGGGGTGCTGATTCCGCCCCCCTCTACCGCCTGGATCTTCTCGCGGCGTCTCGCTGATGTGCTGGATGCCGGCAAGGGCTCCAGCAGCACCGCCCGCTCCCTGTTGTCGCTGTCAAACCGCACCGCCACCGCCTCGCAGACCCAGTCAGCCAGGCCGGTTGGCGTGTGGCCAACGTCAGCGCAGGACAAGCAGCAGGCAGATCAGCTGGTCAACAGCGTCTCCGAGCTGGTGAGGGTAAACCTGATCGCCAGCAGCGCCCAGGCGGTGGCCTTGATGCCGCCGCCGAGCCAGTCAGCCAGCAAGCCCACCAGAGCGCCAGCTTTAGATACCGTTGAGGTGGTGCGGCCGCCAGCACCAAGCGCAGGCTCTGGCTCCGCTGGTACCAACAACGGCCAGACCGAGGCGGCAAGCGGCAGCGCGGCCCCATCGGCAGCCCCGACCCATGATGAGCTGGAGGAGGCCCGCCAGACCATCATCGCGGCGATCGACAAGGAGAGCGAGCGCACCACAGATGACGGCGTCTATCAGGCTCTGCGGGATCTGCGCCGCGAACTGGTTAGCACCCTGCGCCAGCAGCAACAGCATGCCTCCAAGCTGGTGACGCGCACCCCGAGCGACACGGTACCGGCGCTGGTGCTGGCGGCGGAGTGGTATGACGATGCCAGTCGGGCGGATGAGCTGATCGCCAAGAACAACCTCTCTCACCCGGGCTTTGTGCCCCCCGACCCCCTGCGGACATTGGCATCATGAGCGACGAGTACCACCTGCGGATAAATGGCAATGCCTGGTATGGCTGGACGGCCATGCGGATCAGCGCAGGTATCGACCGGCTGGCTCGCGATTTCGAGGTGCAAGTCACCAGGCGGGCCAGCGAAAAGGGCGAGCTGCTTGATGCGGTATCCACCGGGATTAAGCAGGGCGACAGGGTGGAGGTGCTGATCGGCCGCGATCTGGTTCTTACCGGCTACGTCGATGCCAAGCCGGTGAGTTATGACGCCCGCAGCATCACCCGCTCCATTCGGGGGCGATCCCGTACCGGTGACCTGATCGACAGCGCCGCCACGGTGCGCCAGTTCAGGGGGCAGACCCCGCAGCAAATTGCCGCTGCGCTCTGCCAGCCGTTCGGGGTATCGGTGTTCGGCGCGGCCGGACAATCCCCCATCTCAGATTTCTCTGTGGACTGGGGGGAGGCGGTGGCCGAGGCCATCGACAGACTGATGCAGCAGCAACGCCTGCTGGCCTATGACGATGCCAACGGCGATCTGCACTTCGGCGCGGTCGGTGCCCAGCGAGCCACTACGCCGCTGGTCTATGGCAAAAACATCCTCAGTTGCAGCGCCCCGCAAGATCAGAGCGATTGCCACTCGGAATACCGGGTTGCCGGCCAGCGAGCGGGAACCGATGACGACTTCGGTGAATCCAGCTCGACCAAGGTCAGCCACAAGGTCGGCGGCAAGGTTGGTCGCTATCGCCCGCTGCTGATCAAGCAGACCGGTCAGGCCAGCATTGCCAGCTGCCGTGCCATGTGCGAATTCGAGGCCCGCCGCCGCGAGGCCAAGGCGAGAGAGGCGACCTATACGGTGCGCGGTTGGCGGCAGGAGTCCGGTGCACTGTGGCTGCCAAACATGGTGGTGCCGGTATTCGACCCCCATAACGACTTTGCCGGTGACGACCTGGTGATCGCCGAGGTGGAGTACAGCCGCACCGATCGCGGCACCATCGCGACCCTGCGCGTCGGCCCTGCCGATGCCTATCTGCCTGATGTGCCGGATCCCAAGCCAGCCAGCAAGAGCAAGGATGAGGACATTTTCTGATGCGTGAACTGAAAAGCGCCATCCGCAACCTGCTATCCCGCGGCGTGATCAGGCTGGTCAACTCGGCGGCCAAGTGCCAGCTGGTGCAGATCGAGATGCTGGGTGGCGAGCTGAAAGACGATGTCGAGCATCTCGAACCATATGGTTACACCTCCTGCCCCCATGACGGGGCCGAACATGTCGCCGTCTTCCCGGATGGTGACAAGTCCCACGGTGTGGTGCTGGTCGTGGCCGATCGGCGCTACCGGCTGCTGGGGCTCAAAAAAGGGGAGGTGGCGCTCTACACCGATGAGGGGGATCGCATTGTGCTGCGCAGGGGGCGCCGCATTGAGATAAAGACCCTGACCCTTGATGTTGAGGCCAAGACCAAGGCCCGCTTCGATACCCCGCTGCTGGAGTGTACCGGCGAGATCAGAGACAAGACCGGCACCATGCAGAAGATGCGCGACCAATTCAACGACCACGAACACCCCGGCGGCACCCCGACCGGTAAGCCAAAAAACCGGATGGAGTAACCCCATGCTGATCTCTGTCAACGGCGTCCTCACCGACTCCGTCGACCTGCTGCACCCGCTGCACAGGGCGGTGTTTATCAGCCTCTTCACCTGGCGCCGCGCTGGCGCCTCAGACGATAGCGATCGCCCGTACGGATGGTGGGGAGACAGCTACCCGACCGTGGCCGGCGACCGGATCGGCAGCCGCCTCTATCTGCTGCGGCGCGAGAAGAACCTGCCAGAGGTGCGCGAACGGGCCCGCGACTACGCCCTCGAGGCGCTGGCCTGGCTGAAAGATGACAAGCTGGTCACCCGCATCGATGCCGAGTGCCGCCGCCGCGAGATTGACGGCGCCGAACTGGTCGTGACGCTCACCGTTGATGGCGCTGACCAGCAAATTACCATCCCCGACATTCTGGAGGCCGTCAATGTCTAGCTACTCCCTGCGCCCAACCCTGCGCGAGATTATCCAGCGGGTGCGATCCGATGTGACGGCAGAGCTGGATGACCCGCTGCGCCGCTCGGATGCCGAGGTTTACGCCCGCGCCTATGCGGGTGCCGTGCACGGGGTGAACGGCCATATCGAATACCTCGAGCGCAACCTGCTGCCGGATC
This sequence comes from Aeromonas sp. Y318-3, assembly GCF_027706185.1. Taxonomy (NCBI): domain Bacteria; kingdom Pseudomonadati; phylum Pseudomonadota; class Gammaproteobacteria; order Aeromonadales; family Aeromonadaceae; genus Aeromonas; species Aeromonas sp. Y318-3. The sequence goes on from NZ_JAPDCN010000004.1 coordinate 118,007, forward strand.
TCTGTGATGAGCAGTGGCTGCTGCGCCATGCAGGCATGAAGAAGTGCCCACGCAAAGAGGCTCAGCCTGCTGCCGGATGGCTGCGGATCTCCGGTGTCAGTGATGGCATCACTGTTCAGGCCGGTGCAGTGGCCGTTTATCAGGGTGGCACCCCGATCCAGTATGTCGCCACCGAGGCTGCAACCTCATCCGGCGGCGTGCTGCGCCTGCCGATCACCTGCTCCGAGACCGGCTATCACACCAATCTGGATGATGGCGAGGGGCTGATCCTCTCCGAGCCGGTGGCCGGGCTCTCATCCTCCGGGGTGGCTGACAGCGTTCAGGGCGGCACCGACCTTGAGAGTGTCGATGACTGGCGTGGGCGGGTAATGGATCGCTGGTTCTATATCCCGCAAGGCGGTGCAAACGCGGACTACATCATCTGGGCGGAAGAGGTGCCTGGGGTAACCAGGGCGTGGTGTTATCGCAACTGGGTGGGGATCGGCACGGTAGGTGTCTTTGTTGTTGATGATAATTCCGAGGCAATGGTGCCATCTGCAACGGTATTGACCTCAGTTCGCGCTCACATTGAGCCAAAGGCACCCGTGGCCGGTTCTGAGCTCTATATTCTCGGGATTAACCTCAAGCGCGTAGACCACCACATCAGAGTCACCCCTGATACCCAACCAGTGAGAGCCGCAGTCACCGCTGCACTGCGCGAGTTCTACCGCCGGGAAGGGGGGACGGAACAAACCATCGCGCCATCTCGGCTATCTGAGGCAATCAGTGCAGCCAATGGCGAGTACAAGCATCAGGTGATTTCACCATCAGCGGAGTTCACTACTGCCAAGGGTGAGGTGGTTGCGCTGGGGGCCATGACATGGGATTGACCGCTGAAGATTACGCAGACCAGTTGATAAAACTGCTCCCCTATGGCCCGGCGTGGGAGGGGGGTCACCCCCTGCTCACTGCTGGCGCCGGCGAGCTGGCCCGCACCGCAGAGCGGGCAGATGCGCTGGCGCAAGAAGAGACTAACCCACAGCAAGCAACTGTGCTGCTGACCCGCTATGAGGGGATCTGCGGACTGCCAGATGAGTGCGAGGTACCAGGTACCGCCACCATCATGGAGCGCCAGCAGCGCCTCGATGCCAAGATCAACTCGCTCGGCGGCATCAATGCCGAATATTACCTGCAGCTGCTCGCCTCGCTCGGCTACCCGGATGCCACTATCTCCAACTACCACGGCGCGGTGTTCTGCGCAGGCAGTCGGGTTGGCGCCCCTATCTGTGGCCATGAGTGGCGATATGTGTGGCAGGTCAATCTGCCGCGCATGAACGTTGACTACATGCGCGCTGGCTCGGTGGCCGGCAGTTCGCTCTGCGTCTGGGGAGATGCCGTCATGCAGTGCATACTCGGCAAGAAGGCCCCCTCTCACACCATCCTGAATTTCGTCTATACCACCGACCACGACAACATGATCCGCCTTGCTGATGCGATGCGAGCCGCATGCTGTCTGGGATTTGGAGATACCTGATGGCAGTAAACGATAAAGACCCTACTGAAGCGATCCTGCTCGTCGAGCAGACGATAGGCACCTTTAACCAGATCGTCGTAGGGCAAGAGGGGCAGATGGTTCCCGTCCCAGGGCACCCCGATCAGCCGACCCTGGCCGAGCGGGTCAAGCAGAACATCAAGCCAAGCACGGATGCTGCCTCCGGTTTTGCAGCGCAGGCAGCAGCCAGCGCCAAGGCTGCGGATGATGCCGCCAAGCAGGCATCACAGATCTCCGGGCTGGAAACCGTGGCTGATGCCATTGGGCTTGCTGCTCTGCCGCTGCCGGATGTATGGGCGCCGCTCTCTGACAGCCTGCGCCTCATCACCGGATATGGGCGGGATGTATTAGTCGGGTCGGATGTAGTGGCGCGGATGGTCAACTTTTCCCGCAACTCAACAGCGACATACATCGGCAAAGACGGCCAGCTTAAAACAGCCGCTGCCAACGAGCCGAGATTTGAGAAAGAGGGGCTGCTACTTGAGGGGGCGTCTACAAATCTTTTCCCATGGAGTCAGGAGTTTATTGGTAAGTGGAAGAGGGTGGATGGAGTCGCAAGCCCTGACGTTAACTTTCCAAATGCGGTTTCACTTAACGACTCCGCGCTCGGTTACGTGCATACGAGCGTTGGGAACCTAAATGTTGGCTCACCTTATTCAATCCTGGCTATCGTTAAGGGTTACGTTGAAGGTTCGACGGATATCAAGGGTATTTTTGCGAACGGCGGCCAGGACTCGAGCAAGGTTGTTGGGCGCTATGGCCCGTACACCGTTTTGTCATTTGTTTGCAATGCAGCTGTTAATATAAACCCAAACGTGACAGGCCTGACGTGGGCTCCTGGCAAAGCGACAGGTATTATTCTATGCGCTCTGCAGATTGAAGCGCTGCCATTCTCAAGCTCCTACATTCCAACAGCTGGCGCGGCAGTAACTCGTGCGGCAGACCAAGCGTGGATACCTGCCGCAGGAAACAGGTTTATCGGTGGGCTGTACGCCGCGGCCTTTGAATTTGATCTACTCGGTAAGGTTCCGGGTAACGCCCTGCACCGTCTGATTGATTTTGATAATTCTGGCGGTTCGGATAGGCAGCATCTGTCAATTAATGATGCGAATGCACTCATTTTAACGATGGGGTCCCCCGCTGTAGCGGTATCAGTAGCTGGCTCGCAGGTGGGCCGCGCCGCATTTAGGATGAGCAATTACATGGCAAACGTCATGTTCAACGGAATCGCTGGCAATGTCGGGGCGGTTCAAGGAGTTGGGTCTTCGATAAACAACCGAATCGTTTTTATGAACACAAACATTTTCAACATCCCGACGTACGGCCACATCAGAAACCTGCGAATGTGGAGCAAACACCCCATCAGCAATGACCAGCTGAGGACGGCAGTATGACTCAATTCATTGACCTCAATTTAAAGGCGACCGATAAGGCCGCTATGACCAAGGCCCTGTTGTCCGCAGGCTTTATCAAAGATCCTGAGACAGGCACCCTCTACCACCCAACTGCCAGCTTGCAGCTATTGCCGCCCGGTATGGTCACCCGCCTAACTGGCGAAATGACGATTGTCGATGGTGTGGAAATCCCTGTGCGCGAACCAGTCCCAGGCTATCACGCCAACGTCAGAACTAAAGACCCGGCAATGGCCGCCGCGCTGGAGCCGGTGACCGTGGTAGTCGAAACCCCGCAATACGTTTGGGCATCAGCCTAGGAGGCGTCATGGTTGTTCGTCTCGAACCCATAACGGCGATTGTGGTCGCCGTGCTGCTGGGATGGGCGTGGAATACCGCCACAGCACCCGGACCGACCTGCCAGGTAGAGGAAGTCCACCAAGGTAAGACAGTGCTGGTGCCTTACCCATGCGACAAAGTATTGGCGACCAAGTAGCGCCACTTAGCCTTTTAATAGTGCCCGCCATTGCGCTGGCTTTTTTATTTCCAGTTCTCTGGAGAGAGCGATATGCATCGAATTGATACGCCATCACGGCAAAAAGACAAGTTCGGCCAAGGAAAGGATGGATTTACCAAAGGCGACCCGCAAACTGGTGTACCTGCAACAGAAGTCAGCGATGAATTTCTTGATGCAATTCAAGAGGAGATTGCCTCGGTAATTGAAGATCAAGATAGTAACTCTGCATTGGATAAGAGAAAAAATAACCAGCTCGCTACTGCCATCAAATCTATCATCAGGTCTGCTGGAATGAAGGCAACAGAATCTACTAGAGGGAACGCGAAGTTAGCTACGCAAGATCAAACCAATTCCGGAACGGCAGATGACGTGGTCGTAACTCCGAAAAAAATGAGGGCTGGTCTTTCGATATCGCTGTCTGATAGTGGATACATCGCCCTCCCGACATGGCTAGGCGGACTTATCTTTCAATGGACCTTGTCACAAATCATAAATAGTGGAGCGAATGGCACTGTGCTCCTGCCGTTCTCAAATCCGAGTGGCACAATAGCGGCCCTCACAACCCATGAAAATGGCGCGAATGATATGCCAGTTGGAGCGTCTTACGTCGGTCAAATCAGATCGAGGGGGAAAGGATCTGTGGTAATCAGGAATCTCGGCCCACAGCCTGCCCAGTTTAGAATTTTTACTATTGGCACGTAGGAGCTCAAAAATGGCAATTTTATTTAGCAGAACACTCGGTTTTATTGATACGAATTTTTATGCGTCATATCCAGATGATTGCGTTGAAATATCAGTAGAGCGAAGAGATGAACTGCTACGAGGCCAGGCTGATGGTTCAGAAATTACGGCGGATACCGATGGTTATCCAATCCTGATTGAGCCAACAGCACCGCCGTTATCAGAAATAGCTATGGCCGAGCAGGCGTCCCGCATCGCCAATGCCAACCAGCAGATCGCAATCCTCAAGCCCGCCGTCGATGGCGGCTACGCCAAACCGGCTCATACCCAGCTGCTGGCAGATTGGCAGCGTTGTCGCTACGAGCTGACGCTTGTGCCAGAACAATCCGGCTGGCCGGAGAAACCGCAGTGGCCTGTCGAACCTGAAAAGGTTATATAACCTTAAGCCCTGTGTCATTGGCGCAGGGCTACCACCCCATTCTCATAGGTATCCGCCAACCACTTAAGGTGCGGCAGTGGTATCCCCATCAGGAACACCACCATCTGCGAACTCTCTGGATTCGAGCAGCCCCAAGTTGCCGGTGGCAGCATGGCCTGCACATCGATCCCGATAGCGCGACAGATCAGCGCGGCATCTGCCAGCGCCATGAACTCCCCCCTTTCCTGCGATAACCAGCGGCTCAGGGAGGAGACCGGGATCCCGGTCATCTCCTCTAGTTGCGACTCGCTAATCCCCTTCTCAGCCAGAATAGCGGCAAGGTAGCGTTTTGCTGCAGCCACATAATCCAGCTCTGCGGAGGTCAAGTAGGCCTTTCGTCTGTTCTTCATTGGGCAACTCCCGAGTTACAACGTTGCCCGTGCTCAATTGTACCCTGTCAGATCTGACAGGTTTTTCATATATGAAAAAACGTAGCAGTCACTCCATATCTTTGCCGGAACCATAACAGTAGATTCAATCTGGTCATACCAGACATACGCTTCGGGAGGGATTGGAATGGAGTTTGATGTGTATTTTAGGATTGGAAATGCGTGCTGCGGGCCGTTCTCGGCAGAGGCCAAAAATGAGAGGGAAATGCTGGATGCAGCATCTGGTTATCGCCAAGCACTAGCGCTTCCTCCCATAACAATAATCATGATATCGCCGAAAAATCAGCTTCCAATTTGGGGCCATCCTGGGGCCAAAAAATGTGGAAACATCAGTTTTGGGGCCAAAATGGGGCCAACAAAGGAGCCCCAAAAAGCCAACGAAAGCCAATGGGGTTTAATCGTACCTAGCTGATTGCAATGGCTTTTTGCGGCTTGTCGTGGCTCTAGATAGCTTTCACGAAAAGCCAATGGTTCATGGTGTAAATGAACTGAGCCATCAATGAATACAGATATCCTCAGCAAGCAAAAATTGGCCGGATAGGCCTCACCGAAAGTCATCAAATCATCGTTAGTACCAAGATTAGTACAGATAAGTCAGCGTGACGAAATACTGCTTAGAAATCAGAGTGATATCTGTGTGTCTCATAAACGTGGAAATAGAAGGTAGGATTTGTCTGCTGGTTCATGTCGTGGTTCTGAATTGTGTCTATATGCTTGAAAAACAAGTCGTTATACGGAGTGTTATCTCAGATTGTCTCACTTTGTCCGATCTTGATTCAGTCCGTTTCAGACCAGTTTGGTACATATCTGTGTACACGTTAGGACGCGTTAATGTGTCAGTGAAAAATCAGATGACCAGTCACAGGAGAGTCATATGCCACTTACTGATACGAAGCTACGGGCCCTCTATGGTAAGCCCTACTTTGGCAAGACGGAATTGTCAGACCGTGATGGACTGTCAGCTCGGGTCACCGAGCGAGGCACCATCTCGTGGCAATATCGCTATCGCTGGCAAGGAAAAGCAGCGAGACTCAAAATTGGACGCTATCCCGACCTTAAACTCGCTGATGCCAGGGCGTTGATCCCTGCTATCCGTGGCGCTCTTGAACGTAATGAACATCCCAGAGTTTTCTGGGATAAACTCCACCAGAAGCATGATGTCACCCTGAAACAGTGCTGCGAGCATTTTCGTGAGCACCATTTGCCCAAACTGCGGCCTCGTACGGTCATGCTCTATGAGCATACCATGCAGCGCTATTTCGAACCTCTGTTTATTGGTATTCCGGTGGAACAGATCCCGTTTTCGAGCTGGCTGGAGTGGTTTGATAAGATTGGCAAGAAAAAGCCGAAAAACGCAGGGCATTTATTGCGCAGGTTAAAATCCATACTTAGTTTTTGTATTCGGCGTAATCTCATTGGCGGCTCCCCGGTGCTGCAATTACGCACCGAAGATGTGGGCTCTCAACCTGAGAGAGGCTCTCGTGTGTTGACCATGCGTGAACTCGCTCAGATTTGGATTGCATTTGAACAGAGCAGGGCCAGCCGCGGATTAAAATTGGCAGCCAAATTGGTGATCCTACTTGGCTGTCGCAGCGGCGAGGCATTGGGTGCGCAGTGGAGTGAGTTTAATCTGGAGGAGCGAATTTGGACGGTTCCCGCTGCTCGAGCCAAATGTGGTGCGCCAATACGTCGGCCTATTCCTGGCAGGGTGATGATGTTGCTGCAAGAAGCGGCAGCGAGATCTCGGCTAAGGGGAGGGCCAGTATGTCGCTCGCCAGTGAATCCAAAAAGATCGTTGAGCAGTGCGTCTCTGATCCAGTTAGCAGAGCGTGTTCGAGATAAACTGGATCTGCCGTATTGGCGTATGCACGACATGCGTCGAACGTTGAGTACGCGTTTATCGGAAGAGCGAGTTCTACCACAGGTCACAGAAAAAATGCTTGGTCACAGGATGGCGGGTGTCATGGCTATATACAATCTACATGACTGGATTGATGAGCAACGTGAGGCATATGAATTATGGGATAAAAAATTAATGGAGGCAGTAAAATCATTGCGGGAACTCTAAATATAACCGAACCAAAGTTGATGTAATTCATCATCTAAGATGAGTGATTTTCCCTTGATATCCAATTATTTATCGCTGCGACAGAATAAAAGCCCTTATTGATAGGTGGTGGGAACTTGTCTTCTTTAATCCATCTATACAGCGTCGATCTTGATATGCCAAGTTTTTTAATAGTGTTTTTGTCCTTATTAGTGCTGGTTCATTGTTGTTCATATGGCCTCCTATTTTTTTAGGAGGTTAAACATGATTGGTATATGTGTCAATTTACCATGTTTTTAGACGGCTTGCTTTTATGATATAGAAAAACAAGTAGTCATTTTCATACTGCGAAAATCAATTCAATAATTGTTTTTGTGTATTATAAAAGCAATGGAAATAGCTATGGAACAATATGGCTTATGGTCATGATATGTAAATTTCAATAACATTTTTGACTCCTTTTAACTCTCGATGGTTGGGTATGGCGTGTGTTCGTGTTGTTAAGTCAACGGGTGGCTCTATTCATTATTGGTAGAGTTGAAAAAGCGATTGAATAGGTTAGCCACGAGGGGGTAATAAAGTGGGGGTTAAGCAGAGAGTTAATAAAGTCTTTGTGTTTCATGGGATTGTGAATCCGTTCACAAATCATGACGTTTTTTTAAAAACATCATGTCACGCATTGCAAATTGGATTCGTTGGAGTATTGTTTTCGGTTTCATATGGTTATACTAGTTCCGGAGAAACTATTGATGTCAAAGCTACTCCTTATGGCTGCAACCTTGGTTGCAAGCAATGCGGTGATGACCACTACGGTTATTGATGTAAACGTAATGGTTCCTAAATCCATCGTTGATCAAGATGGTGCCGAAAAAGTGTTTAACACCATTCACCAGCGTGTAGCGGCTATGGACGAGTATTACACCAGTCAGCGCACCGGCATCGTCAAAAATGGCAATCCTGAGAACCTGCATTTCGAGGTGAAGCAGATCCTCGTTATGAGCGATACCGTCCTAAATCCGACTTGCAAAAGCGATTACGGTCCTGCAACCGTGCTTCTCTATGAAAAAGTCATAGCTGTCCGTGACTCTTATGGACCTAATTTTGGCATCAAAGCACCACCACTCTGGGATGGCATTTGCAACAACGAGCAAGACATTCAAGACCTGACTTTTGCTGTGCACAGCTCTGGTGCCGATATGTGGATCACCACAAAGGGCGGCCCAGATGGCAAGTTTGATGGGATGGCTTCTGCTGGCCCTGACTTCTGGGTGAGCCGTTATGACACCACCCCTGATACCTACGCACATGAAGCATTCCACCTGTTCGGCGCAGAAGATCTTTACAACCGTAAAGGTGCAGAAGGATTCTGCGACCAAGGAGGCATCTGGGCTGGTCGTCTGATGTGTGGTTACGGTGATCTGACCAAGAACAACATGTTCGGTGGCAGTCCTTCTGCCATTGATCAAGGGGATATTTACCCTTACGGTCCAAGCGAGAGGTATTTACTCCAAAACTTCTACAACAACCCTGACAGCCCTGATGCCGCTCGCCTGTTGACGATGCCTGATGGCAACCTCCGCGCTTACTACGGATGGACAAAAGGCACTGGTGCAGGCGTCATGCCGAGTGCAGACGTTGCTGATCGCACTTTCACAATGAAAGTAGACAGCACTACCCTGACTAATGCGAAGCCGTACATCGATGTTACCATCACTGCCTCTGGCACTGATGCTGCCGGTAAGCGTCTCTCTGTAGAGCTGTATAGCGAGTCTGGCAGCGCGGTTGTGGGCCAGCACTACAACGATGGTATCTCGCAACTGGTGCGCTTTGACCCGACGACTGGACAGACTGCTCTGGATGCTACGGGCAACCCGACCTACACAGTGCGCGTGACAGCGCGTGACCTAGCGTTCGTCGGTGCCAAGAGCTTTACCCTAGGCCTGCGTAGCGGTACTGGCGGTAATGTGATTACCCAGCCAATCGTTATCACTGTGCAAGGTGCCAACACTGATGATGGTCGCAACGATGGTGGTGACAACGGTGGCGGTGGTTCGACAGGACCGATCTCATTGCTGACTTTGGTTATCTGCGGGTTGGTTCGCCGGCTTAAATGTGTTGATAAGCCTTGTACCAATACCTTTTTTCATCATTATGGCAAAGTGGTCAAGCTGCGTTGGCATGGTAGGTCGCCAAAGCACCCAGATGTTATGAGTGTTGCCGAGAATAATTACGGGCGTCCCCAAAACACGAATTCCGATTAAACGATTTATTACAGTCAAGGCTCCCACCATGTCGGGAGCCTTTCTTATTTCTATCTCTCTTTGCCGGATGTGCGGAGAAGTCGGACATCATGGCGCAGGGTTAACTTGGTCGCATTTGTAGGTCTGCACTCTTGAGCTTGAAGGTACAGCCTTGCTGGATGAGCTCCTCCCGATTTGCCAGCACCAGCGGGTAGAGCAGGGGATGTTGTTGATGTTCTCCGTTATAGCTCACTTGCATCCGTTCCAGTGCATAGTGCATCAAAGGGATGCGCTGGCTGATCAATAGCTGGTTCCCCGTCATGGCATAGTCTCTGGCAATGATGGCTTGTTGTCCTTCACTGAGCCCGGGATTGGGAACGACTACTGCAGTCACCTGAGTGTTCCACTCCAGATCCTGCTCCCGGCCGTGAGGGGAGGCATCCAGCAGATCCGGTTCGCCCCGAAAACGACTCATCACAAAGTCCAGATATTCCCCTTTCTTCTCGCAGTAGGCGCGTACGTGCCAGCGGATCCCGTCATAGACCAGAGTGTGGGGCACGATATTGCGGCCACTCTGCTCCTCTGAACTGAGGGATACGTAGTCGACATCGACCCGCAGCTGGCCACGGGCCGCCTGCACCAAACCGCGCACAATCCTGGGGTCGATATGGCGGTTTGGCACATCCAGGATCTCGATATGGCCGTAGCGCAAATCCATCAGCGGCAGCGTTAACAGGCCCGCTTCATGTTGGCGCTGGTGCTGCTTTTCACGGTGTAGCAGCATCAGGTACTCATCCACTTTTCCCTCACTAAAGCGCGGGACAAAGTGCTCTGTGGGTTTGTATCCCTTCAGGCTTCTGTCATAGACCAGCCCCTCCGGTGAGTAGTGGGTCAGGTAGTGGTTGATGTCCCGCGATGCCTGTTGACGACCGATATTGAAGGCGGTCATCAAATGATTGGTGGTCAGCCGCCCTTCCCACTGCAAGACGATCTCCAGTAGACGAAAACGCAGGGTTTGATCCCAGGTGAGCTCTTTGGGTGCCATACGTGCTCCAAAATGCGACATGTTTATGTAACCAGTATCGGCATGAGTATACAGGATACATATAATGAGTCCATCTAAATGAGCGCCAAAGGAACATGTCATGAACGGGAAGCTGGTTAGTGCATACAGTCATCACGCCGCGTGCCGGATGCAGCAGCGCGGTATTGCTCCCGAGCTGGTAGAGCTGCTGCTGAGCATCGGACGTTCTTCTTATCACCAGGGACGCGAACTGGTTTATCTCGATCGCAAAAGCGTGACGATGCTGCAAGCCGGTACGGAGTGCCAGAGGAATGCTGCCAGCGGCTGCGCGGTCACTATCTGGTACTGCAAGACGGTGAGATTGTCACCGTCGGTCATAAAACCACCCACTTCAAACGCGATCGTCACTGAGGCGCTATGAACTCAAGACTGTTATCGGATCAGGCGGCCATGCCCCTGGTCAGGGGGATATATTGCCTACTGTCAGCCGAGCGAGCTAGGGAGCTGACCGTTCTGCTTGCCAAAGGCACGCGTCACCAAGAGGGTGAGACTTCACCACTGGCGGTGGTGACGGCATTGGCTATCCATGTCGAGCAACATCGGCTGGATTGCACGTCACAGCCGATCTATCTGGGGCGTGAGCAACTGATGACTGGTGCAGCCGATTTGCTGGGGGAGGATGCCAGCTTTGAAGATCAGGATGCGTTTCGTCTGTTGGCGCTGCTACTCGACAAATTGCTGCGAGGAGGGCGTGGCAGCCGTCAGGCCAAGCTGCATGGATTAACGGTAAGCGTTATGGAGCAGCGGGCGCTGGCAGCAACATCTCCAAATAGCGGTGCTGTGTTGCGTGGGAGTTGGCGTCGAAAATCACTAGATCAACTCGGCATAAGTAATTGGCTCGCAGTGGTCGAATCTGCGCTCTGGTGTTTTTGGCATAGCGAAACACTGCAAAAGGGTGAAGCACTGCTTGGTGTGTTACCGAAGGCAGATATCCGAGTGCGCATTGTATATGGCATGTTGGCAGGAGCCTTTTACCTAGGGGACTAATCGAGGTTCAGCCCATTTAGGGACGAACTGCTCCGTCACTTTAATCTCCGGATTACAGGCCTATCCTGACCGCAATCATGAGTTTTGTTGACGCAAAAAATGCCTTTATCAAGATCAGGTGCGAACAGGTCCTTAATGTGAGATAGTTTGCCCTAATTGGTATCTAGCATGAGGTCAGCGTGAGTCAGCAACTCAGCTTTGCGAGCCGCGAATTTAGTGGCAACTCCGGCATAAGTCGCACAGACACATTCATTGTTTACTTATTTGGTCTGTGTTCGGGGGCAACTATATGTGATACCGAAATAATATTCAATTGCAAAGGGGAGAGTGGTCACAGTATTTATACATTGGACACAAAGCGTTGTAGTGGTTGTGATTACGTCGGTGACTACCATCGAGGCGAGAGCATTCCTCAATGCTTAAAGTACAAAAAAAGGAGTATTTTCATGGTTATAGTGAAATTACTTCATTTGCCTGGGTTATATTTTCATCGTTTCGTCTAGAAAACTCAAAGGAGTGAAAAGTAATGATTGAAACAAAAGATAATGAAATTAAAAACACTACAGAAACCATACACTCGATTGTAAATCTGATCGAAAAAGATGTTCTTAATCCAGATGACAGTGCGGATAATATCGAGAAGGCATTGTCGATTGATTTGGTCGGCGAGAATCGCCTAAAAGTAGGTGAAGTAGTTCAGTCATTTGTACAATCCTATAGCAATAAGTTAGAAGAGACTCCAGATATAGCTTGGCTTGATAGTAAGTTTTCTCAGTATCCAACTATATGGAAAGATAGTGATGAACGAAACAAAACAGCGCTGATAATTGTTGAGTGTGTCCAGATGTTTGAGGAAGAAAAAAAGACACTTATCAAATATCGTGAGCGAGGACTATCCCGTGGTAGCTATCTTAAAACAGCCATAGAAAACGGTGCTAAGGCTCAGGGGGTTAATGATATTGGAAGTTACGCTGCCGAAATCGACAGAGCCATAGAGCAGGCAAATAATGACAATATTAAATTGATGTATAGAAGGGATGGTGAGATTAACCAATCATGGCATCTTGATGGTTTCATTGCCGAGCAACACCATGTCGAAAGTTTTAATCTGGAAGCTGCTGCACAGGGATGTAGTTACCGTGCGGAAGTACTTAAGCCAGCACCAGGTCAAACATATGGTAAGAATTCAGTCGATATAGTTATCCGAGATGGAAATGGTAAAATAGTCAAACGCTACCAGTCAAAATACGGTGCTAATGCGGACTCAACCAAAGAGCTTTTTGAGAAGGGAGACTATCGGGGGCAAAGAAAATTAGTACCAGAAGGTCAAGGGAAAGAAATCAATAACAGCACAGAAATTATTGAACATGAAGGCGTAAAGTCAAAGCCTTTATCCAAAATCGATGCCAAGGAACGTCAGCGTAAAATCCAAAAAGAGCAGGATGCCAAACAATACGAATGGAATGATGTTAATAGTAAAGCTATTGCTAAGAATATAGGGCAGAAGGCTGGTGTGGCAGCTATGTTGGCAATTGGTTTTCAAGGTGCGCGTATTCTAGGTCGACGAATCTGGAATACTCTAAGAGGGAAGGCTAACAACAGCATTGAGGAAGATGTTATAGAGTTTGCCGAAAGTGCCTTAAAGTCGGGAGTCAGCTCTGGGCTAACAGTTGCTGTAACCGGCGGTATGGTTGTTGCCTGTAGAAGTGGCTGGCTTGGAGCAACTCTAAGCCGCACACCCGCTGGCCAAATTGCAAACGCAGTATGCGTCGGGATCGAAAATGTTACAATCCTTGCAGATTTAGCATCTGGAAAAATCAGCGGCGAAGAGGCATTGGACAGAGCGGGTGATACAACTTGCAGTTTGATCGGCTCTTTGGCACTAGGCGCAGAGGGAGCAACAATAGGAGCCAAGGTAGGCTTAATACTAGGACCTATAGGCGCCGTGATAGGGGGCATTGTAGGGGGAGTTGTGGGTGGGATTGCCGGCAATTCTGTGGGACGTGCCATTTGGGAAGGTGGCAAAATTATCAGTAAATTTGTGGCTAATAGTGTTAAAACCGCTGCATCACGCCTGTTTGAAGGTTCAAAAAGTGTAGCTAATAGCATTGGTAATTTTTTCATTAGTGTTTTCTGTTAGTAATGGTGGGGTGAAATAAAAATGACAAAGACAATCAAATTTAATTTAATAGTTGATGGAAAACCGATCCGGAATTTGGATGAGCTTCGAGAGAACTTCAATATTGAGGATGTTCTTGCCTTCTATCGAAATGGCTTATTGAGTCGTTGGCTCGAATCACGAGATCTGATTGAAGAGTTTTCTGAGTTAAGAACAATATCAGAAGACGATGTAGAGGCGGCGAAAGAATTATGCAAAATTTTTCATGGTAATTTTACAAATCAACAGATTGAAATGGCCGCGTATCCATTCGCTTTTCGTCGGAAGCATATCGAGCGCCTTGAGCATCATGAAAGTTCGGATGCAAAAATAAGAGAAATTATCCGCACATACCATGAAAACTACACAAAACTTCTTTCGAGTATTGAAGAGCGAAGTGCAGACTATCCATTTATTAAGTCGGCCATAGCTGAAATATTTTCACATTACTTTGAGCTTTATATCCTTGATGCGCGTGCATTTTACGAACGCTTTATTAAAACACATCCATTAGTTATCTTGGCAGTTTTAGCTAATACGGATATGCGGCCTCACATTGCGAAAGAACTTTCGCAAGTTAAGCAAGATATTGGTAGTGCATGGCCGAATCCTGCACTACCTCACGTTCAAAGCTTTGCCGGGGTCACAGAAGGTTATTGGAAAGATTTAAAACCTGAAGGGACTAGCTATCTTATTATTCAAATGGTTAATGGGAACTTTGTACGTAACTTTGGCAAAAGTGGTGAAGAGCTAAAAGTAGATGACGTAAATGGTAAATTCCCTATCTTAGATGGTATTGACTATAAGAGCAATAGTTCAACTCATGCACTTGTTTATATGGAAGTTTAAGTATGAGCCAGGAAGATAACACTAATTTTTCGACCAAACTAGCTGCGTATGTTGCTGCTTTACGTCCAATTATTTATATAAACCATTTCGATTCCCATTCAGTTGATTCGCTTATAGCAAGTATTGCTGAGAAGGGAACTAAGATATATGAATATAATGAAGCCGGACATCATATCGATTTCTTACATAAGATTTCGGTTGGAACGCTACCCGGTTATGATAACCTGAATGGATTTCTATCAGCATTTGATGACAATGAACCAAAAAATGTTTTTTTGGTGTTAAAAGATGTGCACCGCCAGCTCCGTCCCGAAAGTGCTGATGCAGCTATCATCGCTCGACTAAAGTCAATTGCAGAGCGTACGATGTTTCGTGAAGGCGTATATGTCACTGTTTTTTTAGTATGTTCAGAACTCGTAATTCCATCTGAACTGGAAAAAATAGTTACTATTTTCGATATTCCCTTGCCAGGACCTGATGACATTGAAAGTATCATTCAAGATTACGCCAATGGATTCAATATTCCAATTACCCTTGAGGATATCAATGAATTATGCGTATCCTTTAAAGGATTGAGTGATTTCGAAATTAGGCAAATTCTTAACCTTGCTTATCAACGCTCAGGACTAATCACGGCAGCAGACAAACAGTTGATTCTTGATGAGAAGGAACAGATTATAAAAAAAACTGGTATTTTAGAAATTTTGTCCTTCAATTCTAATCTCAACGACATCGGTGGTTTGGACAACCTAAAAAGATATCTTCACAACAAATCTCATATATTCAATAATTTGGGTGAGGCTCGTCGATTTGGTATTGATATACCAAAGGGGCTTCTTATTGTTGGCATGCCTGGTTGCGGTAAAAGCTTGACTGCTAAAGCTACAGCTAGCCAGTTCAATGTACCATTGTTGCGTCTTGATGTTGGTAAATTGATGGGGAAATATGTAGGTGAGAGTGAGAATAATATGCGTCGCGCAATCAAAACTGCGGAAGCTGTATCTCCTTGTGTGCTATGGATTGATGAATTGGAAAAAGCTTTTTCGGGTCTCAGTGGGCAGAGCGGTAGTAACGATGTAACTACTAGACTGTTTGGGCAATTTTTAACGTGGCTTCAGGAAAAAGAAAGTTCTGTTTACGTGGTTGCCACATCAAACGATATCTCTGCATTGCCTCCCGAATTCTTGCGAAAGGGGCGATTCGATGAGCTTTTTTTAGTCGATCTTCCTTCAGCAGAAGAAAGGCGTCGAATTTTTGAGATACATCTTAAAAAACGTGGAAAACTTGGGGAACAAGTTGATGTACTCAAACTTCTCAAAGATACTGAGGGTTATAGTGGCGCAGACATCGAATCACTGGTGAAAGAAACGGTTGAGATAGCGTTTGTTTCTGATGATAAAACTGTGACGACTGAGAAACTAACAGCTGTAATCAAAACAACCAAGTCTATATCTATCACGCTAAAGGATAAAATTTCCCAGTTAAAAAGTATCTACGATAAGTATGATTTTCAGAAGGCAAGCATTGGCTGATCAATATCGGCCTACTATCTCAAATTTCTGAAACCAAAAGGGTGGAAAAAACGGGAGGTATTCCTCCCGTTTTTATTTGAGTATGTAAAACCTTCCGTTGTTGCCAAGTAGCATTATGCTGTTATGGAGGCTTTGCGGGGAACAGGTTCGAGGTGAGCTGCTGATGCAGACCGTTGTCAGCTGACAACGGCTGATGTTGGTCTACTGAGTTCGATTTCATTTCACCGCAAATGCACTGTTTGATACCTAGAGTGGCGTTCGTTGTTGCCCAAATCGATGCAGCTTGAATGGAACTAACTGAGGACTCGATGAGCTGATCACCACCATCCTCTTCAAGTCTGCATCATGGGCACGTCGCTTCATCCCATCACCAACTGGCCTCAATACAACAATTCTTTGATTAACCGTGGTTCACTCACCTTCTGGGTTGATACCGATGCCATGCACAACTATTTTCACCAAGACCATCACGGGCGACGGGACCGCAGCCAGCTCTACAGCGACCAGAGCATCTGCACCTTAGATGCTCAAGGGGAATTTCAACCTCACTCTGCTGGCCACTCAGGGAATACTCTACTCCTTATTCGCGTTGATGAATGTGCCGCTGTGTCTGTCGGACTATAGAGGTGCCAGCAAGCGGGTAAGCACGGTGACGGTGGCGTATCGGCAGCCATTTAAAGCAAAGGTTACCGATCAGGTATCGACTCAACCGGGCTGAAGGTGTTTGGTGAAGGCGATTGGAAGGTCAGAAAACACGGCGCCGAGAAGCGGCGAGTCAGGCAGCAAGCTGCATCTGGCAGTGGACCCCGCCACTCACAATATCGTGGCAGCACAAGTCTCGTTGGAAAATGTCCATGATACCGAGGTGTTGCCCACCTTGCTCAACCCACTGCGGCGCAAGCTGGGACGTGTTTATGAGGATGACGCCTACGACAGCAAAGCCAGCCATCAGCATATCTTGCGCAAAGGGGCGACAGCCTGTATCCCGCCTCGCAAGAATGCAGGGCTCTGGAAAAAGGGGCACCCAAGAAATGAAGCCGTGCTGGTGATGCACAAAGAAGGGCTGGCGCACTGGAAGAAGATATCAGGGTATCACCGTCGCTCACTGGCCGAGACGGCGATATATCGGTTCAAGCAGTTGCTGACGGGGAAAATCAGTCTGCGTAACTACAACGGCCAAGTGGGAGAAGTAATGGCGTATGTAAGCGCCATAAACAAACTGAACACTCAGGGTTTTTCCCGTTAGACAGCCCCGAGTGTAGCAGTCACCAAAGGCTGGGGGCAGTTGCTGCTTGGTTTGGGAAA
The DNA here is from genome assembly GCF_027706185.1 of Aeromonas sp. Y318-3. Taxonomy (NCBI): domain Bacteria; kingdom Pseudomonadati; phylum Pseudomonadota; class Gammaproteobacteria; order Aeromonadales; family Aeromonadaceae; genus Aeromonas; species Aeromonas sp. Y318-3. The sequence goes on from NZ_JAPDCN010000004.1 coordinate 135,196, forward strand.
CAACGCCTATGATTGTTTTGACTTGTCTATCTGATGCTCTCGGAGACAGTTCTATAGGATCAAACACCGAAGTTGAAGTTAGTTCATCTGATTATAATTTCAGGCTTATTTTAATTTTTTTCAACTAAATCATGATGTTATTTTTGTTTTTATGGCGTCATTATTGGCATTTTTGTAGAGCATATGTTGCTCTCATTGTCTCCTGGAAGCTTCTCTCTTATCCGATTTGTTATGAAGGCGCTCACAAAATTGAGCAATCGTTTGGCTTTTGATGAAATCTATGCTGTATTATTTATTCAAAATAATGAAGATAAAGACGATGACAAACGCATACATCAGTAAAGAAGGCATGGCAGTGATATGTCTTGCAAAGTATCTCATGACGACACGGCCTGACGACCGTCTGAGGACCATAGATTCCTTGTCAGAGGAGATTGGTGTATCGGTTGGATTTATACAGAAGGCGTTTACCACGCTGGAAAATGACAAGGCTGTCAGCTTGAGTAAGCAGGGGCGTAATGGCACTTATATTCGGCAACTCGATTATCAAAAGCTTGTCCGTTACTCCGGCATCAGCCATGTGGTGTGTGCCATGCCGCTGCCTTATACAAAGCACTACGAGGGGCTGGCCAGTGGATTGAAGGCGCAACTTGGCAGCCTACCACTCTACTTTGCCCATATGCGCGGCGCTGATGTCCGTGCCGAATGCTTGAAAAAGGGTGTCTATGACCTAGCCATTATGTCCAAGCTTGCTGCTGGAACATTGGGTGGTAGCGTTAAAATCTTGGCGGATCTGGGGGCTGAGTCCTATTCACTCGAGCATCGCTTGATTTATCGGGAAAACGAATATGAGACTATCAAACGCGTGGGGGTCGATCCGGCATCTCCTGATCAGCGAATTCTGACCGAGAAGGCGTTTGCAGAAAAAGAAATTGAAATTGTCGAGATCAACTATTCCAACAGCTTGAGTTATCTCGTTTCCGGGCAGATAGATGCGGTCGTGTGGTTGCCCGAGGCCATCGATATGAATGTATCGGGGCTGTGCGAAAAATCGCTCCAGCATATTGATGAATGTCGCCAAGCATCCCAGGCGGTCATTCTTGTCGGTCGCCAGAGCCAGCATGTCAGCGAGCTAATTAGTAAGTTACTTGATGTTCATCAACTATTGGTCCATCAGCGTTTAGTAATTGAAGGGAAGTTGATACCAAGTTATTAATATTTGAATATGGAGATATGCAGTGATAGCGCGATTACAGTTACTCCGGTCAGCCGATGTGATCAGTCATGATGCATTAAACGCATGTTTAGTGGTAATGGAAGACCTCAGGGAGAGCTTTCCAGTTGGTGATGCTAACGAACAATTCCAGATGATGATTGTCCATCTGGCCAGGGCATTTGATCGGATTAAGTCAGGAACACCAATAGAGCAAGGCATGGATCCAACCCTGTTTGATGAAGTATAGGAAGATCCATTCTTCCATGATATTGATGTGCTCAACAAAAGACTGCTTGATAAAATTGATCTTGCGACAGCTCCGGAGAGTGAAAAGTCATTTATGTTGAGTAATCTTTTATCACTGCACTACTCATGTCAGGAGGGTATGTAATGTCGATTAGCCTCGATGGTTACACCTATTGTCATGAACATCTGCACATTGACCTATCTTCACAGAAAAGAGATGAAGATTGTCTTCTTGATAGTTATGCGTCGATCCGGGATGAGCTTATTGCACTCAAACAGTATGGCGTGCTTAATATCATCGAGATGACAAATCGTTTTATGGGGAGAAATCCTCATTTTATTGAAAATATAATGCATGATACCGGCATGAATATCCTGATGTCGACAGGTTATTACATCGAAGGTTTCTTCCCCGAGAAGCTATACCGTATGTCAGCTCGCGAGATATGCGGTGAGATAGTGCATGAAATCACGGTGGGTATCGATGACAGTTCACTTAAAGCTAGTGTCATTGGAGAAATTGGTAGTAGCGAGAACGCATTTACCGAAACGGAGCGAAAAGTCTTTGAAGCTGCAGCAATGGCGCATTATGAGACCGGCCGCCCAATCTCGACCCACCTTTCCATGAGCACCATGGCAAGAGAACAGGTGAAGTTATTCAAGTCGTATGCGGTCGCAATGGAAAGGGTCACTATCGGTCATTGCGATCTTAAAAATACTCTGGATGACATCTTGTGGTTGATCGAACAGGGTTGTCATGTTCAGTTTGACACTATCGGCAAGAACAGTTACTTCCCTGATTCGTCGAGAATCAACATGCTGAAAGAATTGGCTAGCAGGAATTTGTTGGATAGAGTCATGCTATCTATGGATATAACTAGAAAATCACACCTTAAAAAAAATGGAGGCCTTGGATTTTGTTATCTGGTGGAAAGTTTTATTCCACAGTTACTTGAGTCAGGTATTAGTAAAACTCAAATAGAACAAATGTTACGTCTTACCCCTTACCACTTTTTTAAATGAGGCTGGATATAAAAATGAAAAAAATAGGGATTGCTGGATTGCAACGTGAGCAGATAAAGGCGCAGATTGAACAAGCTGCACCGGGGGAGTTTGAATGTCATATTCTCAATGACATGGATGCCGCCATGAAGGTAAAAGCGGGAGTCCTGGATTATTACATCGGGTGTTGTAATACCGGTGCTGGGGCTGCACTATCAATCGCTATCGCTATTATCGGTTATCCGAAAAGTTGCACTATTGCTAAACCTTCCATCAAAGCTAAGTCCGAAGAGGTGGAGAAGTTTATTCAAGAGGGCAAGGTGGCGTTTGGTCTTTCAGTGGAACATGTCGAACATGCCATTCCTTTATTAATTACCAAGCTTGCCGCCAATTGAGGGCACAAAAATGGACATTATTCAATTAGGGTTAGTCACTCTGTTGTGTGCCATGACAGCTCTGTTGGCCAATATGAGTGCATCGGTATTTCATGACGGAATCAGGCCGATTCTACCCCAAGTCGTCGAAGGAAATATGTCGCGGCGTGATGCGGGATCCGTGGCGTTTGGCTTGTCGATTGGTTTCGTCGCCTCAGTCGGTATTTCGTTTACGCTTTCCACTGGTCTTCTAAACCCTTGGTTGCTCTTTTTACCGACCGACATTCTTGGTGTGATGATGGCTCGGCGCTGGCAAGCCGCATTAGCTGGCGGTTTGTGGGGGATTCTGGTTGTTACCTCTCTTTCCGGTGTGAATGCTGTATTGACAGGCTTGCCTGTCGATGCGGTTGGCGCGTTAGGTGAATTGGGTACGCCAGTGATGACCGCTTTTGCACTGTTTCCGCTGCTCGCCATCTTTTATCAGTTCGGTTGGAAAGCTGGTGCTATTTCGGCTGCAGTTATTGTGCTGGCTCGGCTGGCCACGATGAAATTTACCACTATTTATCCTGAGTCCCTGCAAATTTTCGTTGGGATGATGATGCTGGTGGGGACTGCCATATACAAAGACATCAACGATAAGAAAAATGGTATCGCGCCGCCTGATATGTCGGGTATGCACAGTTTGTTTGAAGAACGCACCAAGCGCATCATGAAAAACCTGCCGTTCCTAGCTGCAACCGGTGCGCTGGTAGCTGTGGTTGTCAACGCTGGTTATTTTGCTGGTTCTGAAGTCTCTATCTATCCGCTTGCCGATGCCTACAAGTTGACCGATCCTGTCGCGCAGCAGACGGCAATCAACCAGGTTGCTCTTTCTGAATTCATGCGCGGGCTTGGGTTCGTACCTCTGATTGCGACCACTGCACTGGCCACTGGTGTATATGGTGTGGTCGGGATGACTTTTGTGTTTGTGGTTGGTTATCTCTCACCTAACGTACCTGTTGCTGCGGTGCTGGGGGCCCTGACCATTTGTGCGGAAGTATTCTTGCTGCGTCGGATCGGCCATTTCCTGGAACAATTTCCGTCTATTCGTAATGCTTCGGATAATATCCGTAATTCGATGAACACGCTGATGGAGTTTGCACTCCTGATCGGTGGGGTACTGGCGGTGATGAAAATGGGTGGGACCACCGGGATTACCATTTTCACTATCTTGTTCTTCCTCAATGAGGTGATGGGCCGTCCTGTACTAAAAATTGCTGCTCCGGCTCTCGCTGCCATATTAACTGGTGTTGCACTCAATATTTTCCATATCGTCGGAATTTTTAATATCTGACCCCAGGGTTACCCGGTTTGACAGCCTGAAAACTATCGGGCCGGGTAAGCTACATTTATAAGGTGAGCGAAGATGTTTCTTGATGCTTTGAAAAGACAAAATCCGAGATTTATAGAGTGTGCAGCTGAATTATTAAAATCCAACCAGGTTTTGCCTGACACTTATATTATTGATGTCGACCAGTTTGTTGAAAATGCGAGGGTGATCAAGAAAACTGCAGATGAGTATGGGATCACACTCTATGCGATGACGAAGCAATTTGGACGTAATCCCGTTTTAGCAAAATTGCTGATCGATGAGTTAGGTTATGATGGTATTGTCTGTGTTGATTTCAAAGAAGCACGCCATTATTCAGATCTGGGAATAAATGTTAGTCATGTTGGGCATTTGGTTCAACCACCTACTGGGATAGTCCATGAATTGGTGAGTGTCACCAAACCAGAGATTATAACCGTTTATTCTATTGAAAAGGCCAAGGAGATTTCATCTGCTGCAGTTAATGCGAATGTAGTTCAAAAGATTATGGTCAAGTTTTATCAGCATGGTGACATTATTTATCCCAGTCAGGAGTCTGGATTTTTACTAAGTGAGCTGGATGAGGTTATCCAATCATTGTCAGCACTACCGAATATCGCTATAGCGGGGGTCACTCATTTTCCCAGCTTTCTCTATGATGAAGATAAAGATGTGACCGTGGCCACACATAATTTCAGGACAACGATGATTGCCAAAGAGCAGGCTGAGCGAATGGGTTGCCGGATAACACAGGTCAATGTTCCGTCTTCAACTAGTTGTGAAACAATACCGCTAATTGCCTCTCGAGGTGGGACGCATGGCGAACCGGGACATGCTTTGACCGGTACAATTCCATCAAATCAGAATGGGGATCAGCCAGAAAAGATTGCAATGCTTTATTTGAGCGAGATATCTCATCAGCATAACGGAAATAGTTATTGCTATGGTGGTGGATATTATCGGCGTGGACGTATTCGTGGCGCACTGGCAATGGATGGCTCAGATCCACACGGACGCTTCATGCCATTTGTGGCAGGTGATGATGGCAGCATCGATTACCACATCCAGTTGGCGGGAACGTGTCCCGTCGGCACACCCGTTATTATGGCTTTCCGCTCCCAGGTGTTTGTGACCAGGAGTGATGTTGCGCTGGTTGCAGGAATATCGACAGGGACCCCGAAAATCATCGGACTCTATGATTCGCAAGGGCGAGAGTTGTAAGGGAGGGATTATGGCAAGGTTTATTGTTGTCGTCCTCGATGGCTTTGGTATCGGCGAAATGCCGGATGTACTGGCCGAGCGACCACAGGATCACGGTGCCAATACAGCAAGAAAGCTCATTGAGCATTTTTCAGATAAACATCTGCCGACGTTGGCACGGCTTGGATTGTTGAATACGGTGTATCCCGTCAACTCAGTGATGCAACGTAGCCAGGCTGCAAACTGGGGTAAGTCAATGCTGGGCCATGAAGGGTGTGACACCTTTATGGGGCATCAAGAGATCATGGGGACCAAACCGAGAGCACCGCTACAAGCCCCCTTTAGTACATATATCGAAAAGATAGAGGCAGGGTTGATTGCCGCAGGATACCAGGTCAACCGAATATATCGCGATGCGCTTGCCCTACTGGAGGTCAACAGCTGTGTCGTGATCGGGGATAACCTTGAGGCCGAGTTGGGACAGGTTTATAACATTACAGCCAATTTGAACTTGATATCATTCGATGACGTCGTGAAAATCGGAAGAGTAGTCAGGAAATATAATGATGCTGGACGAAACATAGCGTTTGGTGGACTGATTGATTCAATGGATGACATCTATTCAGCCATAGAAACCAAACCAGATAAAAACGGAAATATAGCATTTATTGGGGTCAACGCTCCACGTTCTGGAGCCTATAATAACGGATTTAAGGTTATTCACCTTGGCTATGGAGTCGATCCATCGACACAAGTGCCACACTGTCTTAATCAGGTTGGAATCAAGACGTTCTTATATGGTAAGGTCGCCGATATCGTAGAGAATGAACACGGTGTTTCATATCCAGGAGTAGTCGATACCGATACACTGTTTGATTTATTGCTGCGGGATGTTGTTCGGAAAGATAATGCATTTTTCTGCCTCAATGTTCAGGAAACGGATCTTTCTGGTCACCAACAAAATGCTGGGCGTTACTGGAATACGCTCGAGAGAGCTGATGCCGGATTATCAAAGATATTAGACGCTATGTCCATAAGCGACCTTTTGATTGTTATGGCTGATCATGGCAACGATCCCTTTATCGGACATTCTCTTCATACAAGAGAAATGGTGCCAATATTGTTATTCAGCCATGAATTAAAGGGGCTTGAGTTAGGTGTTCGCGATACCCTATCTGATGTGGGGGCCAGTGTTGCCAAATTCTTTAATGCTCCCATGCCAGAATTTGGCTCGCCCATAAAGTTCTAGTTCGACGATATATAAACACTAATTATGTTCTTTACACATCACTTTTTATGTTGGTGAGATAGGCTTATATTATTAATCAGGAGTTGCTCGATGAAACATGGATTAAGTCTTTCATTATTAGGTAGCATATTTATTGCGACCACGGCATCTGCCTCAACTGGGGGAATGCAAGAGTTTCTCGATAGTCTCAGAAATTTTGAGTCCGGTATCAATCCGGCACTGAGTCAGTTTTACCTCGATAATCTGGATAACCCCGTTTATACCTACGCTAAGGTCACCAAGCCGGGTCGACTCGTCAGGGACTGCGCCACAGGGAGTATGGTGCAAGAGCCTACAACGATAAGGCAGTACTTTACCAAACTGGGTCTTGGCAGCATCTATAACGAAAATACCCCTCATGACCCGGGCATGTTCAAGTTGATGCAGTACAGCTCGATGAATGCGTGGGGCTTTGTCGGGTATCAGCTGGGTGAAGCGGTATTGATCGATGGAGGCTATTACAGCCCGCCGACAGTACAGATTGCAGGTAAGGAATACGACAGCTTTTATATGTTCGTGCCCGATTCGACCTGGATCGGTTGTAAAACCGAGGCGCTGGCTGAAATCCCGGGATCAGGCGGTAATCAGGTGTACGTAACGGATATTAACCGCTGGCAAGGGCATTTTATCGGAAAGAACGGGGTCAACAATTTCACCGATTTCATCAAGCCCGATAAACAGGAGTTGGTGATCCGGGATGTCATGCACTTCAACTACAAGGTCATCAGCAAGCTCCTACAAGATGCCAATATGACCTGGGCACAGGCCTTGTCGAAAAGCTGGACCGATACGGATGATAACGGGCAGCAGGTAACGGTCAAGGCAACTATGTCCGGTATCCTGGCCGCTGCTCACTTGCGTGGAGCGTGGGGAACCGCCGAGCTGTTGACCAAAGACAAGATCACGTGTGACGAGCAGGGAACTTGTATCACCAAATATGTGCATAAGTTTGGCGGTTACAACACGCTGTTTGATGTACCGGGTGACAGCGTCACTCAAGGCTCCCCTTACGATGAAGTTCTGATGGCGGGGTGGGGGAATGACACCGTTATCTTGGGGGGTGGCAAAAACCAGCTGCTACTCAATGAGCAGAAGGGCTCTATCACCACGGTTACCGACTTTGTTATCGGCAAGGATAAGATCGTGCTACGTGGCTGGTCCAGCGAATCACCTCTGGCGTCCATGGTGGTCACTCAGGGGAAAAATGGCGCTGAAATAGATGTGGCCGGACAAAAAATCATTCTGAACAACATCAATGCTGGCGATGTACTGGCCAATCCTTCACAAGTGATCATTCAGTCTATGGTGTACACGCTGGCGTGGAATTCAGGCAAGCAGGTCGTCGCCCAGTTTGACCCCAAGGTGGATCGTATCGAGGGTTCGTCGGGGATTGGGTTCAAGCATCTCAAAGCTTATGAGACTAGCTCTTCGGTGGTGATTGGTCCCCAAGCCGATGACGGCGGCATTTATGCTTCGTATGAGCTGATGGGGTTGACGTTGGCCGACCTGTCGCCTGATATGTTCCTCAACGTGACCGGCAGCTTTGATCGTCTGGGTTTTATCGTGCCGCTTGATCACAAAACCTGGGGCTGGAATATGTCGCAGGTGGTGAACAGCTTCAATCCGCAAAAAACGGTGCTGACCGTTCCAAGCAATCAGCCAGTGCCATTTTCTGCTGTAAAGTTGACTCAAAATGGTGCCAACACCGAGCTGACCTTGCTCGAGCCGTTTGCCAAGGGTGACACGAAGATCGTTATCCTGCGCAATACCGATGTGAAGAGTCTCTCTGAACGGAACTTCTCCGGCTTCAGCGGTCAGTACAAAGAGGTGACGATCGATATTCCCGTGATGTTTGACATTCGTGCTAGTGTCGTCGGCACCGGTGGCTCTATCTCTCCTGCACCGGATACTGCAGGTATTATTCAGGCAAAAGGGGGAAGTGCACTGACAGTTGCGTTCATTCCTGATCCCGGATATCGAGTGAAGAGTATCACCGTCGATGGCGCGGCCCAGCCGGTGGCGAGCGCTTATACCTTCCCCAGCTTGGCGGCCAATCACCGCCTTGAAGTGAGCTTCGAGAAGGGTAGTGCCTGTCCGGCCTCCTGGAACAGCACTCAGGTGTACAACACCGGTGACAAGGCGACCTATGTCGGCAACATCTATGAGGCCAAGTGGTGGAACATCAATAACCAGCCGGACCAAGGTGGTCCCTGGAAGCTGCTAGGCGCTTGTCAGTAAAGTGTGTGCTGACACGTGACCCTAACGCGGTCGCTTCTTATCTAAAAATTCCCGAGCATTGCTCGGGAATTTTTCTTTTGAATTTCATTCCCTTTACCCGCTGTTACTCTTGTGTCTGTCAGACGAGCTGTGTTGTGTCAGCAAATCCGCACTCTTGAGCTTGAAGGTACAGCCTTGCTGGATGAGCTCCTCCCGGTTGGCCAGTACCAGCGGGTAGAGCAGGGGATGTTGTTGATGTTCTCCGTTGTAGCTCACCTGCATCCGCTCCAATGCGTAGTGCATCAAAGGGATGCGCTGGTTAATCAACAGCTGGTTCCCTGTCATGGCATTGTCTCTGGCAATGATTGCCTGCTGACCCTCGCTGAGGCCTGGATTGGGAACGACTACCGCATGGGTGTTCCACTCCAGATCCTGCTCCCGGCCGTGAGGGGAGGCATCCAGCAGATCCGGTTCGCCGCGAAAACGACTCATCACAAAGTCCAGATATTCCCCTTTCTTCTCGCAGTAGGCACGAACGTGCCAGCGAGTCCCGTCATAGACCAGAGTGTGAGGCTCGATATTGCGGCCACATCCCCGAATAGCTGCGCCGTGGTGCGCGGCAGCTGGCGGCGAAAGTCACGCAATCAGCTGGGCCATGCCAGCTGGTTGGATGTAGTGGAGGCAGCCCTCTGGTGCTTCTGGCATGGTGACGATTTGGCAAGCGGCGAAGTGTTACTCGGTGTGCTGCTGGGCAGGGATGAGCGGGTGCGGTTGGTCTATGGACTGTTAGCCGGGGCTTTCTATCTGTCAGATCGGACAGATTGAAGCCGCGGCGCCATCGTATCCCGCCATCCTGCGGCTGATTAACCAGCCAGCTCAACCACCGGATAACAGGCATCTCCCCACAGGGTATCGGGATGGGTCATCATCAACTCGATGATCACCGGCACCAGTTTGCCGAGCAGGTTGGCACAATCCTTCAGTTGTTTGCGATTGACCGAGCTGTTCCAGGTCGCACCGCCATGAATTAGCTGGTTGCGCAGGGTATAGAGGCGGTTAAACACCACGCCCAGCAACTGTGGGGTGTTGCTGCTGGCGAGGGCCTGGTTTGCCATCTTCTTGCCTTGTGCCAGCCGCTCCTTCCACTGGGCTTCGCTTATTTTGCCGCTGTGATAATCCCAGAAGCCTTGCAGTACAAACGGGGTATCCAGCAGTATGCGGATACTGCCAGAGAACTCCTGCCAAACCAGATGCTCGATCTTTTTGTGCTCATCCAGATCGCACAGTTTCTCCAGAAAGCCTTTGAAGGTCTCCTGTTCAGAGAGGCGACGATCGTCATCGATTTCAGTGGCATAAGCCGCATTGAACGCAATCCAGAGAAAGATAAAGCGGCCATCTTCATCTTCGGCCATTTCAGCACGTTGCAGCCAGCTTAAGGCACGATGAACTCGCAGGTTGAGGTTGCTGGGAGAGTGTTCACGCAGAGTCCGGTGACGAGTTTTCAACTGTTCAAAATTCAACGACGATCTCCTTCTCAATCAGATGAATAGCCAGCTTTGACAACCAGACTCTCTGTCCTGCTGCTGGATCATCAGGTTGATGAAGAACTGGCTGGAATAGCATGTGGTGATAGCAGCGGCTACTTGCGGATGACACCCTTCAGCGTTGCAATGGCCAGCTCCACCATGGTGGCCGACGATTGTTCCAGTGGGGCATGGCGGCACTCGGGACAGGCCTCAAACCAGGTGTGGCCACGTACCATAACATCGCTCTTGGGAACAACCGTCTTGTGCCAGCCACATGTTGGGCAGCGATAAGTAGAAGGGGGTGGTTGTATCGGCATGATATCCCTCAAGCAAGTTCCATTTGGCCTAGAGTAACACGGCTCAAATTATTGCAGTGAGCTCCTTGTTCACACTCTTTAGAGTCAAAGTTGTATCCGCCTGAAAACACGACATGTGCAAAACCCCAGTATCGAAGCTGTGCGGCTGGCCCGGTATAGTCAGCCGAGTTCACATCAGAGGGGATATGCGATGAGAAACCAACACGGCTTTTGGTTAGCGACACGCCCGTTGTCATTAATCGCCCTGTTGCTGGGCCTAACGCCGCAAATCGTGTTTGCTGCAGACTGCACCTATCGGGAGAATGCGCTGGGCAATACTATTTACCAGTGTGATGATGGCAAACAGGGCACTCTGCGTGAGGATGCACTGGGCAACATCAAAGACTCGGGTACCGGCATCACCTGGCGCACCGATCCGTTGGGCAACCTCAAGGGCAGCGATGGCACCACCTACCGCAAAGACGCACTGGGCCATGTGCGCGGCAGCAATGCCAAAACCGGCGAACGGGTGACGTGGCGTGAGGATAGTCTCGGTAACCTGCGTGCCTCTGATGGCACCGTCTGCCGAACCAACGCGCTGGGGCAACTCATATGCCGTGGCGAGAGTACACCGCCAGCTTTGCTTGAAGACAAATGATGGCTTTTGCAGCAAACGGTCGGCGATCACACTGTGATGTGATATCAGGCATGGTTGCAACGGGGCCAAATGGGTAAACTTGTCGGCAATTTCTGGCTCCGTAACCGGCAAGGTTGTGAATCTCTGCCTCTTTTCGTTTTCCAGGCACCCTTGGTGTACACAGACTCTTATCGGAATACCTGACTCATGGCTATCAAGAAGAACGAACTCTACTTCTCCCTCCTGAAACAGGGGCTGATGCAGTGGTTGTTGACCGGCTGCATCCGCCTACCGCAGGAGGCATGATGGAGAGCATTAATAATCAAGTGCAGTCGGTACGCCAGTTGCTGGCCATTCCCCAACTGGCCATCCCAAGCTATCAGCGACCGTACCGCTGGGGTGCCAAGAATATCTCGGATCTCTTCAGTGATCTGGCGACCCATCAGGACAAGAGCGCCTACCGGCTGGGCTCGGTGGTGTTTCATCAGCACACCGATAGTGAGCAGGGCGAGATGCTTGATATCGTCGATGGCCAGCAACGCACCCTGACCCTGATGTTGACCGTCAAGGCGCTGATCGAGGTACTGGATAACGAAACTCGCAGTGGCAAAGAGAAGAGTATCCGGTTTCAACGTCAGGATCTGCGTGAGCTATTGCAGGCCTTGCGTGGACCTATCGATGCGTTTATGCAGCGTCAGCACTTCCCCAGCCGGGATTCGGAGTTCAACCTCAGACGCAACTATCTGGAGTTGCGTCGGCTGGTGGCCCGCCCTGAGTTTGACGAGCAGCAAATCGACTTTCTGCTCAACCGCTGTCAGGTAGTCTGCTTTGTGCTGCAGGATATCTCGGAGGCGTTCCAGTTCTTCGATTCGCAAAATGCCCGGGGGCGCGATCTGGCTCCTCACGATCTGCTCAAGGCATTTCACCTGCGCGAGTTTGCCGACCATGAGGCCAACCTCAAGGCCGAGGCCGTCGCCCATTGGGAGTACCTGCCAAGCGACGAGCTGGCCAATCTGTTCGCTCTCTATCTCTATCGGGTACGCCAGTGGGCCGAGGGCAAGTCGGCCCGCTACTTTGGCAAGGGGGAGGTGGATCTCTTCAAGGGGGTCAACCTAGATCGGGTAGGGCACTTCCCTTACGTGGAGTCGCTGCGTATCGCCCACCACTTTGTCGATGAGTACAACAGCCAGTACCAGCGCAAGATTGACGGCCAGCGCATGACGTTTCCCTTTCATCTCGACCAGATGATCATCAATGGTCGGCGCTTTTTCGAGATGGCCGAGTACTACCAGACGCGGGTCGCCGCCATCGTGGCCGAGGAGTCTGATTCCGGCAAAACGCAATCAGCCACCCTGCTCGGCGAAACGCTGACGCCGATGGCCAGCAAGGTGCTCTCGACCCTGGGCAGCTACGAGCGTCGCCACCGCACCGGGGATCGTTATGTGCGGGCCATGTTCGACTGCGCCCTGATCTTCTATATCGACAAGTTCGGCAGCCAGGGGCTGTCACTGGCCATCGAGAAGTGCTTTATCTGGGCCTATCGCTGCCGTATTCGCCAGCAGGTGGTGCAACTGGCGACCATGGATAACTACGTGCTGGAGCACAATCTGATCCGTGCCATTCGTGATGCCCGTCTGCCGGGAGACCTGCACGGCTTCCCTTTGCCTAGCATGAGCAGTCGAGAGAACAAGAACAATCGCAACGGCGCCGAAGATGAACTGGTCGGGCTGTTTCGGGAGATGAAATATTATGAATGATGCAGGCGTTTGCCCCTTTTCCATCCGTGCACTGCTCGAAGACAGCGCCCGCTATCTGGTGCCCATGTACCAGCGCAACTATGCCTGGGGCGAGGGAGAGATCACCCAACTGCTGCAGGATGTGCTGGATTATCAGCAAAAATCGGTCGGAGCCAAGGAACAGCAAACCTACTATATCGGCACCTTGGTGGTGTTTGCCCGGGACGATGGCAGTTTCGAGGTAATCGATGGCCAGCAGCGCTTTACTACCCTCTCTTTGCTGGCCAATTGGCTCAAACACCACGCGAAAGATTCGGTGGATATGAGCTGGTATCAGACCATCAACCTCGCTTTTGAGAGTCGCCCGATATCGAGTCATACCTTCGAGCGCTTGTGGCAGGGTGTTGCCCCCCACGATTTGCGGGGGAGTGCCTTCAATGAAGGTCTGGTGAACGGTTTTGAATTGATTGGCAAGGCAATGGCGGATCTTGGTTTGGTGGGGGCTAAACTGACAGCCTTTTGTGACTACCTCTTCACGCATGTGCAGGTCTCTCGTATTGAGGTACCCAAGGATACCGATCTCAATCACTTCTTCGAGGCGATGAACAATCGCGGCGAGCAGTTGGAAAAGCATGAAGTGATCAAGGCGCGGCTGATGGAGACGCTGAACCAGATACCCGAGGAAGAGCATCGTCGCCAAAGTATTCATATCCTGACCCGGGTATGGGATGCCTGCGCCAATATGGAGCGCTATATCCAGTACGGCTTTACCCCGCAAGAGCGCCACCGTCTGTTTGGTGAGAGCGACTGGGGCCAGTTTGTGCCCCGTGATTTTGCCCATCTGCTTGATCTGCTAGGGTCCCCTAACACGGCCAACGCTGCCGATAAAAACGGGGCCACTGCCGCTAGCCAGGGGCGCACCTTGTTGGCCATTTTGCAGGATGACAAGCTCGATGGTGAGCAGACGGTGGAGGAGGAGAGCGCAGGCTCCGAACGCTTTAACAGCGTCATCAACTTCTCCAACTTCTTGCTCCATGTGCTGCGACTCGTTAGCCGCGACCCGGGCGATACGGAGGGGGTGCCGCTTGATGATAAACAACTGGTTGATCAGTTTGAGATCCGAGTGATAAGGCAACCGGATCCAGTAGCGGCAGTTAAGCGTTTTATCTATGGCCTGTTAAAGAGCAAGTATCTGTTTGATCAGTTCATCATCAAGCGCGAGTTTGCCGATGGCAAGGATGGTTGGAGTCTGAAGCGGCTGCACTGGTATTCGGAAAAGAGCGTCAGTTACATCAATACCTTTGACAAGGATGAAAATGAGAATGGTTTCTCTGGTGTTAACCGGCGGATCCTGATGTTGCTGTCTGCGTTTCATGTGTCGACCCCGACCCTGGTTTACAAACATTGGCTGAATGGTGCACTGAGATATCTGTTCGACAATTGTCACCCTGATCAACCGGTAGAGGCAGGGGCTTATCTGTCCTATCTGGAGAGTCAGGCTCGCCGCTTTGTCTTCCAGCGCTTTTTGGCGCCGGGTGAAGGGGCTTCCTATTACCAGATGCTCTACCTTGATAATGCCCTGTTGCCCGCGATCAATGTGGATGAGAGCTGGCACAAGGTGATTACATCCAAACTTCGCTTCGGTCATATCGAGAACAACTTTGTCTTCAACTTCCTCGACTATCTGCTGTGGGTACGAGATCGGAATTGCGACAAAGTTGCTGGCCCCTTTGAGTTCACTTTCCGCAGCTCGGTGGAGCACTTCTCACCCCAGCATCCGATGGATGGCTATAAACCGGTTGAGCAGAGTGCACTCCATTCGTTTGGCAACCTTTGCCTTATCAGCCACAGCAAGAACTCGCGCTTGAGTAACTTCCAGCCGCAACAGAAGCAGGAGCACTTTGAAGCGAGCCTTGCCAACAACCAGATTGATAGCCTCAAGTTGCTCGCAATGATCAGGCTTATGAAAGAGAAGGGTCGCTGGCAGGAGGATGAGATAGCTGAGCATCAAAAGCAGATGTTGCAAGTGTTGTTATCCAGCCAGATTGTGCAATAAGAGGCTATTTGGCCGACTATCAACTAGTGATAGCTGTAGTGGTCAACTAAATCCGGACACTTGGTTAGGCCGAGCTTCGGCTTTTGCTGGCGGTATCCCGTCATTGTGTTGATGTGGACGCCGCCAGTTGTAGTAATCCATCAGGTAGTAACTGATATCCCGCTTCGCCTCTCGCAAGCTCATATATCCCATAGCCGGGAGCCACTCTGACTTCAGGCTCCTGAAAAGTCGCTCCATCGGGGCGTTATCCCAGCAGTTTCCACGCCGACTCATGCTCTGGGTCATACGATAGCGCCACAGTCGTTGCCGAAATGCCCGGCTGCCATATTGGCTGCCTTGGTCAGAGTGAAACAGCACGCCTGACGGACAACCCCGCAGCTGATAGGCCATCTCCAGTGCTTTGATTGCCAATTCTGCATCAGGTTTATCAGACATCGCCCAGCCCACGACCCGCTGGGTGTGCAGGTCAAGCACCGCTGCCAGGTAATGCCAACGACCACCGGCCCAGACGTAGGTGATATCGCCACACCACACCTGATTGGGTTGCTGGACATCAAATTCGCGAGCCAGCAGATTGGGAATATCCGGTCGTTCAGACCGCGCGACCTGATAGCGATGAGCGCCCGGTTGCTTGGATGCCAGCCCGGCTTCCTTCATCAGGTTACGTACTTTGAATCGGCCAATCTGATACCCCAACTCCCGCATCATCGACATCAAGGCACGGCTGCCCGCTGAGTCCCGGCTTTCTTTGAACAAACGGCGCAACTCACAGCGCTGCTGCATACGCTCACGGTTAATCGTCCGCCATCAAGAGAGCAGTCGCCTTTTTTAGTATGTCCTTTTCACGTTCGAGCCGGTTGATACGGGCTTCCAGCTCCTGAATTTTTTGCTGCTCCGGAGTCAGTGCTTTTCCGATGGGGGTTGTACCACAGCGTTCGGATTGCAGTTGCTGAACCCAGCGGCGCAGTACGGTTTCACCGACATCCAGTGAACGGCTTGCTTCGGGGACAGAATATCCCTGGTCGAGCACCAGGGATGCGGCTTCGAGTTTGAATTCGGCAGTAAATGAGCGACGTAATCTTGTCATTGGACACCTCAGGTCATGGTGGCGACTGTACCACCTAAAATGGTGTCCGGGATGATTAGACCACTACACATATCCGCTGGTTATAAGGGGTATAACCAGCGTGTGACAGCGGGAGCCTTTAGACTGCAGGCCTCAAAACAGCAATTTTGCAGGTGGTGCAGTTATGGTGATTACTCAGGGTCCACAGTTCAACGGCAAGGCATCCAAGCGGATGCATGTGATGGCCAAACCTATCGGGGCCGTGTGTAACATCGACTGTACCTACTGCTACTACCTCAGCAAGCAGGATCTGCTGGAATACAAGAAGGGGTGTTCGCCCCAGATGGACGAGCAGACCCTTGAGACCTATATCCGCTAATATATCGAGGGGCAGAACACCCGCGAGATCATCTTCTCCTGGCAGGGGGGCGAGCCGACGTTGCTCGGGCTCGACTATTTTCGCAAAGTGGTCGAGTTGCAGCGCAAATACCAGCCGCAAGGGGTGGTGATTGCCAACGACCTCCAGACCAACGGCATCTTGCTCAACGATGAGTGGTGTGAATTTCTGGCCGCCAACAACTTTCTCATCGGTCTGAGCATCGATGGCCCCGAGTTGCTGCACAACGCCTATCGGGTCAACCGAGCCGGGCGCGGTACCTTCAATCAGGTGATGGCGGCGGTGGCGTTGCTGCATAAATACAAGGTGAAGTTTGCCACCCTGACTTGCGTTAACAACCTCACCAGCAAGAATGCGCTGGAGGTCTATCGCTTCCTGCGCGACGAGGTGAAGTCGCCCCAGATGCAGTTTATCCCCATCGTCGAGCAGAAGAGCTTTCGCACCACTGCGCCCCAGACCTGGCAGCAGCAAGAGCAACTCAAGCAGGGGGACAAACGCCTCAATCCCTGGCACAAAAATTCGGTGGTCGAGCCCTGGTGCGTCTCGGCCGAGGGGTGGGGGGATTTTCTCATCACCATTTTCGATGAGTGGGTGCAGCGGGATCTGGGACGGGTCTTCGTGCAATATTTCGAGGCGAGTGTCGAGACCTGGATGGGACGCAAGAACCCCCTCTGTACCTTGGGGGAGATCTGCGGCAAGGGGCTGGCGATGGAGCCCAACGGCGATGTGTTTGCCTGTGACCACTATGTCTATCCCAAGTACAAGATCGGCAATATCCACCATCAGCCGCTCAGTGAACTGGCGTATTCGCCCGCCCAGCAAGCGTTCGGCTTTGCCAAATCGCGCAGCCTGACCCGCCAATGCCAGCAGTGTGACTACCAGTTTGCCTGCTATGGGGAGTGCCCGAAGAACCGCTTTATTCGCACCCACGAAGGGGAGGCAGGTCTGAATTACCTCTGTGCCGGTTGGTACAAGTTTTTCAGCCATATCGATCAGTCGATGGCCTATATCCTTCGCCGTGCCGGTTACCCTGTGGCTCATGGCAAGTATCGTGATGCGGTGATGAGTAACGGCGTCTTGACACATGGTCAGAGGAAATAAGCGATGCAGAGCATGTTGAGTCGCTGCGAGTTCCGTCACACCCGCTCCGGCACCATGGGCGCCTTGTGGCTGGCCCTTGGCATGACCCTGTCTGGCCCAGCACTGGCGGTAGCCAGCCCTGCGCCGCCGGTCACCACATCAGCGAATGGGGCACCCACCGCATCCGTGGCGGCCAGTGCGCCCTCAGCCGCCCAGATCCAGCAGTGGGCCTACAGTGCGCAGGATATCTCCCTGCCAGCGGTGGAGCGGGCCGATGCCCTGCGCCAGCTGGCGGCTTATCCGAACCAGAACAGTCTGGTGGCGGTGGCCAGAACTCTGCGCGACGAGAGTGCGCTGGTGCGAGAAGCTGCGGTCGTGGCTGCCGACCCTTATCAGTTTGCGCACCGCTGGCGACTGCTCTCACCGCTGCTGGCTGACAGCAGCGCCGAGGTTCGCCGCGCCGCTACCCTCAATCTGGCTCGCGATTATGGCGCCATGAATGAGGGGCAACTGAGCGCCATTGGTCAGCCGCTGGCGGAGGTGAGCGAGTATCTCGCCCGGCAGAAGGACCCTGCGCAGCAGCTGTTGCAGGCAGATCTCTATCGCTGGACCCGGCAGTGGGACAAGGCGCAGGCAAGCTACGAACAACTGCTGACCAATCAGCCCGATAATCCCCTGATCTGGCTTGGTCTCTCTGACAACTTGCGGGCCCAGCAACGGGATGCCGAGGCGCTGGCCTTGCTCAACAAGGGGATTCTTGTGCTGCCGCAGAATGCCAACCTCCATTACGCCAAGGCGCTGACCCAGGTGCGCCTCGATCAGAAGAGCGAAGCGGCAGTCACCATGGCACAGGCGGCGGAGCTCGCTGGCAATAACAGCTACTTTTGGTATCTCAACGGGGTGCTGCAAGAGCCGCTGGATCTCGAGAAAGCCATCGGCTCGTTCGAGCTTGCCTACCGGATCTCCGGCGCGCCGGAGCAGCTCTATGCGGTGTGCGATATCTACCTTCGCCACGATAACCCCAAGAGCAACGCCTGCATGAGTGAACTTGGCAAGATAGCGCCCCCCGAGGTGCTGGCCGAGCTCAATAGCAAGCGCGCGAGCAAGACGAGCACGCCGCCGGTTTCCGCTGGCCAGTGATGGCTGCCACTTCTCTTACTGCACAGGTCAGGTTATGACGATCATACCGTTCAAATGCGCAATTCCGTTGCTGGCGACCACCCTGCTGGTGGCTGGCTGCACCCTCTCGGTCAAACAGGGCAACCAGCCGCTCCATCCGCTGCGACAGAAGATTGAAGCGGACATGGTGCTGGTGGAAGGGGGCCGTTTTGAGATGGGCTCCAACGACCCTAGTGCCAAAGCGAGCGAAGGGCCACAGCATACGGTCTCGCTCAACAGCTTCTACATGGCAAAATTCGAGGTGACCCAGGCCCTGTTCGAGGCGGTGATGGGCCCCTCCATCAGCTATTTCCAGGCGCCGGATGTACCGGTCAACAACCTCAGCTGGCAACAGGCCAATCTGTTTGTGACAAGGCTCAATGAGTTGACCGGCGCTCACTACCGCCTGCCCACCGAAGCTGAGTGGGAGTATGCAGCCCGGGGTGGCAAGCTGAGTAAAGGCTATCGTTACAGCGGCTCCGATCAGATTGATGAAGTGGCCTGGTACAGCGGCAACGCCAAGAATCGCGCCTATCCGGTGGGGCTGAAAAAGCCCAACGAGCTGGGGCTATACGACATGACCGGCAATGTGGGGGAGTTTGTGGCTGATGCCTATGAAGAGACCTTCTATCGCCACAGTCCTCAAGAGAACCCTAACAATGCCCTGGAGAGCAAGAGCCACCTCGCCCATAAGTCGGTGCGAGGCGGCAGCTACGCCTATGAGGCTGAATTGTCTGAAAATTTCCGGCGTGATTTCGCCAGCCAGTCGGTGATGATGGCTGACATGGGATTGCGACTGGTGCGTGATACCCGTTAGGGCTGATCGATGGAGGTGGTCAGCCCCAGCTCGCTGACCACATCGAACAACTGCTGGCGCAGCCAGCGGTGGCCCGCCTCGGTGGTCCGGCTGGGGTGCCAGATGGCTGACAGGCTGAATACTGATTCCTCGAAGGGGAAGGGTAGTACCCGCACATCATACATGCCGGCAAAGGTATTTATGATGGAGGTGGGCAAAACCCCGATGATCTCGCTGCACGCAATGATGGGCAGCATCTCCATGGCGGTCGGCACCCGTACCACGATATTGCGGTTGGCCATTTGCGGCAGGTGCTCGGCGGTGATCATGCTGCCTCTGACCTGCCACTGGGCCAACGCCACATGCTCCTCGGTAAAATAGGCCTCCACCGTCAAGTTGCTGCCCAGTCGCGGGTGGTTGCTGGCACACACCACCTTCACTTGCTCGCCATAGAGCACCTCGCTCTTGAGCATGCTGCGCCCGCTCTGGGTCATGTCGATGATGAGATCATAACGCTGCATCCGCAGGTCACTCTCCATATCCTCGGTAAAGAGGGGATGCACCTCGAGCGAAATACCTGGGGCGTGTGCCCGGATCTTGCACAGCAGCGCCGGGACCAGTTGGGCGCTGATCAGTCTGACACAGGCGATGGAGAAGACTCGCTGGGAAGTGTGCGGATTGAAGGTGCGCGAGGTCGAGAGGGTAGAGCTGAAGTTTTTCAGCGCGGCCGCCATCGCCGGATAGATGTCGATGGCAAACGAGGTGGGCTCCATCCCCACGACCTTGCGATTAAACAGAGGATCACCATAGATCTCCCGCAGTCGCTTGAGGGCCTTGCTGACGGCGGGTTGGCTGATCTCCATGCGTGTCGCCGCCCGGGAGAGGCTGCGCTCTTCATAGATGGCGACAAAGATCGGGATCAGGTTCAGCTCGGTACTTCTGATGTCTAACAAGAGAGGCCTCGTTACATGTTCGTGGAAAAATCACACTGCCTTGGCACTGTCGGGTAGCCGGAGGGGAGAACCTGCCACGCCAGTCAGGTGGCGTGGCAGCCAGCTGGTATCCCACCTTGGCAGTGTAATGAAGTGGGCAAAGTGGGACAACCAGTGCAGGGGTTGGTTGCTGCGTGGCGCACTTTATTTATCTATTTGCGTTGCTGGATGATTGATCCGCTGAGGTCGGCTTGCCAGTCAGGGGGGTCAGTCCCGGCAGGGCCGCTTGCCAGCCGACAATGTGGCCCAACCGTGAACGGATGTTGCCAAGACTGGTGCCCCGTTGCCTTTGCAGGCGCACCAGCAGGCGCCAGCCCATCCTGAGCGCATCAGCCCGATCAAGGGGATCTTGCTGGAATACAGCCTGTTGTTGCTGCCAAACCGGATCGGAACTGACACGGCTCAGTTCCAGCCAACCCCTCTTGGCCCGCAAATAGCGATAGGCCAGTACCCGCACCGCCCCCCACTGCCTGCACCAGATGGCGGCCCCATATTGCCAGCCGAGCGGGCGAGGGTGGTGACGGTAGTAACGGGCTATAGCCAGGAGCGCCAGCACCAGCAGGGCTATACCACCGGCTACTCCAAGCAACCGATGCCAGTAGGCCGCCAACCAGGAGGCGGGAGTGTGGCGCACTTGCAGGCTCTGCCCGGGGAGGGTCAGGGTCTGCAACTGGCCAGTCTGGCTGTTCCACCAGGCAAGCTCCAGCGCGGGCAGGGTCAACTCACCACCGCGCTGCACGATATAGGTAGTCTGATCTTCCCGTGTCGAGAGGTACTCCCCCCGCTCCTGGGTATCGTTCAGTCGGGCTTGCGCCGGATAGGCCTGTACCCGCCCACCGCTTGCAAGCGGAGTGATCAGCGGCGGGATCAGTACCGAGAGGGTATCCTGCCCGCTGGCGGTCACGGTGCGGGTGATAGCATCCCCTACCTGCAGCTCGCCGTCAGCATGCTCATCCGCAGAGCGCTGCCAACGCTGGCTCAGGGTGAGATTGCTGGCGCTCAGCCAACGCCCGCCGACCGTCAGGGCTGGGTCGGGCAGAGCGGCGGCAAAACGCTGAGGGTGGGTGGTAAGGGTGATCTGCCGGGAGCCCCCTTCAGGGCGCGCCACTGAGGCCCGCACCGTGATGGCGGGGATCTCGAACTGGCCGGATTGCTGGGGATAGAGCGTCAGCTCCCAGCGCTGGTGCGACCAGGTCTCGCCATCACGGCGCTGGGTGAAGTTGGTCGCCAGCTCGCTGCGCTGCTTGACCATGACCCCCGGCAGCTCGAACTGGCCGATGCGGGTACCCGCGGTAAACCAGCGGTTGGTGGCCAGCTCCAGATAGAGGGTGATCTGTTGGTTGACGGCATAGGGGCGCTTCTCCTCCCCCTGCTCTTTCAACCAGCTCTTGAGGGTTACCTGAGTGGCATCAGTCGCATCAGCGGCCTCGGCAGCCTGTGCTTCGACCGTGAGCAGCACGGCCCCGAGCAGGGTAGCAGTCACCATATATCTGCACAGCCAGTGGCTGAGTTTATTGTGCCGGTTGCACATGGGTAGGCTCCTTGTGGGTGGCAGAACGAGGACGGGCGGTTGCGCCCTTTTGCTGCGCTTGTAGCTGGAGGCGGAATTTGGCTTGCAGGAAGTCACCGGGATCAGACTCCACCCGGCGCAGCCACTTTTCGGCCTGCGCCGGATTGGCCAGGATCTGATCTGCGGTCAGGGTTTCGCGCGCCATCAGGGATGAAACCACGGTCTCTTCCGCTCCGTTGGCACTGCGTGGCTCATCATCGGGCAGTTCACTGGAGTGATCAGGTCCATCCGGCGTGCCGGTCTGGCTCTGACTGGCGCGGTTGATCTCGTCAACAATCCCGCTCATCACCTGATAGTTGTGGGCGGCTGATTGACGCATGCTCGGGTCGCTGGCCTCGTCAGCCAGTTTCCGGAACAGCCGGCGGGCGGCCAGATACTCACGCTGTCTGGCGAGGGCATTGCCGGCATAGAGCAGAGCCTGTTCTGAGTCGGCTTGCAGGAATGCTGACTGGGCCAGCGCAAACTCGGCGCCATAGTAGTAGGCCACCCCCTTGTAGAAGGGATCTTCATAGTGTTTAGCCGCCTCCAGATAGTCACCTTGCTGGAAGTACCACTGCCCCTGCTGATCCGGGGTGAGCCAGAGGTTTAACCACTGCTGTTTCAGCTCCTTTACCCAGTGATTGATCGCAGGCTCTGTCGGCTCTGCGGGCGCCAGCGAGAAGGTGGTGGCCTGCGCAGGCGTCGTCTGTAACAGGGAGAGACCGATGGCTGCCACCAGACCCCACTGCACCAGCCAGCCTTTGCGAAACCAGAGCAGCAGCAGGGCAACGACCGGAAAGAGCAGGTAGTAACCCATGTCCTGCCAGGGCATCAGGGAGTCGTTGTGGATCAAAAAGTTGCGTTCAATCCCCAGGTTGATGCGCTCTACGTCGCGATTATCCACCGTCATGGTGAGCAGGGCGCCATTGCTGTCACTGGCCAGTCGCCGTAGTGAGGCAAGCTCCAGCGGGCGTTTGCCACTCAGGGCCGGGTCGCCAGCGGCCAGGATCAGCAGCTGACGGGATTGACCACGGAAATAGTCAGCCAAGGGGGCGATGGCGGAGGGGCTGATGCCATCACTCACCAGCAAAACGGTGCTGCCGGTCTCATCGGCCAGAAGCTCGGTGAGCAGCGGGATCACCTGTTCGGTGCGCTTGCCCGCTTTAGGCATGATCTCGGGACGGATGGCGGCGAGGATAGGGTCATAGACGGCACTGTCACGGGTCAGCGGCATGGCGGTGTGGGCCGAGCCGGCAAAGACCACCAGCCCGTTGCGCCCGCCATCGCGGGTCGCCAGCAGATCGCTGATCTTCTGCTTGGCCCGCGTCAAGCGGTTGGGGGCGATATCCGTTTCCAGCATGGAGTCGCTGTTATCGAGCAGGATCAGCAGGGCGCCCTGATCTTCGCCAAAGGGGGAGGGTTCACGGCTCCAGGTCGGCCCTGCGCAGATCAGGATGGCGAGCCCCATCAGCAGCCCCAGCACCTTGAGGGGCAGGTTCTTTTTCCAGCCGGTGTCCCCCAGCGTCAACGCCTCGCGCAGATGGGGCGGCAGCCGCTGTTGCCAGCTGTTTGCTTCATCCATGCGCCAGCGCAGCAGCAGGATGGCGACAAGGGGGAGCAAGGCCAGCAGCCACCAGGGGCGCAGAAAGTGGGCATTCAGCCAGAGCTGTTGCCAGTAGAGAGGATCCATCATGGCGTGTCTCCTGAGAGAGCAGTGCGCAGGCGGTAGCGCCTGAGGGTCAACAGGGAAAAGAGGGTGAGATAGAGGCCGACGCTGACGGCGATGAGGTAATGGTGCAGGCTTTCGCGAGTCTGAAAGCGGGTGCTTTCGTAGCGCTGTGGCTCCAGCTCACCGATCACCTGATAGGCGCGCGTCAGCTGCGCCTCATCAAGAGCCTGAAACAACTGGCCGCCGGTCAGGATCGCCAACTGTTGCAGGGTATCGAGATCGAGTGCCTGTTCGCCGACGGTGGCCGGATCCCCCATAGCGATAGTATGCAGCCGCACGCCGTTGACCGCGGCTACCCGGGCCGCATCCCGCGGGCTGACAAAACTGCCGGTGTCGTTGCCATCGGTAAGGATGATGGCGACTTTCTCCCGCTTGGCGCTGTTCTGGTCTAGTTGCCCGTGGCGATCACTGTTGTTGAACACTTTGATTGCCAGACCGATGGCATCCCCCAGATGGGTGCTCTGGCCAGCCATGGCGACATCGGTTTCCTGCAGCAGGGTTTGCCAGGTGTCTAGATCGGCGGTAAACGGCGCCTGAAGAAAGGCGGCATCCCCAAACAGGATGAGCCCGAGTCGATCTCCTTTACGCATTGCAGCAAATTGTTTAAGCACCTCTTTGGCGGCGTCTAGCCGACTGAGGGACTTGCCGGGGTCGGGGGAGAAGTCGGTCTCGGCCATGGAGCCGGAGAGATCCAGCACTATCATCACATCCCGCCCGAACCGCTCGCGCACCTGAGGCGGGCCATAGATGGTGGGCTTGGCCAGTGCCAGTACCGCCAACAGCCAAACGGTGATCAGGGCGATCCGCTGCCACCAGCTGGCAGTCAGCTGGGTAGCCCCCTCACGCGGCGGCTCATCCAGCAGATCGATCAGCAGGTCGAAGAAGGGCACCTTGATGGCACTCTGCCGGGTGCGATAGGCCGGAATAAGGCGAAACACCAGCAACGGCAGGGGCAGCAGCCAGAAATAGTGGGGGTGGGCAAACTCGAGACCTGCATCAAGCATGATGAGCCTCCGTCGCCAACGAGGCTGTTTGTATTGGAGTCTGGTGGTGGGCAAGCCAGTCGTTGCAGAGGGAAACGAGGCAGAGCTGATCACTCACGCTTAGCACCACCTGATCACAGACCAGCGATACCAGCCAGCGTTCCCCCAGTTCGGTCGCAAAACGGGGCTGCCTATCAGCCATGGCATTGTCGAGGGTCTGCAGCAACGCCATGCCAAACAGCTTGCCGTGCCGGGGATCTAGGTGGGTCAACACCTGCTTGATCAGGTGAAACAGCGCCAGACTGGCCCCGGCATCAGACCAGTTGATCGTGCGCAGGGCCGCCTGCGCTTCACGGCGGTAACGCTGTTGCCACCAGCGCTGTGCCCGGTGATAGAGCCAGAGCAGCGCCAGCGCCCCCAGGCTCAGCGCCAGCAGCAGCCAGCCTGCGGTTTGCGGTTGCCAGCTGATGGTGGGTGGTACGGTCACGTCCTGCAATTCGCGCAGCATATAGGTGCCGGGCAGCTTGTGGTTCATCAGTGATCTCCTCCCAATGCGGTAATGAGGCGGGCGAGGTGGTGGCCACCGGTGTCGAGGGTGATAAGCGGCAATCCCTTGAGGGCCATCAGTCGCAGCAGTTGATCTTTTTTCAGCTGCTGCTGGCGGGCTAGCCCCTGATCCAGCACAGGGATCTGGTGGGGAGCAATATTGAGCTGGTACTGGCCATCGCCGACTATCCAGCTGGCGTCAGCGGCTGTGGTCGACAGAGCCGACTCGAGGGGATCGGCGATGTGCAGTGCCAGCACATCGTTGTGCTGCTGCAAGTAACCGAGGCGGGTCAGGTCGGCCTCGGTTACTCCAGCCCAGTCGCTGAGAAAGATCAGGGTGGTATTTTTCAACTTGAGGCGGCCCAGCATCGCCAGCAGGGGGGCCAGACCGGTCGCCTCGCCGTCGCGGCTGGTGGCCGAGAGAGCATGATTGGCGGCACAGAGCTGGCGCAGCCCTGCCAACCAGTGGCCACGGGAGCGCTGGCCGCGCAGCCACGCCACGCCATCGCAGTGCAAAATGGCGAGCCCGACCCGATCGTTCTCTTTGAGTACTTGCCAGCCGAGCAGGGCAGCCACTTCGGCGGCCACCACTGACTTCATCACCTCCACCGAGGAGAAGAACATGCCGCTGCGCTGATCAACGCAGAGGATCACGTGACGATCTTTCTCTTCGCTGTAGCTACGGACATGGGGGCGGCCGGTGCGCAGGGTCACTTTCCAGTCCAGGGTGCGAATATCATCCCCTTGCTGATAGTGGCGCAGCTCTTCAAAGTTGAGTCCACGGCCGCGAAAGCGTGACGGGTGACGGCCGCACAGCAGGTTGCCGCTGTTTAGCCGGGGCAGCAGTGAAAACTGGCCGACCAGCCCCTGAAGCCGGACCAGTGTCAGGTAGTCGCAGTGGATGCGGGGGTCACCACTGGGCGGTTGCCCGCCC
Source organism: Aeromonas sp. Y318-3 (assembly GCF_027706185.1). Taxonomy (NCBI): domain Bacteria; kingdom Pseudomonadati; phylum Pseudomonadota; class Gammaproteobacteria; order Aeromonadales; family Aeromonadaceae; genus Aeromonas; species Aeromonas sp. Y318-3. The sequence continues at coordinate 161,568 of NZ_JAPDCN010000004.1, forward strand.
TGTGTCAGCCTGTCATGGGATAAGGAGCGAGGTGTCATGGTATCGCTTACCCGATGACGACGTGATCGAGCAGAGTCATCACCACCTGCTGGTGATCCACCCCATCTGCCAGCGCGTCATAGCTGAGGGTAAAGCGGTGGCCAAGCACGCTGGGCACCATGGCACGCACATCGTCGGGCAGCACATGGTTGCGCCCTTGCAGCCAGGCATAGGCGCGGGCGCACTTGTCCAGAGCAATGGATGCGCGGGGGCTGGCGCCGACCGCAATCCACTGTTGCAGCCCGGTGGCCGGGTAGCGATCGGGGTGTCGGGTCGCCATGACCAGCGCAATGATGTAGTGCTCCACCAGCGGTGAGACCGTCATGGCCGAGAGCTCTGATCTGGCCTGCAAGATGAGTTCAGGGGAGAGGGGGGCGAACCCCTCGTTCTGCTGGCGGGTACCGCGCTCTTCGGCCCGCACCAGCCGAATAATGGCAAGCTCTGCCTCATCATCGGGGTAGGCGACCGAGACCTTGAGGGCAAAACGGTCCATCTGGGCTTCTGGCAGCGGGTAGGTCCCCTCCTGCTCGATGGGATTCTGGGTGGCCAGCACCATAAAGAGCTCGGGCAAGCGATGGCTCTTGTCACCGACGGTGACGGTGCCTTCGGCCATCGCCTCCAACAGCGCCGCTTGTACCTTGGCGGGGGCGCGGTTCACTTCATCGGCCAGTACGATGCTGTTGAAGATGGGGCCTGGCTGGAAACGCAACTGGTGGGATCCGTCACGCTCCTGATACATCTCTGTGCCGGTTACATCTGATGGGAGCAGGTCGGGGGTGAACTGAATGCGGCCGAAGCTGGTATTGAGGGCTTCTGCCAGCGCCTTGACCGAGCGGGTCTTGGCGGTGCCGGGCAAACCTTCAAGGAGCACGTGGCTATTGGTCAGCAGGCCGATGACCAGGGCGCGGATCACATGGGACTGGCCGACCACACTGTGACCAACCTGTTCGATAAGTTGCGAGATCTGTTGTTGCAAGGGGTTCATAGGGTTTTCCACAGGGTACATTTAACGAGACAGAGATTGGGCTAGGAGGGGCCAACGGGTTTTCACTTTCCAGCTGGTTCGGGGCGAGCAGGCTGGAAATTGAAAACGCCCACCAGAGAGTGATGGGCGTTGGAGTCACCGCCTTACTTGATGGTGGCGACTTTTTGCTTGAGTGCATCCAGCTCTGCCAGTTTGCCCTTGAGCATCAGGCTCTGGGAGCTAATGCTGGCAGGGTTCATCTGGAAGCTCTGCTGCATCGGGTAGTTGGGCAGAGTGTCGAAGAACTCTTTCAGGATCCCCTGTGCAGGTACGAACAGCCACATGTTGTCTGCCATCCAGCGCAGATACATGCCTGACTCATGCGGTGCCTTCTCGAACGGATCTGCGCGCAGGTTGATGATCTGCGGCCAGTTCGGAGTCACACGCGCCGCGTCGGTGATGTTGCCCTCCATGGTGGCAAAGTTCAGTTTGAAGTCATTCCAGCGCACGGCGTTGAGTTCGCCGTTTGAGGAGAAGTAGAGCATGGAGTTGCGCGGGGAGGTGCCGGCTTTACCGGAGAGATACGGCATGAAGTTGTAACCGTCCAGTTTCACCCGCCACTGTTTGCCGTTGGCCTTGTAGCCCTTGGCCAGCTTCTCTTTCACATCCGGTACACCGGCTGCGGCCAACAGGGTCGGCATCCAGTCCTGATGGGCCATCATGGCGTTGACCTTAGTACCAGGCTTGATCACGCCCGGCCAGCGAACCAGTTGCGGAACCCGCATCCCACCCTCCCATGTGGTGCCTTTTTCGCCGTAGAAGGGGGTGGTGCCGCCATCCGGCCAGCTGACGGTCTCGGCGCCGTTGTCGGTGGTGTAGATCACGATGGTGTTGTCGGCGACCCCCAGCTCGTCCAGTTTGTCGAGCAGGATCCCCACCTGATCATCGTGCTCCAGCATGCCATCGGCATAGATGCTGACGCCGGATTTACCCTGATACTTCTCTTGCAGACGGGTCCAGACGTGCATGCGGGTGGCGTTGTGCCAGATGAAGAAGGGCTTCTTGGCTTTGACTGCTTTCTCCATGAACGCTAGCGAGGACTCGAGGAACTCTTCGTCAGCATGCTCCATGCGCTTGCGGGTCATGGGGCCGGTATCTTCAATCTTGCCGTCGGCAGAAGATTTGATGACGCCGCGTGGGCCGAACTTCTTCTTGAACTCCGGATCTTTCGGGTAGTAGTAGGTTTCCGGTTCTTCTTCCGCGTTCAGGTGATAGAGGTTTCCGAAGAACTCGTCGAAGCCGTGCTTGGTCGGCAGGTGCTGGTTCTGATCGCCCAAATGGTTTTTGCCGAACTGAGCCGTCATGTAACCCTGCTCTTTGAGCAGATCACCGATGGTGGGCGCCCAATCCGGAATACCGTGGGTGGATCCGGGCATGCCGATGGTCAGCAGACCGGTACGGAATGGCTCTTCACCGGTAATGAAGGCGGCGCGGCCGGCGGTGCAGGATTGCTGACCGTAGTGATCGGTAAAGAGGGCCCCTTCATTGGCGATCCTGTCCAGATTCGGGGTCTGGTAGCCCATCATCCCCTGGTTGTAGGCACTGATGTTCCAGTAGCCGATGTCATCGCCCATGATGGCAAGAATATTGGGCTTGGCGGCTGCTGTGGCACTACCAGCGGTGGCCATTAAGGCAAGGCTCATGGCTATTTTGTTTATTTGAATGGCCATTATTGGCTCCACTCCTAATCTGATGTGAATTGGTACACAAAATGGGCGATGAAAGCAGCGTGCGTTTAACGCGGTGGAAATATCATCCCGTGCAGGCTGTTGGAGGGGATGGAATACCCGGATGGGCACATTCCCCTTTATCGCTGTCGTTATGACCAGCAAAGAGTGATATGACCTGCATAGCCCGAGTTAACCGCCGCTTGGAAATCAGCTTTCAACAGTTTCACTCTATAAATCCCGTTTATCCTTGTCGCCTTATAGCGAATATAACCGCTGGTTATCCGATATTTTTTCTCCAACCCTTTGGTCGCAGGCTATCGGGTGGGCTCGAGCGAGCATGGGAAGCTGTGTCCAGAAAGCGTGAGGTGTCTACCGTTATCGATGGCGACAAGGCGAATAAATGGGTGATGGAGTTCACAGTTCGGTTAATTAATTTTGGGATGGTGGTAGTTATGGGCGTTGTGGTGTGCCTTTATTCAAAATTATTACTGGCAAACCGAGCACTCTTTAATTCTGATGAAGTCATAATTAAGTAAAGTTGGGGTGTTGATTGTTTCGCTCAGATATGAGTTTTTAAAACTGCTCACAATCTCTACGCGAGATTTAAAAAGTCTGCTCGCATATTTTTGAACGTATACATATGACTTGAATGGGTGTGGCCAAATAAATCCAGCTGTAATCTTTGCCTTTTCAAGGTGTCAGGGTCATAAATGCCTATAAAAACAAGGTAAAAGGCTCGGCTATTGACTAAGTTGATAGAAGGCGAGGCATAAAACAGCGCCAGTTTGATACAACAACATCGCATGGGACCCGGATCATGGACAGAGCGCAGGGCGCAGCCCCCTTTTCGTTGCAAGTGGATCTAAGGCAGGTGGTGTATGCCCTGTCAGCCTCGCTGGATCTGGTGGGCATTGGCGATGTGGCCCACGGTAAACGGGTCGGGATTATGGCTGCCGAGTGCAGCCGGGAGCTGGGAATGAGTGAGGCCGAACGCTGTCTGCTGTTCGAGCTGGGGGTGCTGCATGATATCGGTGTCTCCTCGACCATCACCCATCACCATCTGGTCAGCGAGTTCGATTGGGAGTCCTCCCAGCGCCACTGCGAGGTGGGATATCAGCTGCTCAAGGATTTCCGTTTGCTGGCCCCACTGGCCCTGCCTATCCGTTATCACCACACCCACTGGCACCTGTTGCGCGAGATGGCCGATGTGGACCCCAATGTAGCCCGTCAGGCCAATCTTATCTTTCTGGTGGATCGCTGCGATGCGTTGGCGGCGCCCTACTATGGCGATGGTTCATTGTTGATGCACACCAACGAGATCCGCGCACGCCTGCAGGATTTCCGTGACGAGTTCTTTGCCCCCGAGCTGGTGGATGCCTTCCTCAAGGCGTCTCGCTCTGAGGCATTCTGGCTGCAGCTGGAAGCTCGCTCCATCAATGATTACATGCTGGAGATGCTGCAGGTGCGGGAGCCTTGCCTGACCTTCAACGGGGAGCTAAAAGCGCTGGCGCAGATCTTCTCCGGCATTGTCGACGCCAAAAGCCCATTCACGATGACGCATTCACTCGGTGTGAGCAGGTTGTCTCGGGCACTGGCAGAATTGATGGGAGTCAGTGCCATCCATTGTGACATGCTGGAGATCGCCGGTTTGCTGCATGATCTGGGCAAGCTCAGGGTGCCGGACGAGATCCTCGACAAGCCTGCCAGCCTGACGAAAGAGGAGCGGGCCATCATCAACACCCACAGCTTCGAGACTTACCAGATCCTGCGCCACATCGAAGGGTTTGAGGAGATTGCCTGCTGGGCGGCCTATCACCATGAGGAGCCAGACGGTGAGGGCTATCCGTTCCACCTGCCGGTATCCGCCATGGCGCTTGAAGCGCGGATCCTGCGGGTCGCCGATATTTTTCAGGCCATGGTGCAGGACAGACCTTATCGCCGCGGTCTGCCTGCCCGTGACGCATTGACCTTTATGCAGCAACTGGCGGATCAGGGGCGGGTCGATCCCGCTGTGGTGGCGGTGCTGGCCGATCACCTGCCGCAGATGATGATGGCAGCCATTCCGGATCGCGAGCCGGATCATGCCATCAATTGAGGGAGAGGCTGGCCGCTGACTCATACTGCCGTGAGCCAGCTATGCTTGGAACAAGCCGAGCATGGTGCCGGTACCGGCGCACAAGACGCCAGCTTGATGGACTACCGTAGGGGAGCAGATATGGAATCGCTAAAAGCCAAGGATTATATGCAGAGCAGACCCATCACCTTCACTGCCGATATGATGGTGCAAGCTGCGGTCGAGAAATTTCTGAACAGTCATCAGCTCGGTGGCCCGGTGGTGGATGGCCAGGGCCATCTGATTGGTTGGATCTCCGAGCAGGATTGCATCGCAGTGCTGCTTAAGGAGGCCTATCACTGCGAACAGGTGGCGCAGGTCAAGGATGTGATGCGCAAGGAGGTGTTGTCGGTGGGACCCGATACCAGCATTTTGAGCCTGGCGGAGATGATGATGGGACAAAAGCCGAAGATCTATCCGGTGGTGGAGGAGGGACGCCTGCTCGGTGTCATCAATCGCCACAATGTCATGCAGGCCATTCACGCCCAGCTCACCACCTGTTTTGTCCATCACTCCCACGGTTAACCCTGTTTTTCTCTCTCCCAAGGCAAGCTTCGGCTTGCCTTGGCTATTTCATATGCTGCGATTTATTCATGTTATGCCATCTTACAATGGTTGTTTTGTCATGTTTGAGGAGCGGCCAATCTCTCTGTCTTCCCATATATAACGCTACGTTAAGGCTTGCACCGCCCCCGTTCGCTCTTTAGGATCGCTCCCAGCTTATCGATATGGCCCCTCTGGGCACCTATTTAAGGAATTCGTACCTTGTCTCTCTCTATCGAGGCGCTGCGCCGCCGTCTCTCTGCCTGCATGAATCTCGACGCCCGCCGCCTTTCCAGTCGTCTGCACGGGGTCAAGAAGCTGCCTGAAGGCAAACAGGCCGCCGTGCTGGAGACCATCGCCGCTGATTTGGCCGCCGCCGAAGTGCGCTATCAAACCCGTCTGGCCGGAGTGCCCAAGGTCACTTATCCGGACAACCTGCCGGTCAGCCAGAAGCAGGCTGAGATCGCCAAGGCCATTCAAGAACATCAAGTGGTGATCATTGCAGGGGAAACAGGCTCGGGCAAAACCACCCAGATCCCCAAGATCTGTCTGGCACTCGGGCGCGGAGTGAAGGGCTTTATCGGCCACACCCAGCCACGCCGTCTGGCGGCCCGCACTGTGGCGGCCCGTATTGCCGAGGAGATGGAGTCCGAACTCGGTCACTACGTGGGCTACAAGGTGCGCTTTACCGATCAGGTGAGCGAGCAGACCCACATCAAGCTGATGACCGACGGTATCCTGCTGGCCGAGATCCAGAACGACCGGATGCTCACCCAGTACGACACCATCATCATCGATGAGGCCCACGAGCGCAGCCTCAATATCGACTTCATTCTGGGTTATCTCAAGCAGCTGTTGCCCAAGCGCCCCGATCTCAAGGTGATCATCACCTCGGCCACTATCGACCCGCAACGTTTCTCCCGCCATTTCAACAAGGCGCCGGTGATCGAGGTCTCCGGCCGCACTTATCCGGTGGAGGTACGTTACCGTCCGCTATTTGTTGATAAAAAAAGCAGTGACAAGAGCGAAGGGCTGGAAGAGCGCGACGAACTGCAGGGGATCTTCGACGCGGTGGAAGAGCTGGCCCGCGAGGGGCTCGGGGACATCCTTATCTTCATGAACGGCGAGCGGGAGATCCGCGATACTGCCGATGCCCTGCGCAAACTCAACCTGCGCGATACCGAGGTGCTGCCGCTTTACGCTCGCCTCTCCAACGCCGAGCAGAACAAGGTGTTCCAGCAACATGCCGGACGGCGCATCGTGCTCGCCACCAACGTGGCGGAGACATCGCTGACGGTGCCGGGCATTCGTTACGTGATCGATCCGGGTACGGCCCGCATCAGCCGCTACTCCTGGCGTACCAAGGTGCAGCGCTTGCCCATCGAGCCGGTCTCTCAGGCCAGTGCCAACCAGCGTAAAGGGCGTTGCGGCCGGGTGGCAGACGGCATCTGTATCCGCCTCTACTCGGAGGAGGATTTCAATAGCCGTCCCGCCTTTACCGACCCCGAGATCCTGCGTACCAACTTGGCCTCCGTCATCCTGCAGATGCTGGCGCTCGGCCTTGGCAATATGGAGGCTTTCCCCTTCGTCGAGCCACCCGAGTCCCGCCATATCAAGGATGGCCTGACTCTCTTGAAAGAGCTGGAGGCGGTGCGCGAGCTGCCCGCCACCGGCGAGCGCGAAGCCAAGTTGCAGCTGACCGAGACCGGTCGCCAGCTCTCGCGCATCCCCCTTGATCCGCGTCTGGCGAAGATGGTGATCAGCGCAGCGCAGACTGGCTGCCTGAGCGAGGTGATGGTGATCACCGCCGCCCTCAGCATTCAGGATCCCCGCGAGCGTCCCATGGAGAAAAAACAGGCCGCCGACGAGCAGCACAGACGCTTTGAAGACAAGGATTCCGACTTCCTCGCTTTTGTTAACCTCTGGAACTATCTGAAAGAGCAGCAGGATGCCCTTGGCAGCAACCCGTTCCGCCGCATATGCCAGAAGGAGTTTCTCTCCTACCTGCGGGTGCGCGAATGGCAGGACATCCATTTCCAGCTGCGTCAGACGGTCAAGGAGCTTGGTTTTAAAGCCAACCATGAACCGGCAGATTTCAAGACGGTGCACTGTGCGCTCTTGACAGGCCTCTTGAGCCATATCGGCAACAAGGATCTGGAGAAGCCGGAGTTTCTGGGGGCCCGCAACGGCCGTTTCCACCTCTTCCCGGCCTCGGGTTTGTTCAAGAAGCCGCCCAAGTGGGTGATGGCCGCAGAATTGGTGGAAACCTCGCGCCTCTACGCCCGCATCAACGCCAAGATTGAACCCGAGTGGGTGGAGCCGCTGGCGGGCCACCTCATCAAGCTGCACCACAGCGACCCTCACTGGTCGAAGAAAAACGGCGCTGTAATGGCCAAGGAGAAGGTGACCCTCTATGGTCTGACTTTGGTCAACGAGCGCACCATCAACTTCAGCCGTATCGATCCGGCGCTGTGCCGCGAGCTCTTTATCCGCCGCGCCTTGGTGGAGGGGGATTTCGAGACCCGTCACCGCTTCTTCAGCGATAACCGCAAGCTCCTGGCCGAGGTGGAGGCGCTGGAGCACAAGTCCCGTCGGCGCGACATCCTGGTGGATGACGAGGACCTGTTCCGCTTCTACGATGCTCGTTTGCCGGAGGAGGTGATCTCCTCCCGCCACTTCGACAAGTGGTGGAAAGAGGCGCAAAAGCGGGATCCCGAACTGCTCAACTTCGAGAAAGAGATGTTGATGAAGGGAGATGCGGCCCACATCAGCGATCTCGACTACCCCAACTTCTGGCAGCAGGGGCGCCTCAAGCTCAAGCTGACCTATCAGTTCGAGCCGGGGGAGGCCGCCGATGGCGTGACCCTGCATATCCCGCTGCCGCTCCTGAATCAGGTGGAGGTGAAGGGGTTTGAGTGGCTGATCCCCGGGCTGCGCCACGAGCTGTTGGTGGCCCTTATCAAGTCGATGCCCAAGCCGATGCGCAAGAATTTCGTGCCGGCGCCGAACTACGCCGATGCGCTGCTTGCCAGCATCAACCCCGAGCAGGGACCGCTGCTGGACGAGATGGAGCGTCAGCTGCGCCGCATGACCGGCGTCACCGTACCTCGTGAATCCTGGGACTGGACTGCTGTGCCCGATCACCTGAAACTCACCTTCCGGGTGGTGGACGACAAGCACAAGAAGGTGGCGGAAGGGAAAGATCTGGAAGCCTTGAAAGAGTCCCTGCGTGGCAAGGTGCAGGAGACCCTGTCACAAGTGGCGGACGATGACATCGAGCAGTCAGGCCTCACCCTGTGGAGCTTTGGCGAGTTGCCGCAGGAGTACAGCCAGAAGCGTGGCGGTTTCGAGGTGAAAGCTTATCCGGCGTTGGTAGACGAGAAAGATTCGGTCGCCATCCAGCTGGTGGAAAGCCCGGTGGTGCAGCAGCAGCTGATGTGGGCCGGTCAGCGTCGACTGGTGCTGCTCAACGTGCCATCTCCTATTAAGTATCTGCAGGAGAAGCTGCCCAACAAGGCCAAGCTCGGGCTCTATTTCAACCCGTTTGGCAAGGTGGCGGAGCTGATTGATGACTGTATCGCCTGTGGCTGCGACAAGCTGATCGAGCAGCATGGCGGGCTGGCCTGGGACGAGGCCGGTTTCGAGGCGCTCAAGGAGTTTGTCCGCGCCGAGCTCAATGATGCGGTAGTGGAGGTGGCCAAGCAGGTGGAAGCCGTGCTGACGCTGTCCCATGAGATCAAGAAGCGGCTCAAGGGGAAGATGCAGCTCGACACCGCTTTTGCCATGTCGGATATCCAGCAGCAGCTCGGCAACCTTATTCACAAAGGTTTTGTCACCGAGACCGGCTGGCAGCGGTTGCCTGATTTGCTGCGCTATCTGCGCGCCATCGAGCGTCGCCTGGAGAAGCTCGCCATCGATCCCAACCGGGATCGTGTCTACATGCTCAAAGTGCACAGCGTGGAGTCGGAGTACAAGGCGCTGCTGGCCAAGATCCCCAAATCCCAGCTTATTCCCACCGAGGTGGTCAATATCCGCTGGATGATTGAGGAGCTGCGGGTGTCGTTCTTCGCTCAGAATCTGGGGACCCCTTATCCGGTCTCCGATAAACGGGTGCTTAACGCCATCGCTCAGTGCTAAGCTGCTATCTAACTGTTTTAACAGCATGATAGCGGGTGCTGAAAAGGGGTTGCCGGTCAGGTAGCCCCTTCAAACCGCAAGTCAGGGAGGCAAGGATGCTGGGGATCTGGTTGAGTGTGGCGCAGGTGGTGATCAGCGGTTATCAACCCATCGCGGAACAAACCTGGGTGCAGTTGAACCCGGAATATTACCCGCTGGCGCGCACGCCGCCTGCGATGTTTGTGGCCTGGCGTGGCAATCAGTTTCCGCCGCTGGCCCAAAAGCAAAAGCACGGTCGCTGGCAGATCCTCTTTCCAGCCAGGTTAGTGCCCCCCTTCGATCTGTTCGAGGGGGAGGCGCAGCTCTCCAAAACCTATCTGGCAAGGCTGCGGCGCATCGACGAGATGGCTTACGGGGTCGTCCCCGCGCAGGCTGTTGCGGCTGGTGCAATCGTGCAGCAGGGGAGTGGGTCCCCTGCTTATCACGCGCAACCTGTCGCGCCCTTTATTGCCGAGTTCCGCACACCCCAAGACGCGTTCGGTGGTGTTGATATGCTTACCGACCCCGCCGAGAGCGAACCTCTACTGGCTCAGCTGGGGGTGACGTTTCGCACGGCGGGGATGAGTGGTACCCAAGGATATGAGGGAGTAGCGAGCGCCCATATGGCACTCGCCAGCCACACGGCTAGCTTATCCGCAGGCAGTGACGCCATGCTTACCCTCTCGGCTCCTGCGGCCGGCGGTCCACAAACTGTGTGTCATCAGGTCGCAGCAGGGGAGACCCTGTGGCGCATTGCCAACCAGTTATCCAGCGCCCGAGGAGCCGATACCTACAGCTATTTGCTGGCGCTGGTGGCAGAGAATCAGCCGCGGTTTGGCAAGAGCATTCGGGTCAGAACGGGGGAGGGTCTCTACTGCCCGCGCGCCGAGACCCTGGCGCGGTTTGATGCCCTGAGCCCGGCCCAGCGTCAGCAGCAATTCGCCCGGTTGGAGCAGGGGCGCTAAATGCAGAGTCGGTACCTTGTATCCGAATTTGGCCCGTGGTAGTATTCGCGCTCGTTTTGCGAGGTGCTGACCGGTCGCAGTTAGCACCATAAATTCATCCAAAAGAGATACATACTATGTCTTTCGTATTCCAAGCTGAAGTCCGTTCTGACCTGGGGAAAGGTGCGAGCCGCCGCCTGCGTCAAGCTGACCAAGTTCCTGCCATCGTTTACGGTGCAGGCAAAGAAGCCCTGTCCATCACTGTTGACCACAAGAAAATGATCCTGGCTCAAGAGAAGCCGGAATTCTATGAGTCTGTACTGACTCTGGTTATCAACGGTGAAGAAGTTAACGTAAAAGTGAAAGCTATCCAGCGTCACCCGGTACGTTACAAGCTGATCCACCTGGACTTCGTTCGCGTTTAATAGCGAACCGTCAGGTTGAAGAAAAGCCACTCTCAGGAGTGGCTTTTTGCTATCTGGCATCTTGTGAGCAGGCTGAAGGGACTTACCTGATAAGCCAGCAAGGCGGTTACCCCAGCTGGCTAAGGGCTTGTTGGCAACGCTGCTCGGCGGCATCAAGCTCCAGCAGTACCATCCTGATATCTTCCATCTGCTGTTGCAGTGTCTCCCGTTTTTCCTCAACCAGTCCCAGCATGGTCTGTAACTGGGTGCGGCTGCTCTTGTCGGCATCATAGAGATCAAACAGCTCGCGGATCTCGGCGAGGCTGAACCCGAGTCGCTTGCCGCGCAGGGTGAGCTTGAGGCGAACCCGATCCTGCTTGCTGTAAATGCGGGTTTGTCCCTCTCGGGCGGGATTGAGCAATCCCTGATCCTCATAAAAGCGGATACTGCGCGTCGTAATATCAAATTCCCGGGCCAGCTCACTGATGCTGAAGCGCCGTCCTTCATCCTTGTTGTTCATACAGACTTCTTGGCGAACTAAATCCTGTCTGCACCTTACCTAAACGTAAACTGCACTGCAACTCTTGTTCCATCGCGTCAGAACCCCTATGTTATGGCCATGTAACAAACAGAGGCAGGCAAATGGATATTGCAATTGTGGCGGCAAAACGGACTCCGATGGGGGCGTTTCAGGGGGCATTGGCAGAGGTCACTGCGCCTGAGTTGGGAGCCTATGCCATTGAGGCGGCACTACAGCAAAGTGGGCTGCGTCCGGAGCAGGTCGATGAAGTGTTTATGGGCAATGTGCTGGCGGCGGGCGTGGGGCAAGCGCCAGCCAGGCAGGCGTTGTTGAAAGCAGGGTTGCCAGATAGTGTGCCTGCTACCACGGTCAACAAGGTGTGCGGATCCGGCATGAAAGCAGTGATGCTGGCGGCGGATACCATTCGGCTGGGCGATAACCGGGTGGTGGTCGCGGGGGGGATGGAGAGCATGAGCCGTGCCCCCTATCTGTTGGATAACGCCCGCAGCGGCTTTCGGATGGGGCATCAAAAAGTGCTAGATCACCTATTCCTCGACGGTTTGCAAGATGCCTATGATGGCCAGCTGATGGGGATACATGCCCAGCGCAGCGCCGATCAGGCCGGTTTGACCCGCAGTGCCATGGATGAGTTTGCTCTTGCGTCGTTGCAGCGTGCGCGCGATGCGCAGCAAGCCGGCGCGTTTGCATCCGAGCTGGCAAGTGTCTATCGCGGTGATCGCTTGTTGCTGGCCGAAGACGAGCAGCCCGGCAAGGGCAGACCGGAGAAAATCCCGACCCTGAAGCCTGCCTTTGGCAAGGAAGGCTCTATTACAGCGGCCAATTCAAGCTCCATCTCGGATGGTGCGGCGGCGCTGATATTGATGGATGGCGCCACGGCGCAAGCCTGGCAGGTACCAGTGCTGGCACGGATCGTCGGTTATCAGAGCCACGCGGCATTGCCCGCCGAGTTTACCTCTGCGCCCATTGGCGCCATTTCACGCTTGCTGGCGCGTCTTGCATGGTCGGTGGAAGAGGTGGATCTCTTTGAGATCAACGAGGCCTTCGCCATGGTCACCATGCTGGCCATGAGAGGGGTCGGCATCCCTCATCACAAGGTCAATGTCCATGGAGGGGCCTGTGCACTCGGTCATCCGCTGGGGGCGAGTGGCGCGCGCATTCTGGTGACGCTGATCGCCGCGCTGCGGCAACGGGGTTTGCGGCGAGGCGTGGCAGCGCTCTGTATCGGGGGCGGGGAGGCGACCGCTATCGCGGTCGAGGTGAATGACGAGACGAATTAATTGGTGGCTTCCATCGCCAGCAGTTGTTCCGTGACCCAGGTGGTGGCGGCCAGATAGAGGTGACTCACCTTATCCTCGCTCAGCCCCAGGCGGGCTGTTCTGGCCGTTACCCGTGACCAGTTGGCGCTCTCGTAATCTTCACAAAACGCGAGGTAGAAACCGAGATTGCCTTTGCGCTCCAGCAGCGCCAGCCGAATATCGTCGATAAGAGGGATAGTGCCGAGCAGCTTGTCCATCGGCTGCTCCATCAGTACATCCAGCAGGGAGAAGAGACCGGTGATAAAGGCCTGTTGTGCCTGCTGGCTCGGGGCGTGGGCGTGGGCCAGCAGTTCACAGAATCGGGCACGTATCATCGACATCTGGTAGAGCTCGGCGCTCTTGCCCTTGCCGGCGCTGGTCGCGGCTACCAGCGAGACAAAGCGCTTTAGCTGGGTGTTGCCCAGATAGATGGCAGCCTGGCGAAATGACGAAATAGGGTTGGTGTGGCCTTTGAGATGGTTGACATAGCGCAACAGCTTGAGGGAGAGGGAGATATCCTGACCGAGCAGCTGCTCAATCTTGTTGATATCAGGCTCTGCCTCGTTGACCACGTTGAGCAACTGCATCACCACGACTTGCGCTGGCTCCATGGTGGCTTGCTTGACCATCTCGGGTCTGCTGAAGAAAAAGCCCTGGAACAGCTGGATCCCCAGCTGTTTGACCCGCTCGAACTCCGCCTTGTCCTCTACTTTTTCCGCCAGATAGGTGAGCCCTAGGGTCTGATGCCGCTGGATAAACACTTTGATCTGCATCAGGGGGGTGGCACGAAGATCAAACTTGATGATGTGGATAAAAGGGAGGAAGCGCTCCCAATCCGGTGACATGGTGAAGTCATCGAGTGCCAGCTGATATCCCAGCTTGTGCAGCTGTTTCACCTTTTCCAGCAGGGCATCATCCGGTGGGGAATCTTCCAGGATCTCAATCACCACTTTTTCGGGCGGCAGGCACTCTGCCAATCCCTCCAGCAGCAGTGAGTGGGGGAAGTTGATAAAGCAGGGGCGGCCGCCCAAGAGCTGATCGATATTTTGTTGCAGGAACTGTTCGACCACCAGGCGTGACGTCGCCTGTTGGGAGGATATGCTCGGGAAGACATTATTCAGACTATCGCGAAAGAGCAGCTCATAGGCATGAGTTTTGAGGTCTCTGTCGAGGATCGGCTGTCTTGCTACGTAGGAATACATGCCTTGCTCCAGTAAAGGTACTGGGTTGATTTTATGGTGTTGCAGAACACTATGCCAGTGTTCACCTTATTGAGTAAGGCAATAATTGGCATAGCGTTTTTTGCAGGGAAGAAATTTAGAAGAGATAGCTCAATTGTACACCAGCTAGCCAGGCATCCCCTTCGGAAGTGCCCTGGAAGGTGGAGGTCGTCATCGGATTACCCGGTTGCAGCTCCATTTTTTCAGTGACATCCACCTTTTTGCCATCGATCAGGGTCAGCCCCAGATCCACGGTCAGGTTGGGCGTGAACTGATACCCCATTCCCAGGCTGTACCAGAGCCGATCGGCATCCGGGATGGAGATGGTACGACGATCGGCTGGCACCGGGCTGGCGTCATAGGCCACACCGGAGCGCAGTTGCCACTTGGGAGTGACCTGATAGGTCATACCGATGGCGTAGCGCCAGCTATCTTCCCAGTGCTCGTCCTTGATGTGCATGTTCTGCAAATTGTTGAGATCAGCTTCCAATTGAACGAATTTGTTCCAGTTGGTCCAGTTCAGGCTGCCGTGGAGAGCCAGCTTGTCAGTCAGCTGATGGAACGCCGCCAACTCTGCCGTCGCTGGCAACGGCAGATCCAGACTACCGGTATCTCTGATCTCGGTAACGGAGCCATCTGCATTGGGTCGGCCCACGATAGCATCTCCCGAGAGGGTCAAAGTGACATCGTGACGGTAGGAGAGGCCAATTCGGGTTTGTTCGGACAACTCCAGCAAGGTGCCGACATTCCAGCCCCATGCCCAGCCATCCCCTTGCAAATGTTTTGCGATCAGGTTGCGAGAAGGGAAGGTGCCACCGACTTCGCCTTCGCCCTGAATAGCAGAGATCCCGGCACCAATTGACCACACCTCATTGATGCGATAGGCGAGTGAGGTACCCAGATCCATGGTCTTGATATCGGAGACATTGCCAAAGTGTCCCGCGCTGTAGTTATCCGGCATCTTGACGCCAAGGCCGTAGTAAGAGGTTGCCGAGAAGCCTAGTCGCCACTGCTCATTGAGTGGAATGATGAGATAGGCGTTGGGTACCCAGGCTGCGGCGGCGATATCGTGTGCACTGGCATCGGAGGTGACGATACCAGCTTTGGTCGGCAAGCGGGTGTTACCTTCAATATTGACGTCAGGACTGACATAGATGACTCCGCCAGAGAGCGCCATCTGATCGAAGCGGGTCATGGCTGCTGCATTGCGGGAGAGTACACTGGCGTTATCCGCGATGGCTGCCTCACCGGCAAAGGCGCGTCCCAGGCCTGTAGCGGACTGTTCAGCCAGCTGGAACCCGGCGGCATGAGTCTGACCCGCGATCACCAGCAGGGCGATGGCGGACGGTTTGATGATGGGATGCATGGCAAAATCCTTGCTGTTACCCGAAGGTTCAATAGGTCATATGAATGGAGGCAGGATTTTATATGGTATGACCAGTAAGGCAACGGTAATGGCCAGTATCTGGATAAAACAAGATTAAATGCTGGAAGGATGCACTCTAATAGATTGATTAGAAAAGAAAAATAAACACGTGTGTGCTACATGTGTGCGCTGAGATGGTTTTGTCGGATAAAAAAAGAGCGCCTGACGGCGCTCTTTCAATTCTATCAATAATCAGAACTTCATGTTGAACTGGGCAGAAGCCAAGAAGGCGTTGCCGTGGGAAGTACCTTTCCAACGCAGGCTGTCGGAGTGGCTACGCAGACCTTCGTTGACGTCAACTTCTTTACCGTCCAGATAAGCCATACCAAAGTCAACGCTCATATCGGTGTTGATATGGTAGGTGGCACCGGCGCTGTACCAGATACGGTCTGAGTCGGGAATGCTCAGGCTGCGGTAGTCAGCTTCGATCGGGGTGTTGTCATAGGCAAAGCCCATGCGAGCTTCCCATGCTGGGTTGATATACCAGGTACCGCCGATGGAGTAGCGAGTAGAATCTTTGAACTTCTCATCTTTTTGCAGACATACGCCGCCAGCACATTGGCTGCTGGTTGCTTTCAGCTCCTGGAAGGCGCTCCAGTCAGTCCAGTTTACAGAGTAATGAACAGCAAACTGCGGGCTCAGGCGATGGTAACCAGCGAACTCGGCTTGTGCAGGCAGATCCAGCTTCAGGTTGCCATCCACGGTGCGATTCAGTGAGCTTGCACCTTGGAAATCACCGTCAAAGCTCATATCGACTTGTGAACGGTAGGTCAGTGCAAAGCGATGGTTTTCATTGACTTCATACAGGGTACCAACGTTCCAGCCAAAGCCCCAGGTGTCGCCTTTCAAGTGAGCCAGACGAGTATCTGTCGGCAGCGGGCCACCTTGGCTAGGTGGATTCAGCGGGCCCAGCAGACCGGCATAGCGGTTGAGTTCGGCGGCACCGTAAACGGCGTTGATACCAGCACCGACACTGAAGTGTTCGTTGACACGATAGGCAATGTTCGGGTTGATATTGAAGGTCATCAACTCGGTATCACCTGCACCGGCACCAGCCGGGAAGGTTTTGGAGTATTCGGTGGAGAGACCGTAGTTGGAGAAGATGCCAATACCCCAGGCCCACTGGTCATTCAGCGGCTGAATAAAGTAGGAGGCGGGAACGAAGGCTGCCGGAGCAATGCCACTTTCGCTGGCTGGAGCCATTTTGTTCGCGCCAGCGTAAACAGCACCATCTACATCCACATCCGGTTTGATGTAGGTGCCGGAGACAGAAACTGCCATCTTGTCGAAGGTGGTCATGGCCGCCGGGTTACGGGCCAGCACGGAGGCGTTGTCGGCAATAGCTGCTTCACCGGCATAGGCGCGACCCAGACCGGAGGCCGAGTGCTCGTTCAACTGGAATGCCGCAGCATGGACTTGACCGGTGGCCAGCGCGATGGTGGCGGCAATCAGGCTCTTCTTGAAAATAGTTGTCGTCATGGTGTTCTCTCTTGTAGGCAGATTTTTTTGCCGATATTGGCTGCACGTTCAATGCAAACCTCGACAAAATCCGTTTTTATTTCAGCTTCTTCCCAATCAATTCTGGCGTGATTCTATGGATCTGGTAGGAGGTAAGAAATCAGACCAGTGACAGCAGAATACATAAAAGTGATCGATGTGTTAATCATTTGTTTTAACTTGCTGTTTAATTCATCATTTTGAGGGTCTAAAGGTGGATTATTGACCTGGATTGCCGATCTCCGTCACAAAAATAATTTTGTCAATTTTTCGAAATCTTGAGGCAAATGAGTGACAAAGGGGAGTAAACAGGGAGGGAACAGGCTGCGGCTCGTGACCGCAGCCTGCTATTGAGGATGGATCTGAGGTTGTTAACTAGCGATGTTAAATGTCCCACTGCAGACGTGACTGCAGGGCGTTGGCAACGGGGGCAAGTGGCTCTTTCATCTCGCCAATCAGTACCATATTGGCGCCTTTGAGCTGGACTATCTCCCCTTTGAGGGTGCCATCTTCAAAGGTGGCCTGTTGCAGGGTTAATGGCACATGTTTGGGCACTAAAAAGAGAGTGACTGGCCCCATCTTTCCCTGGATCACCATGTGCAAGGCTGGTCCCTGATAAAACGAGCAGTGATTGACATAGGTCACCTTGAGCCCATCCATCCCGCTCAAGGTGGCGCCATACTTCTCCATCTTGGCATTGATGTTATGCAGATTGACCTGCTCATCGACACCTTCAATAAAGGGCTCTTCGCCATAGACATGAGCCATCGCTACCTGTGCTAGGGAGAGGGCCGCAGGAGCCGTTTCTGGCAGCGTGATCCAGCGGGTGCTCATTCCCAGCAGGAAGGCGACCGATGCAGCCAGGGCGATCTGGCGCCAGGATGTTGATGTCCGGATCTTGACCGGCGCCGTGCCAAGGGGGCGGGATGGCGGCATATCATCTGGCGCGTCACTGTCATGCAGCATGGCTTGCCTGAGCAGGATCCGTTCGGCCAGTCCGGCGGGGACCTTAACCTGCATGGCGTGCTTGAGAGTTCTGTCGAACTGCTTCATCTCGTCGAGATAGTTCCGATTGGCCTGGCTGGCTTCAGCTGTTTTGAGAAAATCCGGCAGTTGATCGTGGGGCTGGATCATGGCATTGCGGCGAAATTCGAGTTCATCCATGTCCGTGTCCTCTTGCTTGGTTCTTCTGCTCCATCGCCTCCTTGATCTGGTTGCGGGCGCGAAACAGTCGAGTCATGACGGTGTTCTTGTTGAGGCTGAGCATCTCGGCAATCTCCTCACCACTGAATCCTCCCACGACTTGCAGCAGCAGTGGCTCCTGATACTCCTCGGGTAACCGGACGATGTGACGGTACAACCACTCGTTCTCCATTTCCTGTTCGCTGTGCAGCGCATCGTGCTGGGGCTGAGGGTGATCGTCGAGATCCACCAGCTCCAGCTGTTTGCGTTCAAAGCGGCGGGCGTTCTCCCGTCTGAGGATGGTGATCAGCCACCCTTTGGCCGCCTTGTCATCCTGCAGGGTGTCGATAGCCTTCCAGGCACGCAGGAAAGTCTCTTGCACCAGATCTTCCGCTACGTTGGGATCCCGGGTCAGCCAGTAGGCATACCGGTAGAGATCGCCATGCAGCGCATGAACCAGTGCTTCAAATTTGGTTTGTTTGTCAGCCATGGGATCAGAGACCGGCGAAGTGGCCGGATCATTTCCACCAATATGCTGCTGAGCACGTTTTTTTCTAAAAAACAGCAGTGCCATAGGGCAATCCTTGTCAGGGGGCGTGGCGGCGTGAGCGGGAACTCCCGTGCGCCAGCAGGTAAATCAGATGCGCAATACCGGCGGTTTCATCGGCCCTGAGGGTACGCGCCAGAGCGCGCCACTCGATGTGGGTGCCAGAAGAGGGCCGTGCAAAACAGGCTCGCTCGAGTGCGGCGAGCGTGTTGCCGACCCGATTATGCCCAGCGTCAGACAACTGACCTAATTGATAATAGGAGACCTGCCAGCGCATGGTCGCCCACTTGATCAGCGCCTTGCGACTGGCATCCGGCTGGTGTTGGGCAAGGGCACGTTGCAGTTGATAGAAGGCGCGCCAGCGGGGCCAGTGGCGCCATAGCGCACGCAGCGTTATGGCCAGCACGACCCACCAAAGGCTCTCTCGCAGTGCCATCTGCGATGTCTGCTGATCAGGTTGCCGATTTGTCGTTGCCTGAAACGTCAGCGTGATGGCAGGCAGGCTGGCCTGCTCAATCCGGCCACTTTGGGTATTAAACCAGGGCAGATCAATGGGGGGCAGCTGGTAGTCGCCGCTCTGCTCCGCGACCAGAGTCTGGCGCCACTGTCGCTCAAACAGCAGCTTGCCATCTCGGTAACGCTCCTGCTGTTGCTCGCCATCGGGATGTGCCTGTATGCCGTTTGGCAGTTGATGTGCCATCAGGGGGGCAAGCTGTATCTGGCCGCTGTCACCATTTTCCATGGTCAGGGTGAGGATACGGATCAGTGGTTCACCCACTTCCCCCGTGGAGGCCGGTTCAAGCCGTTGACTCAGGGTCAGCCGGGTGGCCACCGGCGTGGCGGGTGCCTTGTCGACCCTCACCTCGAGTGGTGCCGCGCGGGCCGAGAGTTTTTGCGGCTTGTTCCCTTGCTGCGTGAGCTGCCCCTGTAAGCGGGGCGAGTCGAGGTACCAGAGTCCCGGCGCTTTTGCCTGAACGAGCCAGCTGCGGGTGAGCCGGCCAGGCAGACCTGACTGAACGGGGGCGATCCACTCGTCGCTACCGAGGCGACGGATGGTGAAGTGGGCAGAGCTAAGCTCGCTTAGCGCCGGGTTTTGCATACTGGTGGGCAGCCATAGTGTCAGCCGGTAGATCACCGGCTGGCCGGGATAGAGCGGGCCCTGATGATCAAGGCTGGCCTGCATCTCGAGGGGCGAGGGTGCCTCGGGCTGTGGCAGCGCGGCTGTTTTCGCCTCTCTCAATGGTAGGGTGAGCGAGGGGGTGAACTCATTTCCCAGCTTGAGCGGGGCAATCACCACCTCGGTATTTGCAGGTGAACCGCTCTGGTGCAGCGGGATCTGCCAGCGCGTCAGTTGTTGTACCGGGGTCGTGACCCGGCTCATGGTCACTCTGCCCACTGCAAACTGGCGCTGTAAGGGGGTGATCTCCAGTTCGCTGCTCTGGCGCTCGCCATCCGCTTCGATGATCAGCAGCCAATCGCTGGGATCGGCCCCCGGCAGCAGCTCTGCCCGAGGGGGCAAAGCCCAGCAAAGTGGACTCGCGAGTGCGAGCAACAGCCCCCATCCTGCCCGCGTCACCAGGGCTCCTCCACCTTGATAAGATCCCGGCGCAGCGCCTCTTTTCGCAGTCGCTGCTCCAGCAGCAACACAGGGGGAGAGGGTGGCAGGGGCATTGCTGCTGCCTGTTGATCTGCGGATGGTTCGGGCTGTTTACTGTTGCTGGTATCGGGAGCAGCCGCCGCTGCGCCCTGTAACAGAGAGAGGTTATAGAGCGCATCTTCATGGCCGGGTTCAAGTGCCAGAGCGGCCAGATAGGCCTCTTTGGCGGCCGCAAACTCCCCCAGTTGCAACAGGGCATTGCCGCGGTTGTAGTGGGCGGTGGCGCTCGCTGCTTCCTGATAGGCTGCGATGGCTTGCCGGTAGGCACCAGCTCGATACCAGGCGTTGCCGCGCCAGACGGGATCGTTGAAGGAGCGGGCGGCCCGCTGAAAATCCCCCTCTTGATAAGCCTGCATCGCTTGCAGATCTCCCTTCTCTGCTGCTTGCAGATCTTGCGGCGCAAGCAGCTGTGCTCCCACCATCAGTGCGATCATCAACCGAGCGCCGACTCTGGCCAGCAAGGCGAGCGGTAACAAGGGGATTAGCAACCAGGGGCCAAGATCAAGTGGCGCCGGGGTGAGGGCCGAGGTGGTGGTGGGCAGCGGTGCAAAGTGAGGGACATCGCTATCAAGCCATTGCAGCTCACCGCCGAGGCGATTGGCCATGGCGGCAATGGCCTGACTATCGGGGGCGGGCAACTGCGCGGGCATGCGGGCGGCAAACCCCAACTCATTGGCCGGAATGGCGGGCATGGGGGCCGGTTGACCACTGCTGGCAAGCAGAATATCGAGGCGTGCCGACTGGGTGTCGCGGCAAAGAAGGCGTTGCTGGCAGGGCCACAGGGTGGCGATTTGGGTCATCTGATTCTGGGTGAGGTCGTCGGTGATCAGCAGTAGACGCGCTTGTTCTCCAGGGGCCAGCTGCTTCATGGCAAGTTCCACCGCCCGTGCCGGATTGCTGCCCTGCAGCGGCATGATATCGGGGCGCAAATCGGGCAGCAGTAACGCGAGGGCCTGATGATCCCGGGTTGGCGGCATGGCGAGGTAGGCATCGCCTGCGTAGAGGATCAGCGCAATGCGCTCGCCCTTGGCGTGGCTCAGCAGCTGCTGCAACTGCCATCTGACCCGGGTCGCCCGATCTGGTTTGAGGTCGGTGGCGGTCATCGAGCGTGACAAGTCCAGCAGCCAGATATCGAGCGGCGCCGCAGGCTGCTGTTGCAGCTCACCGCGCAGTGCGGGACCACTCAGGGCCAAAATCACGGGCAGGGTTGCCAGCCAGAGCCAGGGGCGCTGAGGACGGGAGGCTGGCAGCAGATAAGCCTGCATCGCAGGTGCGAGCAGCGGGGGCTGGCGACGACGGTGCCACCCTTGCCAGAGCCAGGGGATGAGTGCGATCAGCCACAGGGGGCGGAGCAAGATCAGCTCCATCTGCGCGCGCCTCGTGCCAGCCAGTTACGCACCATGCGAAACTCCAGTCTGCCGTGTCCTGATGGCAGAAGCAGCAAGCCACAAAGCAGTGCCAACGGCCAGGGGTAGAGCTCGATCACCGGCTGGTACTGGGCAATCGGCATGGGGGCAGGTTCAAGGGTATTGAGGGTCGCATTGATGGCATCGAGATCGCTTTGGGTGCGTGCCCGAAAGTAACGCCCTTGGCCGATCTGCGCCAGCTCTTTCAGGAGCGGCTCGTCCAGTTCGCTGCTGGGATCGGCCTGACCGCTGCCTGCCTCATCATAGGGTTGGATAAAGGTATCGGGATCGGCCCCGACCCCCAGCGTGTAGATCCGTATTCCCTGCGCTGCGGCGAGTTTTGCCTCCTGCAGCGGGTCGGCATTGCCTGCGGTATTGCGGCCATCAGTGACCAGCAGCAGGGCGGTGGGGCGACCCGGATCCCCATGCTGACGTGCCAGCTGGATAGCTTCGCCAAGGGCGGTGGTTCGGCCGACCAGATCAAAATCGAGCTCGTCGCTCAAGGTCAACAGCGCCGGGATCTCCTGAGTGAGGGGAGAGAGCAGGTAGGCGTGATCGGCAAATACGATGAGGCCCACCCTGTCTCCGGCCCGTTTGGCGATCAGCGCCTTGATCTGCTGGCGCACTGCCGTCAGCCGTGCTTGCTGCTCGCCGTTATCGAGCATATCCGGGGTGCGCATGCTGTCTGACAAATCCACCGCCAGCAGCAGATCCCGACTCCCTTCATATTGAATAACCGGTTCTCCCCACCACTGGGGGCGGCAGAGGGCGAGGATAAGGGCGCACCAGAGCAGCATGGCGCGCCAGAGCGGTAATCCGGCCTGAGGACACAGCAGCGCAAACCCGGGGTGAGCCAGATAGCCGCGGCGCAGGGGCGGCAAGCCGAAGCGCACCAGCAAGGGCAGCACCAGCGCCAGCGCAAACCAGGGCCAGGCCAGGATCATGGATGCCTCCGCACGGTTTTACGCCTCGAGCGGGGGGCGAGCTGGAAGAAGAGGGTTTGACCCCAACGGCGATAATGTTGCTGAAGCTGTTCGCACTGCTCGCGAGTCGGGTTCTGGCTGCCATAGAGCCAACTGCTCCAGTGAGACGAGAACTGGCTAAAATCGCTGCCGCCGTGACGATCGACGAAGGCGAGCCACGCCTCACCTTGCAGTTGGCGCGCCTCGGGCCAGCGCTGTAGCGCTTCATGACGCAGGGCCTCCTGTATTTGCGCCACCAGCAGCGCCGGATCCCCCTCCAGCTGGCGACACCAGCGGCGGTAACGTATCACCCTGCGGGCAATCAGGACGAGCAGCAGCAGAAGAAAACCGGCGATCAGGAGCCACAATAGCGCCTGCACTCTGGGGTCAAGACTCTGTTCAATCAGATCCGGCCCCGGGTGGATGTCGCGCATCAGGGCGGCCAGCGGCGGAGTGATGGCCTCGGAGGCGGGACTGGCGCTGTCGAGTTCGGCGGGCGAGATCATCCCTGATGACATAACCCCTCCTGCCACTGTTGTTGCAGCGTCTGGCCGTTATCGAGCAGATAGAGGCGCTGCACCAATGGCAACAGCAACTGCTTGCCGTGGGCCAGTTGCTGTTCGGCAGCTTGCCGGTAGCGGCGGGAGAAACCGGCATGGCCCCCATCCAGCCAGCCCTGATAGTGCTGCCCTGGCCGATCGATAGCCACTGGCAGCTGGCCGTCAGGGGGAAGGGCTGCCTCAAGGGGATCGCGGATCTGCCAATAGTGAATATCATGGCGCCGCGAGAGCAGTTGCAATTGCTGACAGAGCACCGACTCGCAGGGTCTGTGATCGGTGATGATCGTCAGCTTGGCACCGTGAGGCAGCTTCACGCCGGACAAGGTGTCGGCCAGAGAGTGAGAAAGCGCCCGGCGGGCCAGCCCTTGCTGATAGTGATGGCAGAGGGATTCGAGCAGGGGCAGCACGCTGCCGCGCTGGCTCTGGTGATGGGAGATAAGCCCGTGGCAGATCAGGGTGTTGTGCTGCTTCTCCCCTTGCCAGATCAAGGCTGCCGCCAGCTCGCAGGCGAGGCGCGCCTTGAGCTGCAGTGTGGAGCCGAAATACATGGCGGGAGAGAGATCGAGCAGCAGCCAGTGCGCCTGATCCAGCTCCTCGCTATAGAGGCGGGTATAGGGACGACCGAGGCGCGCCGTCACTCGCCAGTCGATATGGCGTACCTCGTCACCAGCCTGATAGGCGCGCAGCTCGCGAAAGGTGAGTCCGGGAGAGCGACCCGGTTTGCCGCGTTCGTTGCTGCTTCTGCCTGCGTGAGGTGGCTTCCTGGCCTTGGCCCAGAGCCGGATATTGAGCAGCCGTGGCAGCGACAGGGCGATATCGGGATGGAGGTCCGGCGCTAGGGACATGGCACCTGATCCAGCAGTTGGGCGATCAGGATGTCATTATCCAGATTGTCGGCCAGTGCCTGATAGCTGGGAATAAGGCGGTGGCGCAGCACCGGATAGGCTTGCAGCTGGATATCTTCCGGCAGCACATAATCACGTCCGGCGAGCCAGGCTCGGGCGCGGGCGGAGCGAGCCAGCCCAAGTGTGGCGCGGGGGCTGGCCCCCACGGCAATCAATGGCTCGAGGGCAGGGCAAAGGCCGCTGCCCGGGCGGGTAGCGCAGACCAGCTCCACCAGATAGTGCTCCAGTCTGCTTTGCATGGTGACCGCCAGCACTTCGCTGCGAGCACCTTGCAAGGTGGTCTGACTCAGGGTCACTGGCGCTGCGCCAAGCTGTTCGCCGCTGGCGTTGAGCTGCAAGATGGCGAGCTCCATGGTGGGACTCGGGTAATCCACCATCAGCTTGAGCAAAAAGCGGTCTAGCTGGGCTTCCGGCAGGGGATAGGTACCCTCCTGCTCGATGGGGTTCTGGGTGGCGGCGACCATAAAGAGAGGCGGCAGTCGCCAGCTCTTTTTGCCTACGGTGATCTGGTGTTCGGCCATGGCCTCCAGCAGCGCTGATTGCACCTTGGCCGGTGCCCGGTTGATCTCGTCCGCCAGCACCAGATGGTTGAAGAGGGGGCCGGGTTGGAATACAAAACTGGCATCCTGCGGGTGAAACACCTCGCTGCCGGTGAGATCGGCAGGCAGAAGGTCGGGGGTGAACTGGATACGGGCAAAGCGTCCCTCGACGGCGCCAGCGAGCGCCTTGACGGCGCGGGTTTTGGCCAGCCCGGGGGCCCCTTCGATTAACACATGTCCTTCACATAACAGGGCAATCAGGAGCCCTTCTATTAGCTCCTCCTGCCCCAGGATCTGACTGCCAAGATAGTCCCTAAGTGCTCTGAACTCGGCCGCTGCCATGCGATAAACCCGTTGTTTTTATGGAAGTTGATCTTTTTATACTCCAGTTGCTTCCCAAGGGCGAGCAAAGGGGCCTTGCCGCGCTTAATTTAGTTTCAATCAGCTGTATGAAACTTGTGATTGGATTGTTAAGATGTGGCGCAATGAGGTCAGACCTCTGCCTTTTAAACCAAGGAGCCAGGATGAAACAGCCATTGAAACTGACGACTCGCCAGGGCGAACGGATTGCCGTCGTGGCGGGGCTGCGTACCCCCTTTGCCAAGCAGGCCACCGCCTTTCATGGCGTGCCTGCAGTCGATCTCGGCAAACTGGTGGTGAGCGAGATGCTTGCCCGTACCGATCTCGATCCCAAGCTTATCGACCAGCTGGTGTTTGGTCAGGTGGTTCAGATGCCGGAAGCCCCCAACATTGCCCGCGAGATCGTGCTCGGTACCGGCATGAGCGTCAATACCGATGCCTATAGCGTCTCCCGCGCCTGCGCCACCAGCTTTCAGGCGGTGGCCAACGTCACCGAATCCATCATGGCCGGTACCGTAGACATCGCCATCGCTGGCGGTGCTGACTCCTCCTCCGTACTGCCTATCGGAGTGAGCAAGAAGCTGGCCCGCGCCCTGGTGGATCTCAACAAGGCGCGCAATCTGCAGCAGCGCTTCAATATTCTGCGTCAGCTGCGGGTCAAGGATTTGCTGCCTGTACCGCCTGCGGTGGCGGAATACTCTACGGGACTTTCGATGGGGCAAACGGCCGAGCAGATGGCCAAGAGCCACCAGATCAGCCGCGAGGCGCAAGATGCGTTGGCTCATCGCTCTCACACTCTGGCCGCGCAGGCTTGGGCCGATGGCAAGCTCAGTGGCGAGGTGTTTACCGCCCATGTGCCGCCCTACAAGTCGCCGCTCGAGCGGGACAACAATATCCGTGAAAGCTCGGATCTGGCGAGCTACGCCAAGCTCAAGCCGGTGTTTGACCGAGTCCATGGCACAGTCACTGCTGCCAATGCCACTCCGCTCACTGACGGCGCCGCTGCCGTGTTGCTGATGCGGGAAGGTCGTGCGAAAGAGCTGGGACTCGAACCGTTGGGTTATATCCGCAGCTTCGCCTTCTCGGCCATTGATGTCTGGCAAGACATGCTGATGGGCCCCTCCTATGCCACGCCGCTGGCGATGGACAGAGCCGGCATCACGCTCGGTGATCTCACCCTGATCGACATGCACGAAGCCTTTGCCGCCCAGACGCTGGCCAACCTCAAGATGTTTGCCAGTGCCGATTTTGCCCGCGACAAGCTGGGCCGCGATCAGGCCATCGGCGAGGTGGACATGGAGAAGTTCAACGTCCTCGGTGGTTCGCTGGCCTATGGCCACCCCTTTGCCGCGACCGGTGCGCGGATGATCACCCAGACTCTGCACGAGCTGCGTCGTCGCGGCGGGGGATTGGGGCTCAACACCGCCTGCGCGGCGGGTGGATTGGGCGTGGCTATGGTGTTGGAGGTTGAATGATGAGCGCTAAGACTTTTTCCCTGGATGTTCGCAAAGATGGCATCGGCATCCTCACCATGGATGTGCCGGGCGAGAGCATGAATACCCTCAAGGCTGCCTTTGTGGAGGAGATCCGCACCGTGCTGGCCGAAGTGAAACGCAACAAGGATTTGATCGGTCTGGTGATCACCTCCGGCAAAAAGGACTCCTTCATCGCCGGCGCTGACATTACCATGCTGGCCGCCTGCACCAGTGCCAAGGATGCCGAGACCCTGTCACGAGAAGGGCAGGAGATCTTTGCCGAGATCGAGGGCCTGACCATTCCGGTGATCGCCGCCATTCACGGCCCCTGCCTCGGAGGTGGGCTGGAGCTGGCGCTAGCCTGTCATGGTAGGGTGGTGACCGATCACGGCAAAACCGTGCTGGGATTGCCGGAAGTGCAGCTCGGTCTGCTGCCGGGCTCTGGCGGTACCCAGCGTCTGCCGCGCCTTATCGGGGTGGCCAAGGCGCTGGATCTGATGCTGACCGGCAAGCAGGTTCGTGCCAAACAAGCCAAGAAATTGGGGCTGGTGGACGATGTGGTGCCGCCGTCAATCTTGCTGGATGCTGCCATCAAGCTGGCCAAGAAGGGCAAACCGCGCCATCAGTTGAAACGGGATCTGCAGGGCAAGGTGCTGGAGACCAACAAGCTGGGCCGCAAGGTGCTGTTCGATCAGGCCAGCAAGGGGGTGAAAGCCAAGACCCGTGGTAACTACCCGGCGCCGGAGCGGATCCTGGACGTTGTGCGCATCGGTGTGGAGGAGGGGATGAAGGCCGGTTTGGCCGCCGAATCCCGTCACTTTGGCGAGTTGGTGATGACGGCTGAGTCCGCCGCCCTGCGTTCCATCTTCTTTGCCACCACCGAGATGAAGAAAGAGGTCACCTATCAGGGAGCCGAGCCGCGCAAGGTGGCCCATGCCGCCGTGCTGGGCGGTGGTCTGATGGGGGGCGGCATTGCGTTCGTCACCGCTACCAAGGCGGGCGTGCCGGTGCGGATCAAGGATGTGGCAAGCGCCGGGATCGGCAATGCCATGCGCTACAGCTATGACATTCTGGCCAAGAAGCTCAAGCGTCGCCACATCTTGCGCAGCGAATTGGAAAAGCAGATGAGCCTGTTGACCGGTACCCTCGACTACTCCGGTTTCCACCGGGTGGACATGGTGGTTGAGGCGGTGTTTGAAGATCTCGCGCTCAAACACCAGATGGTGAAAGACGTGGAGCGCGAGTGTGGTGAACACACAGTGTTTGCCTCAAACACATCTTCCTTGCCCATCAACCAGATTGCGGCAGAGGCGGTGCACCCGGAGCGAGTCGTGGGGCTGCACTACTTCAGCCCGGTGGACAAGATGCCGCTGGCGGAGATCATCCCCCACGCTGGCACCAGTGCCGAGACGGTCGCTACCACCCTGGCTTTTGCCCGCGCCCAGGGCAAAACGCCCATCGTGGTGAAGGACGAAGCCGGTTTCTACGTCAACCGCATCCTGGCGCCCTACATGAATGAGGCGGCAAGACTGGTGCTGGAAGGGGAGCCGGTGGAGGTGCTGGATAGCGCGCTGCTGGACTTTGGCTTCCCGGTTGGCCCCATCACCTTGCTGGACGAGGTGGGGATCGATGTGGGCGCCAAGATCTCCCCCATTCTCGAGAAAGAGCTGGGCGGCGAGCAGTTCCAGGCGCCCAAGGCGTTCGACAAGCTGCTGCAAAATGATCGCAAGGGACGCAAGAACGGCAAGGGCTTCTACCTCTATGGCAAGGCGGCACCGCGCAACAAGTTGACTGGCAAAGAGGGCAAGAAGACGGTGGACGAGAGCGTCTATGGCGTGCTCGGCATCAAGCCTTCTGCCAAGCTGGCCCGTCAGGAGATCGCCGAGCGTTGCGTATTGTTGATGCTCAACGAAGCGGCCATGGCGCTGGACAGCGGTGTGGTGGCATCGGCCCGTGATGGCGATATCGGCGCCATCTTCGGCATCGGTTTCCCGCCTTTCCTTGGCGGCCCGTTCCGTTATATGGACACGCTCGGGATCGATCATCTGGTTGGCCGTCTGGAGTATTATCAGAAGCGCCACGGCGACCGGTTCGCCCCCTGTGCCCGTCTCAAGGCGATGGCCGCAGAGCAGCAGACCTTCTACTGATAATCGCTGCAGAGTGACCGCAAGGCAAAGAGGCCCGCACCCCATGCGGGCCTCTTTCTATGTTGTGGCTTGTTCGGGTTGTGCTGCGATGATGCAGGCAGAGGCGAAAGCTGATAAAAAACGGCCCACTGAAATGGGCCGTCGAGATATAGGGGCATGGGTCAGATCCCCGGTTTGCGCTCCGGGCAGCGGCCGATGATATCGGGTGGCAACTCGCCGTTATCCTGCTCCAGCACCACATCGAATCCCCACAGTTGATGGAGGTGTTTGAGCACCTCATGGCGAGAGTCACCAAGGGGTATGCGGTTGTGGGGCACATAGCGCAGGGTGAGGGAGCGATCCCCCTTCACGGCGACGTTGTACACCTGAATATTGGGCTCCAGATTGCTGAGGTTGTACTGGGCCGACAGGGTATTGCGCACCTGACGGTACCCTTCGTCATTGTGGATGGCGGAGACCTTCAGATAGTTCTTCAGATCGTCGTCATCAATGGCGAACAACTTCATATCCCGCATCACTTTCGGGCTTAAGAACTGGCTGATAAAGCTCTCGTCCTTGAAGTTTTGCATGGCAAAGTGGAGTGTTTCGACCCAGTTGCTACCGGCATAGTCGGGGAACCAATATCTATCTTCCTCGGTCGGGTTCTCGCAGATGCGGCGCAGGTCGGTAAACATGGCAAACCCCAGCGCATAGGGGTTGATCCCCGAGTAGTAGCGGCTGTTGTAGGCCGGTTGATAGACCACGTTGGTGTGGCTGTGCAGCACCTCCATCATGAAGCGATCGCTCAGTTTTCCCTCGTCATAGAGGTGGTTGAGGATGGTGTAGTGCCAGAAGGTGGCCCACCCTTCGTTCATCACCTGGGTCTGCTTTTGCGGATAGAAATACTGGCTGATCTTGCGCACGATGCGCACCACTTCCCGCTGCCAGGGCTCCAGCAAGGGGGCATTCTTCTCGATAAAGTAGAGAATGTTCTCCTGGGGCTCTGCGGGGTAGCGCCTGTCCTCCACGCCAGCCGCTTTATGCTGTTTGGGCAGGGTTCGCCACAGCTCGTTGACCTGAGTCTGCAGATAATCTTCCCGCGCCTTCTGACGCCGCTTCTCCTCAGCCATCGAGATCTTCTGGGGACGCTTGTAGCGATCCACCCCGAAGTTCATCAGGGCATGGCAGGAGTCGAGCAGCTGTTCCACCGCCTCGATGCCATGCTTCTCTTCGCACTGGGTGATGTAGTTCTTGGCGAACAGCAGGTAGTCGATGATGGAGGAGGCATCGGTCCACGCCTTGAACAGGTAGTTGTTCTTGAAGAAGGAGTTGTGACCGTAGCAGGCGTGTGCCATCACCAGCGCCTGCATCGGCATGGTGTTCTCCTCCATCAGATAGGCAATGCAGGGATCGGAATTGATGACGATCTCGTAGGCCAGTCCCATCTGTCCGCGCTTGTAATTGCGCTCGGTATGGATAAAACGCTTGCCGAACGACCAGTGCTGATAGCCGATGGGCATGCCGACGCTGGAGTAGGCATCCATCATCTGCTCGGCGGTGATCACCTCGATCTGGTTGGGGTAGGTGTCCAGCTTGTAGAAACGGGCGACCCGGGCGATCTCCTGGTGATAGGTCTCCAGCAGATCGAAGTTCCAGTCTGGTCCGTCATCCAGTGGCGCTACACGTTTTTCTGTTTCGATCATGTGACCTCCTCACGCCGCTTGTTTCTTGAACAGCTCGCGGAACACCGGATAGATATCCTCGACTTTGCGAATGTGCTCCATCGCAAAGTGGGGGAACTGGCTGGCTACCGACTCATATTCGTGCCACAGGGTCTGGTGGGCACGGGTGGTGATCTCGATGTAGGAGTAGTACCGTACCCTTGGCATGATGTCCCGCGCCAGGATCTCCCTGCATTGCGGTGAGTCATCAGCCCAGTTGTCACCGTCAGATGCCTGCGCCGCATAGATGTTCCACTGGTTGGCGGGGTAACGCTCGTTGATGATGTCGTTCATCATCTTGAGGGCGCTGGAGACAATCGTGCCGCCTGTCTCCTGGGAGTAGAAGAACTCGTGCTCGTCCACCTCCTTGGCCTGGGTATGGTGGCGGATGTAAACAACCTCAACGTTCTTGTAGGTCCGGCTGAGGAACAGATAGAGCAGGATATAGAAACGCTTGGCCATCTCCTTGGTGGCCTGATCCATGGAGCCCGATACGTCCATCAGACAGAACATCACCGCCTGGCTGGAGGGGACGGGCCGTTTGACGAAGTTGTTGAATTTGAGATCGAAGGTGTCAATAAACGGCACCGCATCGATCCGTCGTTTCAGCTCTCTGATCTCCTTCTCGAGCAGGGCTATTTCGGCAAAGTGCTCGTTGGGATCGGTGGCCAGCAGGGCCAGCCGATCTTCCAGTTCATGCAATTGGCGTTTCTTGCCTGCTTGCAGCGCCATGCGACGTGCCAGCGAATTTTGCAGGGAACGCACCACGTTGATGTTGGCGGGCACCCCGTTTGAGGTGTAGCCCGCCCGATAGGTTTTCACCTCCATCAGCTGATTGAGCTGGGTTTTCTGCAGCCTGGGCAGCTCCAGATCTTCAAACAGCAGATCGAGATACTCATCCTTGGAGATCTGGAACACGAAATCATCGGCCCCTTCCCCCTGATTTGATGCTTGTCCCTCGCCGGAACCCTGTCCGCCGCCCCCTCCTTTGGGACGGTCAATCTTGTCGCCGGAGACAAACTGGTCATTGCCGGGATGCACCATCTCCCGTTTACCACCGTGCCCCTGATGAAAATGGGGCTCGCCGATATCCTTGGTCGGGATGCTGATGCTCTCGCCCTTGTCTACGTCCTGAATGCTGCGCTTGGAGACAGCATCCGAGACCGCTTGTTTTATCTGCTTCTTGTAGCGGCGGATGAAGCGCTGCCGATTGACAGCGCTTTTGTTTTTGCCGTTGAGCCTGCGGTCGATAAAATGCGCCATAACTCCCCCTTGAACAGTCAGGGTCAGGATGACTTGCGTACCCTGAGATACCATTCGGAGAGCAGTCGCACCTGTTTGCGGGTGTAGCCTTTCTCCATCATCCGTTCGACAAAGTTATCGTGCTTCTTCTGCTCCTCGGCCGAGGTTTTGCTGTTGAAGGAGATAACCGGCAGCAGCTCTTCCGTGTTGGAGAACATCTTCTTCTCGATCACGGTGCGCAGCTTCTCGTAACTGGTCCAGTTGGGGTTACGGCCTGCATTGTTGGCCCGGGCACGCAGCACGAAGTTGACGATTTCGTTACGGAAATCTTTCGGGTTGCTGATCCCGGCAGGTTTTTCAATTTTCTCCAGCTCGCTGTTGAGTGATGCTCGGTCAAACAGCTGGCCGGTTTCGGGGTCACGGTACTCCTGATCCTGGATCCAGAAGTCGGCGTAGGTGACGTAGCGATCGAAGATGTTCTGACCGTACTCGGAGTAGGACTCGAGATAGGCAGTCTGGATCTCCTTGCCGATGAACTCCACATAGCGCGGGGTCAGATAGCCCTTGATGAACTCAAGGTAACGATCGTGCAGCTCTTGCGGGAACTGTTCGCGCTCGATCTGCTGCTCCAGCACATAGAAGAGGTGCACCGGGTTGGCGGCCACTTCCGCGTGGTCGAAGTTGAAGACGCGGGAGAGGATCTTGAACGCAAAGCGGGTTGAGAGACCATTCATCCCCTCGTCCACACCAGCGTAGTCGCGATACTCCTGATAGCTCTTCGCCTTGGGATCGGTGTCCTTCAGGCTCTCGCCATCATAGACCCGCATCTTGGAGTAGATGCTGGAGTTTTCCGGCTCTTTCAGCCGTGACAGCACAGAGAACTGACCCAGCAGCTCTAGGGTGCCCGGAGCGCATTTGGCCTCGGTCAATTCGCTGTTGACCAACAGTTTTTCGTAGATCTTCACCTCTTCCGAGACGCGCAGGCAGTAAGGCACCTTGACGATGTAGACCCGGTCGAGGAAGGCCTCGTTGTTCTTGTTGTTGCGGAACTGCTGCCACTCGGATTCGTTGGAGTGGGCCAGCAGAATGCCGTCAAAGGGGAGGGCGGAGAGCCCTTCGGTACCGTTGTAGTTACCCTCCTGGGTTGCCGTCAGCAGCGGGTGCAGCACCTTGATGGGGGCCTTGAACATCTCCACAAACTCCATCACCCCCTGGTTCGCTTTACACAGCGCACCTGAGTAGGAGTAGGCATCGGCGTCATCCTGGGCGAAGTGCTCCAGCATGCGGATGTCGACCTTGCCGACCAGTGAGGAGATGTCCTGGTTGTTGTCATCACCGGGTTCCGTTTTGGCGATGGCAATCTGATCGAGGATGGAGGGGTTGACCTTCTCCACCTTGAACTTGGTGATGTCGCCGCCAAACTCGTGCAGGCGTTTTGCCACCCAGGGGGACATGATGGGACGCAGGTACCGGCGCGGGATGCCGTACTCTTTTTCCAGGATCTCCCCATCCTCTTCGATATCGAACAGGCAGAAGGGGTGATCGTTGACCGGTGAGCCCTTAATGCGATAGATGGGCACCTTCTGCATCAGGGATTTGAGTTTCTCTGCCAGCGAGGATTTACCGCCGCCAACGGGGCCCAGCAGATAGAGGATCTGTTTCTTCTCCTCTAGCCCTTGGGCGGAGTGTTTGAGGTAGGAGACGATCTGTTCGATGGCCTCTTCCATCCCATAGAAATCCTTGAAGGCGGGATAGCGTGCCACGACGCGGTTGGAGAAGAGTCGGCTCAGTCTGGGGTTGGCTGAGGTGTCTACCATCTCCGGCTCACCAATGGCGGTCAGCAGACGTTCGGCTGCGGAGGCGTAGCAGGCTTTGTCCTGCTTACACATATCCAGGAACTCCTGGATGGTATATTCCTCTTCTCTCGCTTTTTCATATCGCTGTTGGTAATGCTCGAATATGCCCATAACTTTGCCCTCGTTATAGTCGCTTACCCTGAAAAAAGTGGATGACTGCTTTTGTGTTGTGCGCTTTTAAAGCCTAGTCAACAGACTCCAGTAATCCATCACGGTTGATAGGTTAAATTCTGAAGAAACCTGCCCGATCCTTGTGCGGGGAGGGTCAGTCAACAACACCGCTATGTTACTGACTGTTAAATTATTTTTGCCACGATAGTGAGGTAAATGTCAAAGACATAAAAAATAAATGTTTATGGGAAACAGGGAACTTATTGCGAAAAGATTAAGGGGTTTGACGAAAGGCAATGGGGCTGCGGGTTAGCGGGGGTTATGAATGAAAACGTCATTACGTGTACGTCAACGTAAATCACTTTGTTTGGAGTTTAGGCTCTAATTTTTACATTGACGCTACATTTCGAGTGCCCTAGATTGGCGATGTGTGAGCAGCAAGATGCTTTAGCAAGAGAGTTGACTGTTGCCTCACCAAGCTCTGTTTAAGCACGTTTCCGTTGGCTTGACCCTCGCAACCGCGAGGGTCTTCTTTTTCTGCGTCTGTAAACGCTTGTTTTTGCTGGTGGCTATTGACGCAGCCAGCACTCACCTAGCAAGGGTAGGCTTGTTGCACGGCCGCCAGGACGCGGGCAAACGGGTGGGCGGCCAACTGGCCTGCGCCCGCCAGCGATTTGGCCTTGATCCGGCTGGTCAGCGGAGTGGCGATACCGCACAGGAAACGGGCCAGAACACGCGCATCCACCGAACCTGTCTTGGCAATCAGCGGATCGCACCAGGCGCGGATCCCCGCCTCGTTTGGCATGGTCAGTGAGGGCAGGGGCGGGAGATGCGCCACCTCGCCGCGACAAACCGAACAGTGGCCACAATGAACCGGCGCCACCTCATCGGCAAAATAGCGGGCGAGGCGGTGGCTCAGGCACTCACTTGAGGTGAAAAAGTCGAGCATGGCTTG
Source organism: Aeromonas sp. Y318-3 (assembly GCF_027706185.1). Lineage (NCBI taxonomy): Bacteria > Pseudomonadati > Pseudomonadota > Gammaproteobacteria > Aeromonadales > Aeromonadaceae > Aeromonas > Aeromonas sp. Y318-3. The sequence goes on from NZ_JAPDCN010000004.1 coordinate 196,043, forward strand.
CAGTCTGGCCAGCTCGCTCTGCTCTTTTTGTAGGAACAGGGCATGCAGGGCATTTGCTTCCTGCTCGTTGTCCCACCCCTGACGGTTGATCCGGTAGACCTCGGTCATCTGTTTGCTTTCAAGCTCGATCCAGCCTTGCTGCTGCAGGTAGTCGAGCGCCGCAACGGCCCGCTGCCGCTCCCCCTGATAGCCCTGCCAGAGGGCGTCAAAGTCCATGGTGCACCAACTGCGGGCTTGCGGGGCACAGGCGAACAGCTGCTCCAGAAACTGGCGGCGATCCGGATTGAAGCGGCTCACTATCTCGCCTTTATCCAGCACAAACTTGAAGCGGTAATCGGCGTAGTAGCTGTAGGCCGGGGTGATGATGCCTGCCATCTCCAGATAGACCAGCAGGGTTTTAAGGGGCAACTGGCGGATATTGGTGTCGTTGGAGAGGCGCAGCAGGGTGAATTCCCACTCACTCCCGCTCTGCCCGATGATGGCAAGCAGCTGGTGGATGGCACTCAAATCCGGCGTATCGCCGTAGACGAAGTTCTCCAGCACCGGCAGCTGGCTCTGGTTGGCCAGCACGATACAGCGCGATGGTTGGCCATCCCGTCCGGCGCGGCCAATCTCCTGGCTGTAGTTCTCGATAGATTTGGGCAGATCGTAGTGAATGACCCGCCGGATATCCGCTTTGTCGATCCCCATGCCAAAGGCGATGGTGGCGACGATGCAATCCACCTTGCCCGCCATGAAGTCGTGCTGGATCTGACTGCGCAGCGCCGAGTCGAGTCCGGCATGATAGGCGCGGGCGTTGATCCCTTCTCTAATGAGTTGCTCGGCACAGGCTTCTGCGGTGTGTTGCAAGGTGACGTAGACGATGGTGGGGGCCGCCGGATCGTTGGCCAACTCCTGCGCGAGCCAGCTATCCCGCGCGTCGGGCGACAGGGGAATGACCGCCAGATCAAGATTGGGGCGATAGAAACCGGTAACCACGACCCCCTCCGGCGCGATGCCGAATTTGGTCTGCATATCCTGAATCACCGCCGGTGTGGCGGTGGCCGTCAGCAGCAACACCTGCGGGATCTTCAGATCATGGCGATAGCTCGGCAGCTTGAGGTAGTCGGGGCGAAAGTTGTGGCCCCACTCCGAGATACAGTGCGCCTCATCGACGACCAGCAGCGAGAGCGGCACTTGCTGGATAAAGCGGCGAAAGCGCTCGTTCTTGAGTCGCTCCACCGAGATCATCAGGATCTTGAGCTGGCCATCCAGCGCCTGCTGCATCACTCGTCGGCTCTCCTCCGGGCTCTGGCTTGAGTCGAGGGTGGCGGCGCTTATTCCCTTGCTTTTAAGGAAGGCGAGTTGATCGTGCATCAGCGCCAGCAGCGGCGAGATAACCAGGGTCAGGTGAGGCAGGGCGAGGGCAGGCAGTTGATAACAGAGCGACTTGCCGGAGCCGGTGGGAAAGATGGCGGCGGCACTCTGACCTGCCAGCACCCGGCTGATCACCGCCTCCTGACCTGGCCTGAGTGCGGAGAAACCAAAATATTGGTTGAGCAGGGATGTGATCATGGCAAGGCTCCGCGGCAAATGGGCGATGATAGCACAGCGATTCCGGTCATGGATGACACAGGAATGGTTGTGAGGGTGAGGGCAGAGAGTGTCGATAAAACGTACAAAAATGGGTGGTTGCGCTGTAGTTAAGGTTTTGTTGCGGTTTTTTGTGATGGAAACGGGATATTTTTTGGTGAGTCTCTGGAAAAAAAAGATGGTGAATGGGATATTCCGTCATGCAATCCGGTGACTGGCGGATCGGCCCGACAGAAGGCTGGCCACAGACACCACATCCGGGCGACAGGGGTCTCCCGATGAGTGGTTGCAGACAGGACTCATGATTCATGCACTACGGTGCTTAGGGACTTTTTTGATGACACAACAACACCCCCTCCTTCGGCTGGTCAATAGCACCAGCCTGGTCAGCCAGATCCTGGTTGGTCTGGTATTCGGTATCTTGCTGGCACTGTTTGCGCCCGAGTGGGCGAAAACGGCAGGTCTGCTTGGCAATCTGTTCGTTGGTGCACTGAAAGCGGTAGCCCCGCTGCTGGTATTCGTACTGGTGATGGCGGCCATCATTGGTCACAAGCAGGGTCAGAAGACCAATATTCGCCCGCTGCTGGCTCTCTACCTGTTTGGTACCTTCTCTGCGGCCGTGGTCGCGGTGATTGCCAGCTTCCTGTTCCCCTCCAACCTCCATCTGGTGGCCAATACTGCCGAGATCACCCCGCCAGGCGGGATCACCGAGGTGCTGCAGACCCTGCTGTTCAACGTGGTGACCAACCCGGTCAAGGCGCTGATGGATGCCAACTATATCGGGATCCTGGCGTGGGCCATCGGTCTGGGCATCGCCATGCGCCATGCCAACGAGAGCACCAAGGCGCTGATCACTGATCTGTCTCACGGTGTCTCCGCCATCGTGAAAGCGGTGATCCGCTGTGCTCCGCTCGGGATCCTGGGTCTGGTTGCCTCCACTCTGGCAGAGACCGGCTTCGATGCCCTGTTTGGCTATGCCCAACTGCTGGTGGTGCTGATCGGCTGCATGCTGTTTATCGCCTTCGTGGTCAACCCGCTGATCGTCTTCTGGAAGATCAAGCGCAACCCCTATCCGCTGGTGCTGACCTGCCTCAAAGAGAGTGGCGTGACCGCCTTCTTTACCCGCAGCTCTGCCGCCAACATTCCGGTCAACATGGCGCTGTGTGAAAAACTGCGCCTGCCCAAAGATACCTACGCGGTCTCCATCCCGCTGGGTGCCACCATCAACATGGCAGGGGCGGCCATCACCATCACTGTACTCTCCATGGCGGCGGTACATACCCTGGGGATGGAAGTGGACATGGCAACGGCCATTCTGCTCTCCGTGGTCGCCACCATCAGTGCCTGTGGCGCTTCCGGTGTGGCGGGCGGCTCCTTGCTGCTGATCCCGCTGGCCTGTAGCCTGTTTGGCATCAGCAATGACATCGCCATGCAGGTGGTAGCAGTCGGCTTTATCATCGGCGTGCTGCAGGATTCTGCCGAGACAGCGCTGAACAGCTCCACCGACGTGCTGTTCACCGCCGCAGCTTGCATGGCTGAAGATGAAACCTTGCTGGATGTGGCTCCTGTACCGAGCCGCGAAGCCTGATCTCGCAACGGTCAGTTTCGCAACACACTTGCGCCCTCTTCGGAGGGCGCTTTTTATTGTCGGCTTTGCTCTCTTTTCCTCTTTGAGCAATCTCATTGGCTGATGTGCCAGACATTCTGTCGCCCTTGTCCAGGGCGCTGCCTTATCTTTATCCCTTTGAGTTGTGCTTCCTCCTTCTGTTGTGCGCTACACATTTTTGCCTGCTCTGCTAACAGCCGATTGCTATGGCTTACCCCAGACCTTCAAGACAATCACAGCATCACAGCATCACAGCATCACAGCATCACAGCATCACAGCATCACAGCATCACAGAAGAACGAAGATAGCTGGCTGCGGCAGATGAGCCCGTCCTATCAGACACGCCATCATGGTTTGGTGAGAGGGAGTAAACGTGTTGGCGATATTGAGCTGCGGGCAGGGGGGCGTCATGTTGATATCCGAAGTGCTCTGCCATGGCGCTGGTGAGCATGCAGATATCCAACAAAGGGAGTAATAAGGAGGGAGCAGGGCAATTGCGGAGACACAGATTGCAGAGATAAAAAAGCCAGCCGACTGTTCGGCTGGCTTTTTGCTATCAGCAGCAGGTAGGGAATTAACCAACCAGCTGATAGAGGATGGCGGAGATGGCGATCATGCCCATGGTTGCAACGAAGACGTTGCTGATATGGCCCTGATATTTTGCCATGGCCGGTACGCGCTTGATGGCGTACATCGGCATGATGAACAGGATGGTAGCGATGATCGGGCCGCCCAAGGATTCAATCATGCCCAGGATGGAAGGGTTGGCAATGGCAGTGCCCCACAGGGTCAGGATGAAGAAGGCGATGATGAACATCTCGACTTTCTTGGCGTTCGGCTCTTTGCCGGACTTGCGCATGTTCTGCACGATCATCCCTTTCAGACCTTCACGGGCACCCAGATAGTGGCCGAAGAAGGAGGAGACGATGGCTACGAACGCAACCAACGGACCGAAGTAAGAGATGATGGGGCTGGCATGCTGGTTGGCCAGATAGGAGAGCACGGCGATGTTCTGGGCCTTGGCTTCTGCCAGCTGGGCCGGTGTCAGGCTCATGACGCAGGAGAAGACGAAGAACATCACGAAGCCCAGCAGCACCATGGCGGTACGCTTGAGGATGGCATCGGCCTTCTCGACAGCCTGATCACCGTGGTCGCGGCGCTGGGCCAGAGAGAAGCTGGAGATAGCCGGGCTGTGGTTGAAGGAGAAGACCAGTACCGGGATGGTCAGCCACAGGGTAGTGGCGAAATCCTTGGCAGAGGGCACTTGCTCCAGCGCCGCGCCGGTCCAGTCTGGAATGAGGTACAAAGAGATTCCGGCCAGAATGGCGATCAGCGGATAAACCAGCAGCTCGGTCACTTTCAGCATCAGCTTTTCACCGGCCAGCATCACCGACATCATGCCCATGATAAGCACGATGGAGAGGATCCAGCGCGGCGGGGCACTCATCTGCAGCTGGTTGACCATGAAGCTTTCCACGGTGTTGGTGATGCCCACGCCGTAGATCAGCACGATGGGGTAGATGGCGAAGAAGTAGAGCAGGGTGATTAATTTACCGGCACCCACGCCAAAGTGTTCTTCCACCACTTCGGTGATGTCTGCGTTTGGCTTTTTGGAGGAGAGCACGAAGCGGGCCAGACCACGGTGGGCCAGATAGGTCATGGGACCTACCAGCAGCGCCATGACGACCAGCGGCCAGAAACCGCCCATACCCGCGTTGATCGGCAGGAACAGGATCCCCGCGCCAACCGCGGTCCCGAACAGACTGATGACCCAGGTAGAGTCGCGTTTTTCCCAACGAGTGGTTTGAGTAGAGCGGATCCCTTGCTCTGTTGACGCCGCAACTCCCTGCGTGCCAGTGACTGTGTTTGACATCTATCTCACCCCGAATGTGTGGTTCTTATTAAGTCGGCGCAAGGATACGGTTTTTCTAATCAAAAATGTTGATCAAATTCATCTTTACGGCACGAAAAACCGCACTTTCTTATGGAAATGTGATCAAAACAAGAAAAATTCAATTATTGTTTATCAATTGACACGTTATTTTAGTGTTAATGATTAAATCTCGCTCAGCCAAATGTAGGTAAATTGTTATTTTGCGAGATGCTGGGCTAGTTGGTTGATCATGCTGGCGGTAGCCCCCCAGATAAAGTGCTGTTGCCAGGGGATCCAGTAGATGGTGTGTGCTTTCCCTCCTCTGGAAAGGGTCAGGGGGATGTGGTTGCGTCGATCCAGCAGATGGGTCAGCGGCACTTCGAAGGCGTGATCCACCTCATCCGGACTCAGGATGAGGGGATAGTTGCCATCGAGCAGCCCCAGCACCGGCAGTACCTCGAATCGTGACACCGTATTGAGCGGGTTGAGGGTGCCGATCACCTCGATCAGCCGGGCCGGAATGCCGAGCTCCTCTTCGGTCTCCCGCAGCGCCGTGGCAATGAGGTTTTCGTCGCCGGGATCCTGTCGCCCGCCGGGGAAGCTGATCTGCCCCCCATGATGACGCAGCCGTGGGCTGCGCCGGGTCAGTAACACGCTGAGCCCCTCATTGCGCATCACCACCGGGATCAATACCGCAGCCGGACTGAGCCCGCCAATGGCGAGGCGATGGGCCGGGGCGGGTCGCTGCAACTGGAAGCGGGTCAGCAGTTCGTGGCGATCCATGGCGGGGAGCTCTCCTGTGTGTTGCCTTGATGGTGGGGAGGGTTACAGCGCCGAGAGGGGCGGAAGGATGCGGGCGACTTTGTCATAGGTCTCCTGATATTCGCTGTCGGCGTCGGAGTCGGCGATGATGCCGCCACCGGCCCAGCAGTGCAGGTGACCCGCTTCGGCGATCAAAGTGCGAATGCAGATGCTGGTGTCCATCCGGCCATGCTGGCTGAGATAGCCGATGCTGCCGCAATAGGCGTTGCGGCGCTGGGGCTCCAGCTCTTCGATGATCTCCATAGCGCGGATCTTGGGGGCGCCAGTGATGGAGCCACCCGGGAAACAGGCCCGCAGTAGATCAACCCCTTGCCAGCGTGCATCCAGCTCACCATGGATGGTGGAGACCAGATGATGTACCGCCGGAAACGACTCCACCGCAAAGAGATGAGGCACGCTGACCGAGCCCGGCCGGCTGACCCGACCGATGTCGTTGCGCAGCAGATCAACGATCATCAGATTCTCTGATCTGTCCTTGTCGGCTTGCGCCAGCTCCCGCGCGACTTGCCGATCGGTCACCGGATCGGGGTGGCGAGGGCGAGTGCCCTTGATGGGTTTGGTTTCGATATGACGGCCATCGAGCAGCAGAAACCGCTCGGGGGAGAGGCTCAGCAGCGCGCTCTCCGGCAGACGGATAAAGGCTGAGAAGGGGGCCTTGTTGGCGGTTGCCAGAAGACAATAGGCCTGCCACTCATCCCCCTGATAGGGGGCGCTGAAACGCTGGGTCAGGTTGATCTGGTAGCAATCCCCCGCGGCAAGGTATTCCTGAATGCGGGCAAACTTTTCGCCATACTCGGCGCGGCTCATATTGCTCTGCCACGACCCCTGCAAGGCAAAAGCGGGGGCCGGTTTGGCCTGTTGTTGCTCAAGCCAGGCCAGCCGGTTGGCAAGTCCCGCTTCATCCCCCCAGTGCACCAGTTGCCAGTCGCCGGTTGCCACATTGCGCAGCAGCGCCCAGTCGTAGATACCCACCGCCATGTCTGGCACCGCGATATCGGCGGCGGCCTGCACTGGCAGTCGCTCGAAGCGGCGGCCGAGATCATAGCCAAACAGGCTGAGGGCGCCGCCAATAAAGGGTAGGTGAGTGGCACACAGATCCAGCTCCCCCAGCAGCTGTTGCTGGGTATGGGCCAGCAGGGCGAGGGGATCTTCGTGGTGTTGGCTGATATTCGCTCCGACACGCAGAGTGGTCACCTCGCCACGGGTTTCGAGGGTCGCCAGCGGATCGGCAGTGATGATATCAAAGCCGTTATCGGCACCGAGTGGCCCCGCCGACTCCAGCAACATGGCCCACGGCTGATGTTGCAGGCGGGCAAAAAGCTGATGGAGTTCAGCACTATGGTCTAGATGATGGATATGAAGTGTTGGCGTCATTTTATGTTACACAGGCAACAGTTTGGTTCCCGAACCCTAGTCGGTGCTGGTGGGCAAGCGTATCATAGGTGTCGGTGACTTAAGAAAAAACTGCCGTGTCGTTCGTTTTTTGCTGGTTGATAGTTTTTAGCCAGCACGTCAGCACGGCCCATCATATGGAAGCCCTTGCCCTGCTCTGTGGCAGAGACAAGGACCAGTGAGGATGATATGAGCATTATAAAAAAACAGGATTTCATCGATTCTATCGCAGATGCCCTCCAGTACATCTCCTATTACCACCCGTTGGATTTTGTTCAGGCTGCCAAAGCGGCGTATGACCGTGAGGCCAACCCGGCCGCCAAAGATGCGCTGGCCCAGATCTTGATCAACTCCCGCATGTCCGCCGAAGGTCATCGTCCGCTCTGCCAGGACACCGGCATCGTGACCTGTTTCGTCAAAATTGGCATGCAGGTCCAGTGGGACAGCGACATGACAGTGCAGGAGATGGTGGACGAAGGAACCCGTCGTGCCTACACCAATCCTGACAACCCGCTGCGCGCCTCGGTGCTGGCCGATCCGGCCGGCAGTCGCAAAAACACCAAAGACAACGCCCCTGCCGTGGTCCATATCGACATGATCCCCGGCAACAAGGTGGAAGTGAGCATCGCGGCCAAAGGCGGCGGCTCCGAGAACAAATCCAAGATGGTGATGCTCAACCCTTCTGACGATATCGTCGAGTGGGTGCTGAAAACCGTGCCGACCATGGGCGCAGGCTGGTGCCCCCCCGGCATGCTGGGCATCGGCATCGGCGGTACCGCCGAGAAAGCGGCGGTGCTGGCCAAAGAGGCCCTGATGGAGCACATCGACATTCAGGAGCTGATCGCCCGTGGCCCGCAAACCACCGAAGAGAAGCTGCGGGTCGAGCTCTACGACAAGGTCAACAAGCTGGGGATCGGTGCCCAGGGTCTGGGCGGCCTCACTACCGTGCTGGATGTGAAGGTGAAATCTGCGCCGACTCATGCCGCCTCCAAGCCGGTGGTGATGATCCCCAACTGCGCCGCCACCCGTCACGTTCACTTCGAGCTGGATGGCTCAGGGCCCGCCGAGCTGACCCCGCCGAAACTGAGCGACTGGCCGGAGATCACCCGTGAAGCGGGTGGCAACGTGCGCCGCGTCAACGTCGATGGCATCACCAAGGCCGAACTGGCCAGCTGGAAGAGCGGTGATACCGTGCTGCTCTCCGGCAAGATCCTCACCGGTCGCGACGCCGCCCACAAGCGTATCGCCGACATGCTGAAAAATGGCGAAGGGCTGCCTGAAGGGGTCGATTTCACCAACCGCTTCATCTATTACGTTGGCCCGGTTGATGCGGTGCGCGACGAAGTGGTTGGCCCGGCTGGCCCCACCACCTCCACCCGGATGGACAAGTTCACCGACATGATGCTGGGTGAAACCGGCCTGATCGGCATGATCGGCAAATCCGAACGCGGCCCGAAAACCGTCGAGAGCATTAAGCAGCACAAGGCCGTCTATCTGATGGCGGTGGGCGGCGCCGCCTATCTGGTTGCCAAGGCTATCAAGAAGGCGCGCGTGGTGGCCTTTGCCGATCTCGGTATGGAAGCGATCTACGAGTTTGAAGTGGAAGATATGCCGGTGACTGTTGCGGTCGACTCCGAAGGCAACAATATCCACGAAACCGGCCCGGCCTACTGGTCTGCCAAGATTGCAGAGCTGGATGGCAAACTCTCCTCCTGAGTGACCGTTTCCGCTGCCGGTTAACGGCATCGGCTATGTAAACAAGGCGCGTCCATCCGGATGTGCCTTTTTGCTTTGGCTGGCTTGTTATGGGCTCAGGTTGGCCGTTTGCGGCAAGCGGGTATAAAAAAGGATGGCGTGACGCCATCCTTTTTCGTCGTACTTGTGCTCTGGCAGTAGACAGCCGAGCAATCGCCCTTGGCTTAGGCCTTTTTCAGGTAGGCGGCAACCAGTACGATCTGCACGCCGTTGACTTTGCCTTCGATATGAAGCGGGTTGTTGGTCAGACGGATGCCCTTGACCAGGGTGCCGCGCTTGGCGGTGAAACCGGCGCCTTTCACGTCCAGATCCTTGATCAGGGTGACTGAGTCGCCCTCTTGCAGCACGGCGCCGTTGGAGTCAACGGTCGGTACGCTGTCGTCATCTTCGTCAGCAATACCAGCTTCAGCCCAGGCCTTGGCTTCGTCTTCCATGTACATCATGTCCAGCAGATCCTGAGCCCACACTTCACCCTTGCCGGAGAGTGCTTTCAGCTGACGCCATGCCATCACCTGCACCGCAGGCACCTGGCTCCACATGCTGTCGCTCAGGCAACGCCAGTGGTTGACCACCAGAGTATCCGGTTGTTCCAGCTGACCACGGCAGGTGTCACAGATAGCAACGCTGTGATCATCGTCGTTGGCGGGGGAGTGAGGCACCACGAAGGCGGTCAGCGCCTGCTCGGCGCTGCACAGTTCACACTTGGCGCCCGCGCGCGCTTGCAGAATGGCGTTGATGGTCATGTTGTTGGTCCCATAGATAGTGTAAAGCGTCCCGCGTTGGGCGGGGCGCGTGAAAGAGGGGGCGGAATATAGCATAAAACCCCGCACTTTGTCAGGTCTGCCCTGGGTCGCAGGGTCGGCGGTGCTGTTGCGCGGCGCTGATCGTTTGGTATTGAGAGTGCAATTTGAAGCGGGATCGCTAGAATGAGCCTCCTTTTTGACTGCAAGGCAGGGGCATTCGTGCTGGCTCAACGTTTTCAACAACTGGATCGACTGCTCACCTGCTACCGACGCTGGTGGCAATATCAGCCATATCATCATCTGACCATGGCCTTTGCCGATGAGGCGCCCGAACTGGCGGCGTTGCTCAATGGGCTGACGCTCGGCCAGTTGGCAGAGCTCGATGCGGATATGGATGCACTCAGCAGTCTTCTTGCCCCCTGGATTGCCGAGGGCGCCGAGCTGCAGCAACTCAGCCAGCTTGCCCCGTTTACCCCTGAGCCCATCACTTGCAGCAAGGAGATGGCGCTGCATATGCCGGGGCGCAAGCAGGCCCAGATCGAGTCGTTCACCGCCTGTCTGCCGGCCCATCAGGGCCCCTATCTGGAGTGGTGTGCCGGCAAGGGGCATCTTGGGCGGCTGGTGTCACTTCATCGACAGGCTCCGATCCTCAGTCTGGAGTTGCAAGGGCAGCTTTGTGACGAAGGTCGGCTGCTGGCCGAGCGGGATGGCGCCAATATGACCTTTACCTGCGCCGATGCCTTTGCCCCCGAGTCGGCGGTGCTGATCGCCCCCGAACATCATGCCATGGCACTCCATGCCTGCGGCGAGCTGCACACACATCTGCTGGAGCGGGTGGCCGAGCGCGGTGCCCGCGGAGTGACCATCTCTCCCTGTTGTTACCACCTGATCCGCAGCAGCCACTATCGCCCGCTGTCGGCCGCGGCCAATGCCAGCGAGCTGGTGTTGAGCAAGGCGGATCTCAAGTTGCCGCTACAGGAGACGGTGACTGGCGGTGCGCGGATCGCCCGCCTGCGTGAGCAGGAAGTGGTGTGGCGGCTCGGGTTTGACTGCCTGCAGCGTCAGGTGCGCGGTGTGGATGAGTATCTGCCGGTGCCCAATATGCAAAAGAGCCTGTTGACCGGCACGTTTGAGGCATTCTGCGTTTGGGCTGCTGAACGCAAAGGGATTGTGCTGCCCGCCGGGCTGGACTACCCCGCCTGGTTGGAACACGGGGAGCGCCGCTTTGGTGATGTCGCCCGCATGGAACTGGTGCGCCACCTGTTTCGCCGTCCCCTCGAGATCTGGCTGGCGCTGGATCGCGCGCTCTTTTTGCAAGAGCAGGGCTATCGGGTCGAAGTGGGGGAGTTCTGTGCCAAACCCATGACCCCGCGCAATATCCTGATCCGTGCCGTGCGTGCCTGACATCCGGCTATTTTGAGCATTTTTCTTGAACATTGATGATGGCTGACAGGTTGAGCCTGCCAGCCATTTTTTTTCATCACGAACAATGACCGTATGGCTGGTCACCTGGCCGTCTCAACTGTTCTAAAAATGGGCGACAGATCACGCTCTGGTGTTTTCGTTTGGGTTCCTTTTCTTTGTTTCAGCTGCACTGAACATCACAAGGTGAAATGGCTCACAAATTCTGCTTATTTCTTAATTCTCATCGTGAATTTAGTTGTTGAAACACCTACTCTTGGAACGCATTAATTCAAACAAGGACGATAAACATGTTCAAACCCAAGCGTTGTGCCTGGCTGATCGCTGCCGCCTGCGCATTGCCAAGCTATGCCGCAATGAGTGCAGCCATGAATATTCAACCCGACCCGCAAAATGCGGGAGGATATGTGATTGCGGCCCCGGATCTGGCCGCCATGGAAAAAGCCAAGACGGCTAATCCCATGTATGCAATATGGGCCAAGGCATTGGCGACCCGATCCAATAAAATAGTCGATGCCATTGAACCGGGTCTGGCAAGCAATCCTGACAACGTAAAACGGGTTGAACGAGTATTTCCCCAATCTGAATGGGAATATTTAACCCAGATGGCAGCGCCGGAATATACTTATGTCCGCTTCTTGCGAGCCATCGGTAAATTCCCTGCGTTCTGTGGTGAGTATACTGACGGGCGTGATTCTGATGCGATCTGTAAAAAATCCATTGTGACGGCCTTTGCGCACTTCTCTCAGGAGACCGGTGGCCATATTGCCAAGGAGTACGTCTCCGATAACCCGCTGGGGTTGGAGGAGTGGCAGCAGGCGCTGGTGCATGTGCGGGAGATGGGCTGGTCAGAGGGACAGACCGGCTACACCACAGGCTGCGGCCAGAACGACTGGCAGAACAAGAAGTGGCCATGCAGCACGGGTCAGGGGTACTTCGGCCGCGGCGCCAAGCAGCTTTCTTACCACTTTAACTACGGCGCCTTCTCCGAGGCGATGTTTGATGGCGATGCCTCCGTGCTGCTCAACAACCCGGGTCTGGTGGCGGACTCCTGGCTTAACCTCGCTTCTGCCATCTGGTTTTTCCTCACCCCGCAGGCCCCGAAACCGGCCATGCTACACGTGATTGATCGTACCTGGGTACCCTCCAAACGGGAAGCTGACGCCGGTATCGGCTATGGCTTCGGTACCACCATCAACGTCATCAACGGCGGTATCGAGTGTGGTGAACAGAACAAGGACAAGGGGCAGCCTGTCAATCGCATCCGCTACTGGGAAGGGCTGGCCAACCACTACCAGATCCCGATCAAGGCGGATGAGAAGAACACCTGCTGGCAGCAGACTCCCTATGGCAGCCTCAATCTCAACGGTGCTACCGACGTGCTCTACACCAACTGGGATGGCAACTGGAAGTACTATCCGGATCGCCCGGGCGGTTACTCCTTCGAGTGCGAGCTGGTGGGCTTTCAGACCGCTTATTCTGCGCTGGTGCCGGGTGATTACGAGAAGTGCGTGACCAACTTCTACGGCTCCCACGCCAACTGGCCGAAAGTGCGGATCGTCGCCAAGCTCGATCCCGCCCCGGTCGATCCGGTTGACCCGCCGGTTGATGGTCAGCCTGCCTGGGATGCCAGCAAGGTCTATACCGCTGGCAGCAAGGTGAGCTACAAGGGCGCCGTCTATCAGGCAAAATGGTGGACGCAAGGGGATGATCCCGCCAAAGGTGGCCCCTGGGCGTTGGTGACGACCCAATAAAGAGACAGTCCATCCATTGATAAGGAGAGGGGGCTCAGCCCCCTTTTAATATATTTTTTGCGCAGGGGGCAATATGTGCAGCGATTAAAAAAAGAACCGTCAATCTGGAGGGGGAACTGTATTTGTCAGCCAGCTTTTCTTTTCCATTTAAAGTGACGTAAACGATCCATATTAAATTTTATTGATGGCTGGATTTAATGTTTTAACCTTGCTACGCAGCAATATTAAAAAGCGTTGAGTGATGTTTTGCTAAACGATGGGTTCGCAGAGCACACCCATGATGCCATCCTTCTCGTATTTATGATGAGTGTGTCTATTCTTCCCATCTATCAATGCATGGTATCACCTTGGCGACATTTATTTCACAGAGAGAAAAATGAACATATTGGATGTAAAAGTCGTATGTATCTATTTGTTTACGGATGAGAGTATGTAGTTCGGCGGATGTTTTATACTGCGAGCGAGGTAATCTTGCTCGATTTAAAATAGTTGTTAAGGTGCGCAGATGAATGGGGATTGTCGTCTCGTTATCCGAATGGGAAGTCGTATGCGGTTTAATCACTAAGCAGATAGCAGGAAAGAGGAGTGCACCATGGAACTGGTGGTGATCCGCCATGGCGAGACGCAAGCCAATGCGGAAGGACGGTATCAGGGTGCACTGGATATCGGGCTTAATGAGAGTGGCCAGAGGCACATTGCCCGATTGGCTGACGAGGTAGCGGCCACTCAGGCCCCGTTCGATCGGCTGCTGGCGTCCCCTCTGCTGCGAACAAGGGAGAGTGCTGCCATCTTGTCTCGCCAGTTGGGATTGCCTGTGGAGCTTGTGTCAGCCTTTCGTGAGAGGGATGTCGGCCTGTTTGAAGGGCTGACGCAGGCAGAAGCAAGGGATCGCTATCCCGAACTGTGGGCGCGCAATATCACCCGGCGCTGGGCTGAAGCTCCTCCCGGTGGTGAAACCATTGATGAGGTGATTGCCCGGGTCTCACTGGGACTCACGGAACTTGCTTCGACCATGCAAGGGGAGCGGATATTGCTGGTGGCGCACGGTGTGGTCGCCAAGGTGATCCGCGCCGTAACGATTGCCGGTTTTGATGACTTCTTCGAATGGCAATTGCCCAACGGCGGCATGCTGTCGGTGAGGCTATCTCAGGCTGATGGCGGCCCACTGCGCTTTAGCCGTCCTCTTGATGGTGGTGATTGAAAAGTGCACCAAAGGCAGAACGAAAAAAGCAGTGCTACTGAAGAGAGTCGCGCTGCTTTATTGTGTTCGCTGCGGTTGGTTATCTCTGCAGGCACAGGTTAGCAGTGTCACCAGAGGGCAGGGGCGCGCGCCATCAGGTCGGCTCCGGTTCCTCTTTGCGGCAGCAGTTGCGTCCCTGTTTCTTGGCCAGATAGAGGGCGGTGTCGGCTCGTCTAACCATCTTCTCTACAGTGTCATGGCTGCCCTTGCTGGCACTGATACCGATACTGATGGTGAGGGAGATCTCAAGAGCCCCGTCCAGTGCATGGTGCTGGGATTCGATGGCTAGCCTGATCCGCTCGGCGCTGGCCCAGGCGAGCTCGAGGGAGGTTTCCGGCAGCAGCACGATAAACTCTTCGCCACCCCAGCGACCCAGCATGTCCACCTCACGCAGCTGTTTGCTGATCCGTTTCACCAGACTCAGGATCGCCAAATCTCCCTGTTGATGGCCAAAGGTATCGTTTACTTCCTTGAAGTGGTCGATATCGATCAGCAGCAGGCTCATGGTATGGCCGAAACGCTGGCAGCGCTGCATCTCGGCGTTGACCAGCTCGTTGAAGCGGCGCCGGTTGGCAATGCCGGTGAGGGGATCCGTGGTAGCCGCGACCTTCAACTCCTCCACCAGTCGGGCTCGCTCCGAGATATCCCGCAAGATGGCGGTCATCTCGGTGGTCGGGCCCAAATTGATCTTGGCGATGGTCACCTCCAGCGGAAATTCGCTGCCGTCTCGGCGCAGACCCATCACCGAGGCGCGAGCATGCATTGGGCGCGAATTGATGGGGGAGCTGCTGAAGGCTTTGAAATAGGTTTCGTGATTGGCGCGAAAACGCTGGGGAAGCAGGGTTTCCAGCCGCTTGCCGAGATAGCTCTCGTCGATGCCGAACATCTCGCAAGCGGCGGTATTGATAAGCTCGATGCGCGATTCGCTGCTGACACTGATGATGCCGTCATAGGCGGAGTTGACCACTGCCTCGAAGCGGCGGCGACTGGTGGTGAGCGCCTCTTCCAGCTGCATCTTGGCGGTGATGTCGATGGCGGTGACGATGATCCGGTTGATCCGTGCCTGCTCGGGGATGATTGGGGAGAGAATAAAGCGCCACCAACTCGTGCGCGACAGGCTGTCGATGGGCAGCTCGCTCTCGAGCCCGGTCTGCATGCGCACACATTCGTGCATTGGCGGCTCGATGGTATTGGTGATGTAGCGGGGAAACATCTCGCTCAACTGTTTGCCAATGCTGCCAAGGACATCCAGCTCGAACGCCTTGGCAAAGGTATCGTTGGCAGAGACCAGCACAAAGTGATCATCCTTGTCGAGGCTGAACACCGCCACGGCAGCGCCGATGGCGTCGAGAGATGACTTTATGTCGGCATGGGAACCCTGTGTAAACATGCGACCTCCACGGCGAATAACATATTGATATTCAGTATAGTGTGGTCGTTTGGCTAACTACTCTTCGATATCCAGCAAGACCAGAATGGCGCTGTCGCCGCCCCATTCGCGGGGGGCCTGATGGAAGGCGCGCACATTGGGGTGCTGGGCTAGCCAGCTGGGAATGCGCTGCTTGAGAATATGTTTGCCGATGCCGTGCATCACCGAGGCGACGTGAATGTTCTCTTTTTGGCAGAGGGTGAGCAGGGCCGCCAGCTCCTGTTTTGCCTGCTGCTGGTTCATGCCGTGCAGATCCAGGTAGATCTCCGGCGGATAAATCCCCCGCTTGAGCTTTTTCAGCTCAAATTTTGACACATCTTCCCGCACGTAACGGGTCGGCCCATCATCGTCGAGATGGGGCTGATACTCATCGCTGAAATAGTGGTCAACCCCAAGCTTTTCGCGGGTTTCGCGCAATTCGCGTTTCTGCTTGACCGGGCGTAACTCGGCCCTTATGGTATCTTGCTTGATTTTCCGGGTACCTTTTATCGCATCGCGGAACAGCAGGGTTTCCTCGTCTGTCGGTGAGGGCGTTTTTTTCATCAGATGCTCATGTATTAGGTATGCGTCTTGCCCGCAACGTAAACGGGGCTCGGGCCGGATATTACTCGACTTGGAGGTGGATTTGGACAAGATATTTATCGATGAGGTGGTTGCCGAGATGCACACCATCCAGGACATGTTGCGTTGGGCCATGAGTCGTTTCAACGACGCCGGGATTTTTTACGGTCATGGAACCGACAACGCCTGGGATGAAGCTGTGCAGCTGGTACTGCCCGCGTTACATCTGCCACCGGATGTAGACCCGGCCATGCGCCACTCCCGTCTCACCAGCAGCGAGCGTCACCGTATCGCCGAGCTGATTATCCGCCGCGTACAGGAGCGGGTACCGGCCGCCTATCTGACCAACAAGGCCTGGTATGCCGGTTGGGAGTTCTACGTGGACGAGCGGGTGCTCATTCCCCGTTCCCCCATTGCCGAGATGGTGGCCAACCGTTTCGCGCCCTTCCTCAAACATGAACCGACCCGGATCATGGACCTGTGCACCGGCTCCGGCTGTATCGCCATCATCATGGCCCACGAGTTCCCGGAAGCGGAAGTGGATGCCATCGACATCAGCATCGATGCGCTGAACGTGGCCGAGCGCAATATCAACGATCACGGGCTGGAGCAGCAGGTCATTCCGATCCGCTCCGATCTGTTCCGCGATCTGCCGGCGGGCGACAAGTACGATCTCATCGTCTCCAATCCGCCCTATGTGGACTCCGAAGATATGTCGGATCTGCCGGACGAGTTCCGTCACGAGCCCGAGCTGGCGCTGGCGTCCGGCTCCGATGGTCTCAAGCTGACCAAGCGTTTGCTGGCCCATGCGGCAGATTTCCTCAAGGATAACGGCGTGCTGGTGGTCGAAGTGGGCAACAGCATGATCCATCTGGAAGCCCAGTTCCCCGAGATCCCCTTTACCTGGGTTGAATTCGAAAACGGCGGCCACGGCGTCTTTGTGATGACCCGTGACGAGCTGGTGCAGTATCAGGATCATTTCGCCATCTACAAGAACTAAGCAGGAGCGCGCATGGCAGGGAACAGTTTTGGTCAACTCTTTCGGGTCACCACCTTTGGCGAGAGTCACGGCCTGGCGCTGGGCGCCGTGGTTGATGGCTGCCCGCCTGGGCTGGAGATAAGCGAAGCGGATCTGCAGGGGGATCTGGATCGGCGCAAGCCGGGCACTTCCCGCTACACCACGCCGCGCCGCGAGCCGGACGAGGTGAAGATCCTCTCCGGGGTGTTCGAGGGCAAGACCACCGGTACCTCCATCGGGCTGCTC
This sequence comes from Aeromonas sp. Y318-3, assembly GCF_027706185.1. Lineage (NCBI taxonomy): Bacteria > Pseudomonadati > Pseudomonadota > Gammaproteobacteria > Aeromonadales > Aeromonadaceae > Aeromonas > Aeromonas sp. Y318-3. The sequence continues at coordinate 213,477 of NZ_JAPDCN010000004.1, forward strand.
ATCGAGAATACCGATCAGCGCTCCAAGGATTACTCCGACATCAAGGATCTGTTCCGCCCGGGCCATGCTGACTACACCTACCACCAGAAGTATGGTCAGCGGGACTATCGCGGCGGTGGTCGCTCCTCGGCACGCGAGACCGCGATGCGGGTAGCGGCGGGGGCGATCGCCAAGAAGTACCTGAAACAGGTGCACGGCATCGAGATCACCGGTTTTCTCTCCCAGCTCGGCCCCATCAAGGCCGAGGCGTTTGACGCGGCGCAGATTGAGCAGAATCCCTTCTTCTTCCCCGATGCGGGCAAGTTGGAAGAGCTCGATCAATACATGCGTGACCTGAAAAAAGAGGGCAACAGTATCGGTGCCAAGGTGCAGGTCATTGCGCGCAATGTGCCGGTGGGTCTCGGTGAGCCGGTATTTGATCGCCTCGACGCCGACATTGCCCACGCCATGATGGGCATCAATGCGGTGAAAGGGGTGGAGATCGGTGACGGCTTCGCCGTGGTGGAGCAAAAAGGTTCCGAGCATCGCGACGAGATGACCCCGGCGGGCTTTGCCAGCAACCATGCGGGCGGCATTCTGGGCGGCATTTCGTCGGGTCAGGATATTGTGGTGAGCATGGCGCTCAAACCGACTTCCAGCATCACTGTGCCGGGCAAGACCATCAATACCGAAGGCGAGGCAATCGAGATGATCACCAAGGGTCGTCACGATCCTTGTGTCGGCATTCGCGCCGTGCCCATCGCCGAAGCCATGCTGGCGCTGGTATTGATGGATCACCTGCTGCGCCATCGTGCCCAGAATCAGGGGGTGTTGACCCAGACGCCGCAGCTGCGCTGATCGCTTTTGCTGCTTATCGACTGATCACCATCAGTCAGGAGATCAAGTTCGACAATACCAAAAAGGCGACCTTCGGGTCGCCTTTGCTATTTCAGGTGGCGGCTTATCCCGTCAATGCTTGCGGAGGGTGCGGGTCAACAGATCCGCGGCGCCCGGATCGGCATTGAGGCGACACCTTGGGGGCGAGAACTTGTTGTGGGGTTTGGGCAAGGCATGAATGGCCTCGTTGACTTTGAGGATCTGTTCTTCGCTCACGCTGTTTTTGGCAAACATCAAGCTGACCGGCTGGTGGTGTAGCAACAGTTGGCAGCTGATAAACTCTTCGGCCCCCAGCTGGGCCAGCCGGTAGCGAGCATATTGCCACTCCATGATGATGCCATCGAGGCGGCGAGCCAGCAGCAGATCGATCATCCGATCATCGGCGTTGTATTCGGTCGCCATTTTAAGCGCCGGGCAGCTATCCATCTGATGCATGGGGCGAGTGCCGCGCAACTTGCCTATCTTGAGCCCTTTCTCGTTGCACAACGCGGGCAGATTATCGAGCTGCGCCCAGCGATCCTGATGGCCGGGAATCGGGTCATTGCTCAGCAGCACATAGGCACTCTGGCGGTAGGGGGTCGAGAAGCGGGCATAGCTCTGGCGCTCCGGCAGAGGGAGGGCAGCCATCGCCACATCCAGCTGATCGTGTTCTACCAGATGCAGTGCCCGCGCCCAGGGAAGCTCGCGAAACTTGGGGGCAAAGCCCGCCTGGGTGAGGATCTGGCGGGTCAGGCTGACATCCAGCCCATCCAGCTCACCCCGGTTGTTGATTTGGCTGAAGGGGGGCCAGTGACTCCAGGCCACGGTCAGGGTCTGACTGGCCTGCAGCATAGGGCTTAGCAGCAGAAGCAGCAGGCCAATCCTTGCCTGCCAGCTGCCGCGGGGACGATATGGCGTGGTCATAGCTAAACCTCGTTATTGTGTTCTTCTATCCCGTGCTTTTGCCCCGCGAGTCATGCCTGCGAGGGCTGATATTGTGTTGCCAGTTAATAGTGTGGTGCGTGTTACATCAATCAACGGGATTATTCGGGGGGCAGGAGGGGGATTTTCTGTTCGTGCTGGGAGGAACATCACATTTTTCTCGTTTATCCCGGGCAACTCCGTTAGACTGCGCCTCTATTCTTTCCCCTTTGCTCTGCTCCCCGGGGAAATCGTTGTTTTCTCAATAGGCCCAGATCTTGTGAGATGGCATCGGCTCAGCAGAGGAGCCCCACCACAAATCCCCGGCGCCCCTATCTCTAGCAGGTAACTATGAGTTTTACTTCCCTCGGTCTGGCCGAACCCTTGTTGCGTGCCGTTGCCGAACAAGGCTACGACACCCCGTCTCCCATTCAGCAGCAAGCGATCCCTGCCGTTTTGGCTGGCCGCGATCTGATGGCGGCGGCCCAAACAGGGACCGGCAAGACCGCAGGCTTTACCCTGCCGATGCTGCAACGTCTGATGGAGAGCAAGCGCAAGGTTTCTCCGAACCGCATTCGTGCGCTGGTGCTGACCCCGACTCGCGAGCTGGCCGCCCAAGTGGGCGAGAGCGTGCGTAACTACGGCAAACACCTGCCGATGCGCAGCCACGTCGTGTTCGGCGGCGTCAGCATCAATCCGCAGATGATGGCGACTCGCCGTGGTCTGGACGTGCTGGTGGCCTGTCCCGGCCGCCTGATGGATCTTTACAACCAGAACGCCGTCAAGTTCGACGAAGTGGAGATCCTGGTACTGGACGAAGCGGACCGCATGCTCGACATGGGCTTTATCCGCGACATCCGCCGCATCCTGGCCCTGATGCCGAAGAAGCGCCAGAACCTGCTCTTCTCCGCCACCTTCGCCGACGAGATCCGCGAACTGGCCACCGGTCTGCTGGATAACCCGGCGGTGATCGAAGTCGCCCCGCGCAACAGCACTGCCGAGCGTATCGAGCAGCTGGTGCATCCGTGCGACAAGGCCAACAAGATCGCGCTGCTGAGCCATCTGGTCACCAGCAACAACTGGCAGCAGGTACTGGTGTTCACCCGTACCAAGCACATGGCCAACCGCGTTGCCGAAACCCTTGATAAGAACGGCGTCAGCGCCGCCGCCATCCACGGCAACAAGAGCCAGGGTGCCCGTACTCGTGCGCTGGCCGGCTTCAAGGATGGTAGCGTCAAGGTGCTGGTGGCGACCGACATCGCCGCCCGTGGTCTGGACATCGACAAGTTGCCGCAGGTAGTCAACTTCGAGCTGCCGAACGTGGCGGAAGATTACGTTCACCGCATCGGTCGTACCGGCCGTGCCGGTGCTGCCGGTCACGCCATCTCGCTGGTGGCTGCCGATGAAGGCAAGCTTATCAAGGCGATCGAGCGTCTGACCAAGCAGAACATCCCCTGCGAGCAGGTGGCCGGTTTTGAAGCCTCCCGCGAGACCCTCGACAACATCGCCCGTGGTATCGGTGCGCCGCTGCGCAAAGAGCCCCGCGATCCGAGCGAGCAGCGCCGTGCGCCGCGTCCGCAAGGTCAAGGCCAGCGTCAAGGTGCCGGTCGTTCCGCCTCCAATGGCAATGCGGGTGGTGCACGTACCGGTAACGGTGGCAAGCCCAAGCCGCAAGGTGGTCAGCGTCCGGCTGATGGCGCTGGCAAACCGGCTCAGGCCCGTCGTCCACGTCGCTCTACTCACAACCAGTAAGCGGCTCGGGAGTTTGACTCCCCAGCTATGCGGTTGACTGAAAAAGCCCTGCCAATCTGGCAGGGCTTTTTGTTTTTTCAGCCATACAATCGGCTCTGTGTGGTGCAGCGAGAGCAACGCTAGATGGCGGAGAGGTACTGCTTTTGCATCGCCAGCCAGCGGCCGTTATTGATAAACGCCAGCTGTACCTTGAGCAGGGCTGCAATTTCCGCCCGGTGCTTTTTATCGAGATAGAGAAAGACCTGCTCTTTGGTGATCTTCTGCCAGGGGGACGCCAGTGCAGGTTGAGAGGCAGGGCGCATCTTGATGAGCCAGTCCACTTTGCCTCGATGCAGTTGGGCAAGCCCTTGCTTCTCATCGTTCAACCAGATGACCTGATAGTTGCCGAGGAAGCGTTCGCACCACTGGATGCCGCGCAGGCAGCCAATCACGGTACCCTCGGTAGGGGGCCAGCTCGGGTTATCCCTTGGCTGACCATAAATCGCCGCCTCCGAGATGGGGGCACCGATCTGCAGCAAGTGGGGATAGGTCTGATCAAAGCCCTTGATCCTGGCCATATCGCCATCGACGGCATGGTCTGCCTCAATCAACTTTTCGCAGCGGGCATAAGTGCAGGGGATCAACTGAAAGTCGATGCCGGCTCGGCCAAACCAGTCATGAATAAAAGGGCGCAATATCGCAGTGTGTTCGACCGCAGCCGCCAGCTTTAGCGGGGTTGCGTGGGCAACGGGAGTCAGCCCGACAAGCAGTAACCAGCCAATCCACTTCATATCGCACTCCTGAATCGGGCTTGTTTAAGCAGCACTGTTGCGACTATCTGTGCAGTGAAGAATAGCCGATAGGGATGGCTGCCAGACCGTTTCGCCAGCTATTCGTGACGGCCGGGTCAGGGGAGCAGCGCCGTGATCAGGATATGGGCCGCGCTCACCAGGATCACAGTGAAGGTCAGCCCCATTCCCGCCACCCGATAACGGAAGTTCTCCGGCGTGCGGCTCATGCCAAATGCATGGCAGAGGCGGCCAAGCAGCAAGGCAATCCCCAGCAAATGAACCAGCCAGGGGGCATGGCTGCCGGTTTCAACGAAATAGATGAGCAGCAGGGCGAGGGGGACATACTCGGCAAAGTTGGCGTGTACCCGCATGGCGCGCAACATGGCGGGGTCATCCCCATGCCCCAGCGCCACCTTGCGGCTATGGCGGGTGCGAATGGTTCGAATGCTCAGCAACACAAACAGCAGGGCGAGCAGGGCCGCGTAAACAGGCAGTATGGTCATGGTATCTGGCTCCTTGTGTGATGATATCGAGTAGCTGGTGTTGAGACGCGATATTGCTCGGCATCTCAATGGCTTGCCTTGAGGGTAGCAGCAAACTGCTTTAGCACGACCGTCATCCACTCACTTGCCATCTGCCAAGCGCAGGCGCAAAACAAACAGCCCTGCCGAGGTGGCAGGGCTGTATTTTGACCGTGTTGATGGTGGGCTGCGCCCCGTCATTACCCCTCGTAAGGGAGGGAGGAGTGGTGCAGCACGATACGCACCTTGCCATCATCCCCCTTCTTGAAACCCCAGGTCTTGTCGACTGTAGTTTCTTTGTTGTCGCGATCTACCAGATGCACCTTGCCCATGGTCAGCGCCATGTCGCCGTTGATATAGACGGCGGCATTGTCATAGCGATAGCTCTGCCAGTTTTTCAGGGCGAACCCTTTGTCGGTGGGGTAGGCGCTGTTGTTGCCGACAAAGTAGGCCAGCGCCCCCTCGCGGTTGGTGCGAAAGGTCTGCTCGCCACCGGCCAGGGTGGGTTTGAACAGCACCGGCCCCTGCTGGTAGCCATAAGCACTATCGAGCACCGACTCGGCGGTCGCCTTGGCGCGCTCAATCCCACCGGCGCGATAGTCATCGCTGATCTTGATAAGCGCCGCGCCCCAACCATCCTGCGCGGCCTTGATCTCCGCCTCGGTAATATTGTTGTTGGCGATTTCGGCGGCGCTAAGTGCGCCGCTGGCGGCAAGCAGGACGAGGGCAAGGGGTGCTCTTCTTGAGGTGCAACATCATTGTTTTAAGACTCCTGATAGCGATAAACGAGCGGGCAGTGTAGCGAAGGGGCATGAACGGTTTTTGAACTGATTATTCAGGATTGGGTAGTAAAAAGGTCGGTATATAGCTGAAGGTTTGGGTGTTTGTTTGGTAAGGGGCGTTCTCTTAGTTAATGGCGGATGCCTGTATCCAACTTGATTTCTTTTCCAACAAAAAGCCCCGCCAAGTTAATTGGCGGGGCTTGGCTATCTGGGGCATTCAGTATCGGGGATTACAGCGCTGGCAGCATTCCAAGGCTGACGCTGATCTGTACGCCAACAATCAGTACGCCCATGGCGGCGGCCACACCCAGCGCCACTACGCCACCCGGGGCGCGGTAGTGGTGGGCTGGCGCCTGTTTGCGGCTCTGCCATACCAGCGCTACCGGCAGCAGTACCGCGAGGATCGCCAGCGCAATGGCAGCGTATCCGAGGGCCATGATAAAGCCCTGCGGGAAGTAGAGGGCAAACAGCAATGGCGGCACAAAGGTGATGAGGCCGGTCTGGGTGCGGCCCTGCCAGTTGTCCTCGCGGCGGGTCACCTTGGCCATAAAGTCGAACAGCCCCAGCGTCACCCCGAGGAAGGATGTGGCGAGTGCCAGATCGGCAAACAGGTGCATCGCCTGATTAAACGCAGGCCAGCTCACCAGCTTGCCGACGTTGGCCAGCAGGCTGTCCAGCGCGCCGCCTGTTTGCAGCAGGGCTTGCTGGCCGAGCAGACCGAGGATCGCCACCTGCCACAGCACGTAGAGGATCAGCGGCAGGGCTGAGCCCCAGACAAAGACCCGACGCAGCTGTTTTGGGCAGTCACCAAGGTAGAGCATCACACTCGGAATGGAGCCGTGAAAGCCGAACGAGGTGAAGATAACCGGCAGGCCCGCCAGCAACAGGCCCTGACCCAGCGGCATCGAAAGTAGATGCTGCCCTTCGGTGCGGGGCAGCAGCAACGCCAGCACCACCACCATAATCACCAGTTTGACGGTGAACATCAGCCGGTTGAGGTAATCCACCGAGCGGGTGCCGACACAGACCATGCCGCCAAACAGCAGGGTAAAGGCCCAGGCGGCCTGCTCCTGGCTGAGGGTCATGCCTGCATCGGCCAGCGCCTGTGCCAGCAGGCTGCTACCGCCGCTGATGTAGGCGGAGGCCAGCGAGTAGAACAACATCAGGATACAGAAGGAGGCGATGCGCTTGCCCCAGGGGCCGAGCAGATGGTCCGCCAGCTGGTGCAGGTACCATTTGCCGGTGTTGAGGCTTGCCTCTACTTGCAGCATGGCGGTGAAGGCCATCAGGGCCCAGAGGCCGACCATCAACATCAGGGTGGCGGGGCCGCCGAGGGAGGAGGAGGCCAGCGGCAGGGCCAGCATTCCGGCGCCTATGGTGGTGCCGGCAATCAACAGGGTACAACCCAAGGTTTTGGTATTCATGTTATCCATCCGAACGTAGCGGTGTCAGTGCAAACAGGCGGTGTCAGCAGTGACGTCAACAAGAGGGGCCGATTGGCGTTATCAGAACGAGCCTCCGGTGATAGGGCCGGAGGCTAGCAATATCGGAACGGGAACATCTGTACCTAAAACCTGTCAGTTGTAAAAGATGGTTGCCACGTTAGCGGATCAAAATAGCGGAAACAACCCCTTTTATACGGATCTTGTGCTGGCTTGTGGCAATAAGTGGAAATAAATGATGACAGTGATGGCTAATTGCAGAAAAAAGCACCGAAAAAATGACTGGCAGGGGCTCATTGATACAGATCAGCCAAGTGGCAACAGTACGGATAAGGGAGCGAGGAGGGGGCGTTGAGTTGTGCGGCGAACAGGGTGTGGAGGCCGGTTGTTTAGTCGGCCAGACGGTAGAGAAAGCAAAACGGGCGGGTAGGGTTGTGGGGAAAAACAATAAGGCTGCCAATCCTGGCAGCCTTATTGTCATCTGTGTGTTTTACCCACCCATTGACAGCAAATCGGGTCTGCTGCGGTCAGGTTAGCGACGGCGCTTGAGGGTGCGGCTCACATAGTGCAGCCCGCTCTGGTAGTCGCCGTTCACCGCCTTGAGCGCCAGCTCCAGCGCCTGGCTCGCTAGGGCATCGTGCTGCTGGGGCAGGGAGTTGATGCCAAAGGGGAGGAAGTCAAGCAGCCGATCGTCCCCGAAGGTGGCCATGGCGAGCTGGCTCATATCGATCTCTTGCTCCAACAGGTAGTCGAGTACCCCCTCCATCAGGATATAGGAGGTAGTGATTAGCGCTTCGGGCAGCTGACCCAGCTGCTGGTGCAGATCTTTGATCAGGCGATACCCCTCAAGGCGAGAGAAGTGATCCCCCTCGCACAGGTGGCGAGCCGCGCTGTGACTGGCAACCGCCTGCTCGAAACCCGCTTTGCGCTCCTGACTGATCGTGAGTGCCGGCAGCGCGGTGATCAAGGCGATATGGCGCAGAGTCGGGGTGAGCAGGGAGCTGGTGAGATCAAAGCTCGCTTTCTCGTTTTCACTGGCGACGGTGACGAACTTGTCGGCTGCCATCGCCCGGTCGATGGCGAGAATTTGGCTGCCTTGCGCCTGCAATTTGCCGTAGAAGGGGTCGTCTGGCGGCAGGCAACTGGCCACCAGCAGGGCGTCCACATGGCGGCTCACCAGCATCTGGGCCAGCTCTTTTTCTGTGGCGGGCTCATCTTCCGAGCAGACGATGAGCAGCTGATAGCCCTGCGCCCGGGCCCCCTGTTCCAGCCGTTTGGCCAGCTTGGCGTAACTGGCGTTCTCAAGGTCGGGCAGGATAAAGCCCAGAGTCTTGGTCTGGCCGCCGCGCAGGGAGGCGGCGCGGCTGTCCGGCTGGTAATTATGGGCGGTGACAACGGCCATCACCTTGTCGCGGGTGGCCTGACTGATGCGGTATTGGTCGGCCTTGCCATTGATCACATAGCTTGCCGTGGTGCGCGAGACACCGGCGAGGGCGGCGATTTCATCCAGTTTCATCATATTGGCTCTGTTTGAGTTGCAAGGCCCACGGTCACTGCCGGGTGAGGGCACCGAAAAGTGTGCGCGGGATCATATCATTGAAAAGCACTCTTTGTGGGTACTTGATCAATTCGCTGAAACGATTCAGTCTGAGTGTAAGTGAAACGATTCAGCCTGTCAGCAACGAAGAGACCCAGTGGCCTGAAAATCAGGCTCCGATCACAGTCAACCGTGTTCGGGTCTATTGTCAGCTGGCGAGTTATCCGAATGTTCAATTGTGACGTACCGGCGTGGCCGGAACCTGATGGAGAGTCTCTATGTTGAAGTTGGCGCGAGAGCAGATCTTGCTGGGGCAGTCGGTGGCGACCAAGTCGGACGCCATTGCCCTGCTGGCAGGCAAACTGACCGAAGCCGGTCTGGTGGAAGCGGGCTATGTGGATGGGATGCTGGCCCGTGAAGCGCAGCATGCCACCTACCTTGGCAGCGGCATCGCCATTCCCCACGGCACCACCGACACCCGTCATCTGGTGAAGAACACAGGCGTCATGGTGGCCCAGTACCCTCATGGCATCGAGTGGGACGAGGGGCAGATCGCCTACGTCGCCATCGGCATCGCCGCCAAGTCCGACGAGCATCTGGGCATTTTGCGCCAGCTCACCCATGTGCTGGGTGACGAGCAGGCGGCAGCTCAGCTCAAAGAGGCCACCGATGCCGACACCATCATCAACATCCTGACTGGCGCCACTGCCGCCAAAGAGGTGCAATACCTGACCCTGGCTGACTTCCCGGCCGATGATCGCGACCAACTGCTGCTGGGAGCAGCCGCCCGCGCCAAATCGGCGGGCTGGGGCGATGCCGCCATGGTGAGCGCCCTGCTGGCAAGCGATCCCGCCTATCTGGGTGAGGGCGTCTGGCTCGCTCGAGCACAAGCGGCCCAGACCGGTTGGGTGCTGGCCACCCCGAGTAGCGCCCTCGCGGCAGGGAAGCTGCCGGTCAGCGCCATGCTACTGCTGTGCGCCGCAGATAGCAGCCATCTGCCGCAGCTGGAGAATCTGGCCAAACTGGCGGCTGCCGGTCAGCTGGCAACGCTGGCGGGCGGCGAGGGGCTGGCAATGCTGCAAGCGGGCCCCGCGAGCGGTCTTTCCGAAACCTTCACCATCATCAACCCCCACGGCTTGCACGCTCGTCCCGGCGCCATGCTGGTCAAGGTGGCCAAAGAGTTTGAATCCGACATCTGGGTGGCCAATCTGGATGGCAGCGGCGAGGCAGTCTCCGCTAAGAGCCTGATGAAGGTGATCGGCCTTGGGGTCAAGTGCGGGCATCGTCTGGCGTTTCGCGCTGAAGGAGCAGATGCCGAAGCCGCCCTCAAGGGGATCGGTGAGGCCATCGCCGCCGGTCTCGGCGAGGGGGCGCATTGATGAAGATTGTTACCATCACCCTCAATCCGGCCCTTGATCTCACTACTCGCCTCGAGGCAATGAGCCTGGGCGAGGTCAATCTGGTGAGCGAGGCCAACCTGCGTGCCGCAGGCAAGGGGATCAACGTCGCCATGGTGCTCAAGGATCTGGGCCGCGACGTAGGCGTCACCGGCTGGCTGGGCGCTGACAATGAGCAGAGCTTTGTCTCCCTGTTTGCAGAGCGCGCGCTTGATGATCACTTTGTCCGTGTCGTGGGCAGCACCCGCATCAACGTCAAGATCTCCGAGCAGTCTGGTCGGGTCACCGATCTCAACCTGCCGGGGCTCACCATCCAGCAAGGGGAGGTGAGCGCGCTGGAGCAGGCCATCGATCAATTGGCACCTCACGCCGAGTGGTTCGTGCTGGCGGGCAGCCTGCCCAAAGGGGTGGCCCCCGATTACTGCGCCCATCTGATCCGCTTGCTCAAGGCCAAGGGCAAGCAGGTGATCTTCGATTGCAGCGGCGCGGCCTTAAGCGAAGGGATCAAGGCGGCGCCGACCCTGGTCAAACCCAATCTGGAGGAGCTGAGCCAGTGGGCGGGCCGCCCCATCAAGACTCTGAGCGAGCAGGCCGAGTGTGCCCGCGCGTTGCAGGCAAGCGGGATCCCCAACGTGGTGATCTCCAACGGCGCCGATGGCCTCATCTGGTTTGCCACAGATGCCGTTTGGCAAGCCATTCCGCCGCGGATGCAGGTGGTCAGCACGGTCGGTGCTGGCGATTCCCTGGTGGCCGGTCTCGCCCATGGTCTGAGCCTTGGCTGGGCGCCGGAGCAGACCCTGCGGCTGGCCACCGCCGTCTCGGCCTTGGCGGTCAGTCAGGTAGCGGTCGGCTTTAACGATATCAATGTGCTCAACCATTTACTTGAACAGGTGCGCGTAGAGCGTCTGGATGCGCTGGCACCGGTTCAGTGCAATACCCTCTCAATGGAAAACTCAGGAGATGCCCAATGAAAGCAATCTTGGTTACGGCTTGCCCGGCGGGCATTGCCACCAGCTTTCTCGCTGCAAAACGGATAGAACAGCAGGCCAAACTGGCTGGCTGGGAACTCACCCTCGACGTTGGCTCCAGTGTGCAACCGCGCCAGCTCCCCTCAAAAGAGCAGATTGCCGCCGCCGATCTGGTGCTGGTTGTCGCCAGTGCCCCGGTGGATCTCGCCGCCTATGATGGCAAGCGAGTCTATCAGGGCAGTATGGATCTCGCCCTGCAGGATCCGGCTGCCTTGCTGGAAGCTGCCACCAGCGGTGCCAGCGTCTATCGTCATCAAGCCGCGCCTGCTGCCGCCAAACCGGCCGCCACTGGCAAGCGCATCGTGGCAGTGACAGCGTGCCCGACTGGCGTTGCCCACACCTTTATGTCGGCAGAAGCGCTGGAAACCATGGCCAAACAGCTGGGTTATCAGATCCGCGTCGAGACCCAAGGCTCGGTCGGTGCCCAGAATACCCTGACCGTCGAGGAGATTGCCGCTGCCGATCTGGTGTTCCTCGCCACCGATATCGAAGTGGACATGGCGCGTTTTGACGGTAAGCCGGTCTATCGCACCAGCACCGGCGCTGCGCTGAAGAAAACCCGTGCCGAGCTCGACAAGGCGTGGACCGAGGCGAAAACCTATCGCCACAGCGGTGCCAGCCAGCCCAAGAAAGAGGAAAAAGCCGGCCCCTACAAGCACCTGCTGACCGGTGTCTCCTTCATGCTGCCGATGGTGGTGGCGGGTGGCCTTATCATCGCGCTCTCGTTTGTGTTCGGTATCGAAGCGTTCAAGGTGGAAGGCACCCTGGCTGCTGCCCTGATGAAGATCGGTGGTGGCTCCGCTTTCGCCCTGATGATCCCGGTGCTGGCCGGTTACATTGCCTACTCCATCGCTGACCGCCCGGGTCTCGCTCCCGGCATGATCGGCGGTATGCTGGCAAGCTCGCTGGGCGCCGGTTTCCTCGGCGGCATCGTGGCCGGTTTCCTGGCCGGTTACAGCGCCAAGTACCTGAGCGACAAGGTGCGCCTGCCGACTACCCTGGAAGCGCTCAAGCCGATCCTGATCATTCCGCTCTTTGCCAGCCTCTTTACCGGCCTGGTGATGATCTACGTAGTGGGTGGCCCGGTGGCCGGCATCATGAATGCCATGACCGAGTTCCTCAACAACATGGGCTCTGCCAACGCCGTGCTGCTGGGGGTCATCATCGGCGCCATGATGTGCTTTGACATGGGCGGCCCGGTCAACAAGGCGGCTTATGCCTTCGGTGTCGGCCTGCTGGCCTCCAAAACCTATGCCCCCATGGCTGCTGTGATGGCCGCCGGTATGGTGCCGGCACTGGGGATGGGAATTGCCACCTTCCTGGCCCGTACCAAGTTCATCAAGGCGGAGCAGGAAGCGGGCAAAGCATCCTTCGTACTGGGTCTGTGCTTTATCTCCGAGGGGGCCATTCCGTTTGCCGCCAAGGATCCGATGCGCGTTATCCCGGCCTGTATGGTTGGCGGCGCCCTGACCGGTGCGCTCTCCATGCTGTTCGGCTGTGAGCTGATGGCTCCCCACGGCGGTCTGTTCGTGCTCTTTATCCCGCACGCCATCAGCAATGTCATGATGTACATCGTGGCGATTGCGGCAGGCTCGCTGTTGACCGGTGTCTCCTACGCCATGCTCAAACGCGGTGAAGAGCAGGCCAAGCTGGCAACAGCCTGATAGTCATTCCGCTTTCAAAGCAAGCAGTTCAATGCCGCCCGGTTGCAAAGCCGGGCGGCATTTTTATATGCCTTTTAAACAGAATCGTTGAGCAGCGGTTACAGAAGTCTCGCGTATCAGGGCCAGCGTCTGACTCAGTTTCAACACTTAATTGTGTGGGGAAGGGCCGTGACCAATATCCCGTGTATAGATTGTGCTGCCGCCAGGATAGGGGGGGAACTGGCGAGCGTTCGGGAAGCAAATCTGTATCAGCGACAGTTACCTATATGCACATCTGTGTAGATGCAACCTGAATTGATCATCAGTTGAACAAGACCTGAGGCAGGTTTGCTTTATGTCGAACCTCCCCATTTCTGCGAAAGGAGGATTAAGGTTTCGGTACAACCGAATGCCCTGGTTGGCAAGTATGCATTGAACCAGAGGATTCCATATCAAATGAATCTTGAACCCCACACCAGCCCATTGCAGACCGTTGTCTATACAACCATTTATATGCCAACAAACAAGATTTTAAACAAACAAAATCAGTTGGCCTCATGCTGAACATAGGCGCTGAAAAACTGGTTTCTCTGTTACGTGAAAAAGTAAACATGAGTTAACGCAGTGTTCAATGATAGAGAGATAACAGACAAAGCTGCTTTGCAGAGCATGGGGATTAATGTGTCTGTGAGTGCACGGGAAATAAAAAAGCCACACCGGTTGGTGTGGCTTTTGTTTAGGAGGTCAACCCGGGTTGCTTAGGGGCGACCGGCCGGGCAGGTGGCCACGTTGACGGCGGCAGTGCTACCACCATGACGACCTGATGTGCTCACCTCGTTACGTACCAGCGGCGGGTAGTTAACCGGCTCACGAGCAGGCAGGGCAGGGGCTTCGGCAGGGGTTGCCATCGGGGCTGATGCTTTGCGGGCACGAGCCAGCAGGCCGGCACCGTGAGCTACCTGTTTGGTGACGACCGGAGTCTCTTCCACCACAACTGCAGCGACAGGAGCCGGGGCTTCGACAACCGCAACTGGCATTTCGACTGCAGCCGGTACAGCTTCCACGACAGGAGTGCTGACAGCAGGGGCTTCTTCAACCACCGGAGCAGTTTCAACGACTTCAGCTGCCGCCACGTCGATAGCCGGAGCGGCGACAACGGCAACTTCCGGCTCTGCTGGCACCACGACCTCAGCGACAGCGTCAACAACCGGGCTAGCGCTCACATCGGCTTGAGTTGCTTCAACCTGGGCAGCAGCCTGTTCGGCAGCTTCTTCTGCAACGGTTTCGACAACCACATGCTCGGTCAGTGCGGCAGAGGCTTGCAGGGCAGCTGCGACGGCTTCAGCGCTCGGGATGGTAACAACGGGCACTACCGGCTCTTCAACCTGCGCTTTGGCAATATCTGCCTGGGCTGCGGTGGTCAGAGTGGTGGTCTCTTGCTGTTCTTCGTCACGCTGGCTACGTGCTTCTTCATTAATACGCTTGCGGCGCTGACCTTCGATACGCTGGCTGCGAGGAGTGCGGCGTGAACGGCGCTGGCCTTCACTCTGCTCTTCCTGCTCGTTACCCACGGTAGCATCGATCACTTCAGCTTGTTGCGTTGGTACTTCGTCAACCGGCAGGGCAGGGGTGTCAGCAGCGGCGACATCGACGCGGATCTGCTTGCGCAGTTGACGACGTTCGCGGCGCTCGGCCACTTTCTGCTCTTTCTCCTGACGTGGCTGGGCAGCAGCTGCATCGACGGTATCTACTGCATCAACAACGACTTCGGCGCGCGGCTCACGGGGAGCACGAGGTTCACGGGCCGGACGTGGCGCACGTTCCTGGCGCGGTTCACGTTCCATGCGCTGTTCGCTGCGCACTTCGCCACGAGCTTCACGCTCCTGACGAGGCTCGCGCTCTTTGCGGGGACGGCGATTGCGGTTTTCACCAGCTTCGCGGTTGCCACCTTCACGCTTCTCTCCAGCTTCCGCATTATTGCGGTTGCCACGATTGTCGTCACGACGAGGACGCTGACCACGGCCACGACCTTCTTCGCGCTGGTGACGCTGACCTTCATCCTTGCGTGCTTCACGAGCAGCAGGTTTCTCGGCGGTTGCTTTCACGTCGGCAGGGGCTGCATCGCTGCTGAACAGGCCGGTAATGCCTTTGATCAGCTTGCTGAAGAAGCCGACTTCGGCAGGGGCCGCAGCAACGGGAGCCGCCGGCTGTTGCGGTGCAACAGGGGCCGGTTGTGCCGGTTGGGCAAAGCCTTGCAGCAGCGGTTGCTCACGCTCGATCACCTGAGCTTGCTTCGGTTGGTAGACCGGCTTGGCTATCTCGGTTTTCAGCTCGTAGCTGGCCGCTTCCGGGATCTCGTTCTGACGAATGCGAGTCACTTCGTAGTGCGGGGTTTCCAGATGCTGGTTCGGAATGATGTAAACACGCACATCATTGCGCTGCTCCAGACTGGCGATGGCGGCACGCTTCTCGTTGAGCAGATAGGCGGCAACATCCACCGGCACCTGACCGTGAACCTGCTCGGTGTTGTCCTTCATGGCCTCTTCTTCGATGAGACGCAGGATGGACAGGGCGAGAGATTCGTTGTCACGGATCACGCCCTGACCCTGGCAACGGGGGCAGATATGGCTGCTGGATTCATTGAGGGAGGGGCGCAGACGCTGGCGAGACATCTCCAGCAGACCGAAACGGGAGATCCGGCCCAGCTGGATGCGGGCACGATCCTGATGAACCGCTTCACGCAGACGGTTTTCCACTTCGCGCTGATGGCGAACCGGCGTCATGTCGATGAAGTCGATTACGATCAGGCCACCCAGGTCGCGCAGACGCAATTGACGGGCAATTTCGTCGGCGGCTTCCAGGTTGGTTTGCAGCGCCGTCTCTTCGATATCGCCGCCCTTGGTGGCGCGGGAGGAGTTGATATCGATGGAGGTCAGTGCTTCGGTCGGATCGATAACGATACTGCCGCCGGAGGGGAGGCGCACTTCACGCTGGAAGGCTGATTCGATCTGGCTCTCAATCTGGAAGTGGTTGAACAGGGCAACTTCACCCTTGTACAGCTTCACGCGGTTGAGGAAATCGGGACGTACCAGCTCGATATGGGCCTTGGCGCGTTCGAAAATCACCGGATTGTCGATCAGGATCTCGCCCACATCGCGACGCAGATAGTCACGGATGGCACGCACGATGACGTTGCTTTCCTGGTGGATCAGTACCGGCGCGGCGCGCTCCTGAGAGGCTTTGTGGATGGAGTCCCAGTGGTTGAGCAGAACATTCAGATCCCATTCCAGCTCTTCTGGCGACTTGCCCACACCGGCGGTGCGCACGATCAGGCCCATGCCTTCCGGCACGGTCAAACCACTCAGGGCTTCTTTCAGTTCAGTCCGCTCATCACCCTCGATGCGGCGGGAGATACCACCGGCACGGGGGTTGTTGGGCATCAGTACCAGGTAGCTACCTGCCAGGCTGATAAAGGTGGTGAGGGCTGCACCCTTGGTGCCACGCTCTTCCTTGTCGATCTGGACGATAACTTCCTGACCTTCGCGGACCACTTCTTTGATGTTAGGACGACCCTGATAGGAGTAACCGGAGGGGAAGTAATTGCGGGCGATCTCCTTCAACGGCAGGAAACCGTGGCGCTCGGCGCCGTAGTCAACAAAAGCAGCTTCAAGGCTGGGTTCTACGCGGGTGATCTTACCCTTGTAAATGTTCGCTTTCTTCTGCTCGTGTCCCGGACTTTCAATATCCAAATCGTAGAGCTGTTGTCCGTCAACCAGCGCTACGCGCAACTCCTCTTCTTGAGTTGCGTTGATAAGCATTCTTTTCATTGAGTTCTCATTATTGTGTCATTTTGATTTCCTCCATCTGGGTCCTGCCAGCGCCGGCCTCGGGTCTTCAGCATACTGGGGCAACCTCCCGGTTGGGGTATGCATGAGGCGCAAACTAAGGGCGTTCTGGTCATCACTTCTCGAGAAGGAATGAATAAGGATGCCGAAATGGAGACAAATAAACGGTGATGTTTGTGTTCTCCATGCGTTGTACCTCGCACCCGGGAACCGTCATGTTCTTGTATACACGGTGTTTCGGGATTGGGTGGCATACTTTTTGGCCACTTAGTACAAGGCTTGAACACAATGACAAAACCTTGTTTATTATCCCATTTAAACCTCTTTTATAGCAAGGCGCCATTTTTCAACAAACCATGCAGCCAAGGGGCGCTGGCAGTGTTAAAATCCGCGCCATGACACAGATACAACAACAAGTGCAGCTGCTCACCATCGAAGCTGAGCATGACGGGCAGCGCATCGACAATTTTCTCAAGACTCAGCTAAAGGGCGTCCCCAAGAGCCTGATCTATCGCATCCTTCGTAAAGGCGAAGTGCGAGTAAACAAAAAGCGCATCAAACCGGAGTACAAACTCTGCGCAGGTGACGAGGTGCGGGTACCCCCCGTGCGCGTTGCCGAGAAGAATGAGCTGCCTTCAGCCAACCTCGGGGTTATCCAGCGTCTGGAGAGCCAGATCCTGTTCGAAGACGATGCCATGATCGTGCTGAACAAGCCCTCCGGCATGGCAGTACACGGTGGCAGCGGTCTGAGCTTTGGCGTGATTGAAGGGCTGCGCGCCCTGCGTCCGAAAGCCCGCTTCCTCGAATTGGTTCATCGACTGGATCGCGACACCTCTGGGGTATTGCTGGTTGCCAAAAAACGCAGCGCCCTGCGCAGCCTGCATGAGCAGTTGCGCGTCAAGACCATGCGCAAGCAGTATCTGGCGCTGGTGCGTGGCAAGTGGCAGGCTCACGTCAAGGTGGTCAATGCGCCGCTACGCAAGAACGATCTGCAATCCGGTGAACGGGTGGTACGGGTCAGTGCCGATGGCAAGCCCTCCGAAACCCGGTTCCGCATCGTGCGTCAATTTGCCGAAGCGACTCTGGTTGAGTGCAGCCCCATCACAGGCCGAACTCACCAGATCCGCGTGCACACCCTGCATGCCGGTCACCCGATCGCCTGTGACGATAAGTACGGTGAAGCGGCGTTTGACGAGAAAATGCGCAGCCAAGGGCTGAAACGGCTCTTTTTGCATGCCTGGAAGCTCAGCTTCACCCATCCGGCCGATGGTCGCGAGATGCAGGTCGAAGCGCCGCTTGCATCTGAACTCGACAACTTCCTCAACGGCTTGCCACGCTGATGCAGGATATCCGGCTCGCCATTTTCGATTGGGACGGTACCCTGATGGATTCGGTGGGCCGGATTGTGGCCTGTGTGCAAGGGGCCGCTAGAGATTGTGAGCTGGCGGTACCTGCACCAGCCCAGATCCGGCAGATCATCGGATTGAGCCTTGATGTTGCCATGTCCCGCCTGTTCCCTTTACGTAGCGACAGTGGCACCGCCATTGATGAGCGCCAGATTGCCATGCTCATCGATCGCTATCGTCATCACTATCTGCACGACACCACCCCCAGCCCGCTGTTTGCCGGGGTGGGGGAGCTGCTGCATGACTGGCAGTCACGAGGGCTGCAACTGGCCGTCGCTACCGGCAAATCGCGCCGTGGGCTGGATCGGGTATTGGATGAGACCGGGCTGCGCCCGTTGTTTGTGACCAGCCGAGGGGCCGATGAGGCTCGCTCCAAGCCTGATCCGCTGATGCTTGAGCAGATCCTGGACGAGTTGGAGCTTTTACCCCGGCAGGCGGTAATGATCGGCGACTCTGTTCACGATATGGCGATGGCCGAGGCAATTGCCATGCCGCGCATTGGCGTTACCTGGGGTGTGGATAGTAGTGATGCTCTCAGTCGTCACGGACCTGTAGCGGTGGTGGACTCCATGACGGCTCTTCACGCGCTGTTGTAGACGCCTTTCTTTTAAGAGACATCAATCTGATTGATAACAGAAGCCCGGTCTATTGACCGGGCTTTTTATATGCTCGATCTAGCTTATCTATTCGTCCGCAATCAGGGCAGGGCAATACCGTGGCGCTCCAGCAGCTCGATCAGGCCGATCAGTGGCAGACCGATCAATGCGTTAGGGTCGCGCCCCTCCAGCCCCTTGAACAGCACGATCCCCATTCCTTCACATTTGAAGCTGCCCGCACAATCGAGGGGCAATTCTGCCTCTACATAGCGGCGAATGGCGGCTTCATCGAGGTTGCGAAAATGGACGGTGAAAGACTCCACCAGTTGATGAGCCTCACCGGTTGCGGCATTCACCACGCACAGGCCGGTGTAGAAGGTGACGCTGCGACCTTGAGCCGCCATCAGCTGGGCGATGGCATTGTCGATGGTGCCCGGTTTGCCGAGGATGTGATTATCGCAGACACACACCTGATCAGATCCGATGATCAAACCGTGATCACGTTGCCCGGCGATGGCATCAGCCTTGGCACGAGCCAGTCTGGCCACCAGCGTCTCGGCGGATTCGCCAGCCAGTGGTCGCTCATCCACATCGGGGGCGGCACATTCAAAAGGGAGACCGAGCTTCTCCAGCAGGGCTTTGCGATAGCGAGAAGTTGAGGCGAGGATCAGATTCTGTGGCATAATCGAGTTACCGATGAAAGCAGGTACCGGCATTCTAGGGACTTGTGACGTTAAAATCATCGGCGGTAAGGACTTTTTCCTTTGACTATCAGTTGTTGGACCTATATTATTCGCGCCCTATGCAAAAGGTGAAGTTGCCCGTTAAGGTTGATCCAGTCCGTAGTGCCTTGAAGCTGCTCGATTACATCGGGATAGTGGAAAAGTCGCAGATGCCCAGGCTGGAGGAATCAACCGCTGGCTTGCAGAGTGATATCGATGTATCACTGCACTTTGGCAAAGATGTCCAGAAGTTGACCGTTATGAAAGGCACTGCCCATGCCAAGGTTGATCTGGTTTGCCAACGTTGCGGAGAGACATTCGAACACCTCTGTGAAGCTGAATTTATCTACACTCCGCTGTTCGAAAGAACAAACGAGGAAGAACTGCCGGAAGCTTATGAGCCCATTGAGTTGGACGAAAACGGCGAGATAGATCTTCATCAAATCCTGGAGGATGAACTCATCCTCTCGTTGCCTCAAGTCGCAATGCATTCTCTGGATGCATGCCCGAGAGGAAACATGGAGATGACCTGGGGTGAAATCGAACCTGCTGATGAGCGGCCGAATCCCTTTGCAGTTCTTGAAGAGCTTAAACGTAAGTGAATTTAGGAGTTAGCCTACAATGGCCGTACAACAGAACCGTAAAACCCGTGCCAAGCGTGGCATGCGTCGTTCCCACGATGCGCTGACCACCGCTGCCCTGACTGTTGATCAGACCAGTGGCGAAATTCATCGTCGTCACCACGTGACTGCCGATGGTTTCTACCGCGGTAAAAAGGTAATCGCTTAAGGATTGCCTTTGTCTACGCAAACTGTCGCGCTAGACATCATGGGGGGAGATATTGGCCCCTCGGAAACAGTGCCTGCCGCCGTGCAGGCACTGTCTCTTTTACCCCAGCTAAAACTGATCCTGGTCGGCGACCAGCACCAGACCTCCTCTCTGCTGCAGCAACATGGTTTGCTGAATCATCCCCGAGTCCGTTTCGTACATGCATCCCAAGTGGTTGGCATGGGCGATAAACCGATCGTGGCGCTGCGTACTCTGAAAGACTCCTCCATGCGGGTGGTACTCAATCTGGTGAAAGCCGGTGAGGCCGATGCCTGCGTCAGTGCCGGCAATACCGGTGCGTTGATGGCGATGGCCAAGTGCGTGCTCAAATCCCTGCCCGGGGTCGATCGGCCGGCACTTATCAAGGCGCTGCCGACATTGAGCGGCAAACGCACCGTGATGCTGGATCTAGGCGCCAACGTCAGTTGCGATGCGGATACCTTGCTGCAGTTTGCCGTGATGGGCTCCGTCGTGGCCGAAAAGGTAGAAGGCATTGCATCCCCCCGTGTTGCCTTGCTCAACATCGGCGAGGAGGAGATCAAGGGCAACGATCTGGTGCGCCACAGCGCCGAATTGTTGCGTCAGTGCCACGCGCTCAATTATGTCGGGTTCGTCGAAGGGGATCGCATCTTCAGCGGTGACAGCGATGTGATTGTCTGTGACGGTTTTGTCGGCAATGTCGCCCTCAAGACGGCAGAAGGGGTGGTGCGGATGATGGCCCAGCTGGCCGGATATCCCCGCAAGAAACGCACTTTTCTTGGTCGGATCGCCGGATTTATGTTCAAACGGCGTTTTTCTTACCTGAACCCCGACCAGTATAACGGGGCAAGTCTGTTAGGATTGCGCGGCATTGTGGTAAAAAGTCATGGGCGGGCCGAACGGCGCGCCCTGTGTAATGCGATCCTGCTGGCCGCACAAGAGGCCAAACATCAACTTCCACTGCAAATAGCAGATCGCCTTGAAGCTGTCTTCTCTGACAGGGATCTATAAGAACTCTATGCATAGCAAAATTCTGGGTACTGGCAGCTACCTGCCGAGTTCAGTGCGTACCAACGCCGATCTTGAGCAGATGGTTGAGACCAGTGATGAGTGGATCGTGGAACGCACCGGTATCCGTGAGCGCCGTATTGCCGGGGCTGACGAAACCGTTGCCACCCTCTCTTACCAGGCCGCCCTGCGGGCCCTGGAAGCAGCCGGTCTGACCGCTGCCGATCTCGATATGATAGTGCTGGCCACTACCAGTGCTGAAAATGCCTTCCCGGCTGCTGCCTGCGAGCTGCAGGGGCTGCTCGGCGTACCGAGCATTCCTGCCTTTGACGTGGCTGCTGCCTGTGCCGGTTTCACCTACGCACTCTCTATTGCCGATCAGTTCGTCAAATCGGGCGCCGCCCGCCATGTGCTGGTCGTCGGGGCCGATGTACTCTCCCGCATGTGCGATCCACAAGATCGCGGCACCATCATCCTGTTTGGTGACGGGGCAGGGGCTGTGATTGTCGGTGCCAGCGAGACGCCGGGTATCCTCTCTACCCATCTTCATGCCGATGGCCGTTATGGCGAGCTGCTCAAGCTGCCGCACCCTCGTCGCGGCATGCCGGGTGCCGAGCTCGAAGCCTACATGTACATGAAAGGCAACGATGTCTTCAAGGTCGCGGTCACCCGTCTGAGTGAGATCGTCACCGAAACGTTGGCCGCTGCAGGTATCGAGCCGAGCGAGCTGGACTGGCTGGTGCCGCATCAAGCCAACTTCCGCATCATCAGTGCCACCGCCAAGAAGCTCGGTATGAGCCTCGATAAAGTGGTGCTGACCCTCGACAAGCACGGCAATACCTCTGCCGCTTCTGTTCCGGTCGCCTTCGACGAAGGGGTGCGGGATGGCCGGATCAAACCGGGTCAGCTGGTACTGCTGGAAGCCTTTGGTGGCGGTTTTGCCTGGGGCTCGGCGCTGGTTCGCCTCTGATCTTCGGCGGGATGGTGCGCCCATCATCCCGTCACCGATTTCATTTTTGTCTTATCTAAAAGGAATCAATGATGACCCAATTTGCCATTGCCTTCCCGGGACAAGGTTCCCAGTCCGTTGGCATGCTGGCCGAGCTGGCCGAACAACATGCCGTGATCAAGGAGACCTTCGCCGAGGCGAGTCAGGTGCTGGGTTATGACCTGTTTGCCCTGGTGATGAATGGTCCGGTTGAAGATCTGAACAAAACCTGGCACACCCAGCCTGCGCTGCTGACGGCCTCTGTCGCCCTGTGGCGCCTGTGGCAACAGCTGGGTGGGGCAACCCCCGCCGTCATGGCGGGTCACAGCCTGGGTGAGTACTCCGCGCTGGTTTGCAGTGGCGCACTTGATTTTGCCGATGCGGTCAAACTGGTCGAGCTGCGTGGTCTGGCCATGCAGGAAGCGGTACCCGAAGGCACCGGCGCCATGGCTGCTATCATCGGTCTGGATAACGAATCCATCGCCGCCAACTGCGAAAAAGCGGCACAAGGGCAGGTGGTCTCTCCGGTCAACTTCAACTCCCCGGGCCAGGTGGTTATCGCCGGTCACAAAGAGGCCGTTGAGCGCGCCAATGTGCTGATGAAAGAGTCTGGCGCCAAGCGTGCGTTGCCGCTGCCAGTCTCCGTGCCGTCTCATTGCGCGCTGATGAAACCTGCCGCAGAAAAACTGGCAGCTGCGCTGGACGGGATCGAGATCAAGGTTCCAACCATCGCGGTCATCAATAATGTCGACGTATCCTGTGAACAGGATCCGGCCGCCATCAAGCAAGCGCTGGTACGTCAGCTGTTCAGCCCGGTTCGTTGGACCGAGACTGTCGAGCGGATGGCCAATGAGGGTGTTACCCTCGAGATCGAGATGGGACCGGGCAAAGTGCTGACCGGGCTCGCCAAGCGCATCGACAAGCGCGTGGAAGGTATTCACGCCAACGATGCCGCCTCTTTCGAGCAGGCGCTGGCCCAGATCAAGTAAACAGGAGCAAGTGATGAGCTTTACCGATAAGGTTGTGTTGGTGACCGGTGCCAGTCGTGGCATCGGCCGTGCGATTGCCGAAACATTCGTGGCCCGTGGCGCGAAAGTGGTCGGTACCGCGACCAGCGAGAGCGGTGCCGAGGCGATCAGCGCCTATCTGGGTGACAATGGTTGCGGCATGGCACTGAACGTGACCAGCCAGGAATCCATCGAAGCCGTCTTCGCCGCCATCAAGGCGCGCTTTGGCGACATCGACATCCTGATCAACAACGCGGGGATCACCCGTGACAACCTGTTGATGCGGATGAAAGATGACGAGTGGAACGAGATCATCGATACCAATCTGACCTCGCTTTATCGTCTGAGCAAACCGGTGTTGCGTGCCATGATGAAGAAACGTCACGGTCGCATCATCAGCATTGGCTCCGTGGTGGGAACCATGGGCAATGCTGGTCAGGTCAACTATGCTGCCGCCAAGGCCGGTCTGGTTGGTTTTACCAAATCGTTGGCGCGGGAAGTGGCATCCCGTGGTATCACAGTGAACGCGGTTGCTCCCGGTTTCATCGAAACCGACATGACCCGTGCCCTGAATGACGATCAACGTGCCGGCATCATGAGTCAGGTGCCTGCCGCCCGTTTGGGTGATCCAAAAGAAATTGCCGCAGCTGTGGTATTCTTGGCTTCTGATGAAGCAGCCTATATCACCGGCGAAACCCTGCATGTTAATGGCGGGATGTACATGGTGTAATCAATTTGTCGTAAGATCTGTTCAAATTTGCGATAGTACGCCGAAGTTTGGCACATTTCGTGGTTTGACCAGCGGCAAGCTACTTGCAAACTCACGTCAATTGAATAAACTACCCCAACCAGACGCAAATAGCGTATTTTTAAAGGAAAATTCAGGTCATGAGCAACATCGAAGAACGCGTAAAGAAAATCATCATCGAACAACTGGGTGTTAAAGAGGAAGACGTTAAGAACGCTGCCTCCTTCGTCGACGACCTGGGCGCTGACTCTTTGGATACCGTTGAACTGGTAATGGCGCTGGAAGAAGAATTCGATACCGAAATTCCTGATGAAGAAGCCGAGAAGATCACCACTGTTCAAGCGGCTATCGACTACATCACCGCTAATCAGGAATAAGTTCCTGTTCTAAGAGAAGCGGCCCAAGGGCCGCTTCTTTTGTATTTGTTCCCTTTCAAAACACCTCTCGGAGACTACCTCAGTGTCAAAACGCAGAGTCGTGGTGACCGGCTTGGGGATGCTTTCCCCGGTGGGTAACACTGCCGAATCCAGCTGGCAAGCACTGCTCAACGGGCAGAGCGGCATTTCCCTTATCGAACATTTTGATGCCAGCGAGTTTGCAACCCGCTTCGCAGGTCTGGTCAAGGATTTCGATCCCGAGCAGTACGGTATCAACCGTAAAGACGCTCGCAAGATGGATCTCTTCATTCAATACGGCATCGCGGCCGGTATGCAGGCGCTGGATGATTCCGGCCTGACCATCAATGAAGAGAATGCCGAACGTGTCGGCGTGGCGATTGGCTCCGGTATCGGCGGTCTGGGTCTGATTGAACAGAACCACGAAAGCTTGGTCAACGGCGGCCCGCGCAAGATCAGTCCCTTCTTCGTTCCGTCCACCATCATCAATATGGTGTCCGGTCATCTCTCCATCATGAAAGGTCTGCAAGGGCCGAACATCGCCGTGACTACCGCCTGTACCACTGGTACCCATGCCATCGGCATGGCGGGCCGGATGATTGCTTACGGTGATGCCGACGTGATGGTCGCTGGCGGTGCGGAGAAAGCCTCCACCGCGATGGGGATGGGTGGTTTTGCTGCCGCCAAGGCACTCTCCAACCGCAACGACGAGCCGCAAAAAGCGAGCCGTCCGTGGGATAAAGATCGCGATGGTTTCGTGCTGGGTGACGGTGCCGGTGTACTGGTACTGGAAGAGTACGAGCACGCCAAGGCCCGTGGCGCCAAGATCTACGCCGAGCTGGTCGGTTTTGGCATGAGCGGTGACGCGTACCACATGACTGCGCCTCCTGCAGATGGCAACGGTGGCGCTCGTGCCATGAAAAATGCAATCAAGGATGCCGGCATTGCCCCCGAGCAGATTGGTTACATCAACGCGCACGGTACCTCCACCCCGCTGGGTGATGTGGCTGAACTGCGTGGCATGAAGTCGGTGTTTGGTGAGCACGCCAAATCCCTGATGGTCAGCTCCACCAAGTCCATGACCGGTCACCTGTTGGGCGCCGCCGGTGCCATCGAGGCGATCATCACAGTGTTGGCCCTGCGTGATCAGGTGGCTCCGCCCACCATCAACCTGGACAACCCGGATGATGAGTGCGATCTGGATCTGGTACCCCATGTGGCCAAGCCAGGTAGCTTCGAGTACGCCCTTTCCAACTCGTTTGGTTTTGGCGGCACCAATGGCTCACTGATCTTCAAACGCGTATAATTTGCCGCAGGGCAAAGACACAGGCCCGATACTGCCGGTATCGGGCCTTTTTTATCGGAGGGATCCCTTTGCTTATCAATGGAATGAAGCTTGATACCATCTCGGCCCATGATCGGGGGTTGGCTTATGGTGACGGTCATTTCACCACCATGGCGGTCAGGGAGGGGCGCGTGTTGCAGTGGCCTGCCCATCTGGCACGGTTGCAGCAGGCGAACAACCGGTTGGGATTGGTTGAACCGGACTGGGATCTCTTGACCCGGGAGGTTGAAGAGATGGTGGCCGAGCAGCCACAATGCGTGGCCAAGGTGATCCTGACCCGCGGCGAAGGGGGGCGGGGCTATGATGGCAGCGGATGTCAGCACACAACCCGGATTGTCACTCTGGCGCCATTTCCCACTCACTATGGCCAGTGGCAACAGGAGGGGATCGATATAGTGGTGTGCCGCCAGCGGATCGGCGATGCGCCCATGCTGGCCGGGCTTAAAACTTTGAATCGTCTGGAGCAGGTATTGCTGAAAAGCGAACTTGTCAGTCGAAATGCAGTCGAAGGGATAGTGCTTAACAGTCGCGGTTTTCTCATTGAAGGGGTCAGTGCCAATCTGTTTTGGCGTCGGGGCAAGACGGTGTTTACGCCCGATCTCGCCCGCGGTGGTGTCGATGGCATCATGCGCCGCCAGGTGATGGCGATGCTGAAACAGATGAGTATTGAGTTGCGTGTGGTAGAGGCTCCGCTGGAGTCACTATGGCAGGCTGAAGAGGTGTGGCTCAC
Source organism: Aeromonas sp. Y318-3 (assembly GCF_027706185.1). NCBI lineage: Bacteria > Pseudomonadati > Pseudomonadota > Gammaproteobacteria > Aeromonadales > Aeromonadaceae > Aeromonas > Aeromonas sp. Y318-3. The sequence goes on from NZ_JAPDCN010000004.1 coordinate 239,722, forward strand.
CAATACCCTGATGGGGATCGTGCCGGTCAATGGCATAGAGGATATTCACTATCCCCCAGCGGTATTGAGTCGCCGTTTACAGGAGCGTTTGGTCATTGAAGTTTAATCGGCTTTACACCCTGCTCGCGGGGGCGGCACTGACGGTAGCCGCTGCCGGGGGCTATGTACATTACAAATGGCAACAGGTAGAGACGCTCACCAACAAGGGGCCGACCCGGCTCTTTACGGTGGAGAAGGGCGCCCATGCGGCGCGCCTCATCGCCGAACTGGGTGAGGGGGAAACCAGCCCTTGGGCGGTGCGGCTTTGGCTGCGCAGCCACCCCGAACTGGTGGCCATCAAATCGGGCACCTACGAAATCAAGGAAGGGGCCCCTCTCAAGGAGACCCTTTCTCTGTTCGCATCGGGTAAGGAGTTTCACTTCAGCCTCACCTTCGTCGAAGGTTCCCGTTTCGAGGATTGGCAGAAGCAGCTCTCCAGCGCCCCATACCTTGAGCGATTGACCGTCGAGCAATCCGAAGCCGACCTGGCGCAGGAGCTCGGCATCGAGAATGGCAAGCTGGAGGGGTGGTTCCTGCCGGAAACCTACGCCTATACCACCCATGCCAGCGATCTCTCGATCCTGCGTCGTGCCCATCAGGATATGGAGACTTTCCTGCAGCAGAGCTGGGAGAAACGTCAGGCCAACCTGCCTTACAAGACCCCCTACGAGGCGTTGATCATGGCCTCCATCATCGAGAAAGAGACCGGCCAGCCGGACGAGCGGGCGCAGATCGCCTCCGTATTCGTCAACCGTCTGCGTCTGGGCATGAAGTTGCAGACTGATCCCACCGTCATTTACGGGGTGAAGGATCGCTACGACGGCAACATTCGCCGCAGTGATCTGACCGACAAGAATCCCTACAACACTTATGTGATCGACGGTCTGCCGCCCACGCCCATCGCCATGCCGGGCAAGGCCTCCATCGAAGCAGCGCTCAACCCCAAATCGACCGACTATCTCTACTTTGTCGCCAAGGGGGGCGGTGCCCACTATTTCTCCAAGACCCTCGATGAACACAATCGGGCGGTTCGCGAATACATATTGAAGAAACCCTAATGTCTAAATTTATTGTGATCGAAGGATTGGAAGGGGCAGGGAAGAGCTCGGCCGTGCGTTATGTGACCGACTATCTGCAGCGCCACGGCATCAACCGGATCGAGTGCACCCGCGAGCCAGGTGGTACGCCGCTGGCCGAGCGGATGCGGGCCATCGTCAAAGAGGTGCACGACGAGCGCCTCACCATCGAGGCGGAATTGCTGCTGATGTATGCCTCCCGGGTACAACTGGTGGAGACCCGCATCAAACCCGCACTGGCCGACGGTGTCTGGGTGGTGGGGGATCGCCACGATCTCTCCTCCCAGGCCTATCAGGGTGGCGGCCGTGGTATCGATGCACCGCTTATCGGAGCCATCAAGCAGGCAGTGCTCGGCAACTTCAAGCCGGATCTCACCCTCTATCTCGATATCGATCCTGCCCTTGGCTTGCAGCGCGCGCGCCATCGTGGCGAGCTGGATCGCATCGAACTGGAGCAACTGAGCTTCTTCGAGCGTACCCGAACTCGTTATCTCGAACTGGCCGCCAAGGATGATTCCATTGTGGTGATCGATGCGGCGCAAACGCCGGAACAGGTCAAAGCTGCCATCGAGCGTGCATTGGATCACTATCTGTCGAACGAGCACCTATGTATCCCTGGCTGATCCCCGACTGGCATGCCCTGAGCCAGACGGCCCAGTCCGGTCGTCTCGGCCACGCCTGGTTGTTGCTGGGCGATCCCGGTCTTGGCAAGGATCAACTGGCTGAGCGGCTGGCGCGTTTGCACCTTTGCCAACAACCGGATCGTGGAGAGCCGTGTGGTCAGTGCCACTCCTGCCAGCTGTTTGACAAGGGCAACCACCCGGATCTCGGCACCATAACGCGCGACAGCAAGACCATCGGGGTCGAGGCCATTCGAGAGATCTGCACCCGGCTGCAGGGCTCTGCCCAGCTCGGCCGTGGCAAGGTGGTGATCATTCCTGATGCGGAGCGGATGACCGAATCGGCAGCCAATGCCCTGTTGAAAACCCTGGAAGAGCCGGCCGGCGACAGCTTGCTGTTGCTGATTGCCTCCCAGGTTTCCCGGTTGCTTCCCACCATTCTCAGTCGCTGTCACAAACATGTCTGTCAGTTGCCTGCGGAAGGGGAAACAGTTCGCTGGTTGGCCGAGCAGGGTCATCAGGCCACTCTGGCTCAGGTGCGGATCTGTCAGGGGGCCCCGCTGCGGGTACTCGACTATATCGAGCAGCAACAGGACGGTACTCGCCGCGAACTGCTGGAGCAGTTTGTCGCCCTGAGTCAAAGTCCGGTCAAGGCGACGGCATTGTGCAGCCAGCTTGGTCAGGAGACGCAGGTCAGGTTGCACTGGTTGCAGCTCTTCTTGTGCGATGCCCTGAAAACCCAGGCCGGATGTGGTCACCATCAGCTGGCAATGCCTGATCTGGCCATCTTGAGTCAACGGTTGGCGGAGCAGCACTCCAGCGAAAAACTGCTGGAGGCAGAACAAGATCTGGTTGCCCTGAAAGCGGCATGTCAGCCGGGTCAGCTCTCCAATCCCACCATCCATCTGATGAACTGGCTCAGTCGCTGGTTATAAGTACCGACAAGCAGAAAGGTTTTATATGTTACTCGTTGATTCCCACTGTCATCTCGATCGCCTCAGCTATGGCAGCAAGCAGACCAGCTTGGCTGATGTACTGGCAAAGGCCGCGAAACTGGACGTGGGATATTTTCTCTGTGTCAGTGTGACTCAGGCACAGTTCCCGACCATGCTCGAGGCGATCTCTCCCTATCCCCAGGTATTTGCCTCTTGCGGGGTACATCCGCTCAATCAGGAACCCGGGGTGGATGCAGCCTTGTTGCTGACACAGGCTGCTGACGCAAGAGTGATCGCCATCGGCGAAACTGGGCTCGACTACTTCTACTCCCCCGAGAACAAAGAGGTGCAGCAAGCCTCCTTTCGTGAACATATTCGGGTCGCTCGTGCACTGAACAAGCCACTGATCATCCATACCCGCGATGCCCAGCAAGATACCTTGCAGATCATGCGTGAAGAGGGAGCTGATCAGGTTGGCGGTGTGCTGCACTGCTTCACCGAATCCCTCGAAATGGCAGAAGCAGCAATGGCGATGGGGTTCTATATATCCATCTCCGGGATCGCCACCTTCAAAAATGCGTCTGCATTGCAAGAGGTGGTCAAGGCACTTCCCCTTGACAGATTGCTGGTCGAAACCGACTCGCCCTATCTAGCACCCGTGCCGCATCGGGGGAGGGAGAACGAACCCGCCTTTGTGCGAGACGTTGCCCAGTTTATTGCCGATCTGCGTCAGATTCCGCTTAATGAATTGGCGGACGCCACCAGCCGGAATTTCTTTGAACTATTCAAACTGGCGAAAAAATAACACAGAAGCCCCGTTGCTCGGGGCTTTTTATATTTCAAATGCCAAGCTGATTACCCACCTGAATATCAACACCGAACCGTGTTATCTCTCACGTCTTCCCAGTCTATGTAACCTGTTCATCCATATAAACTGAGTCGAATCATATTCCGATGTTTCGTTTATCTAATGTGGCCAAAGGGTATAAAAACATCAGTCTTTAAGTATCGATAATATTCATTATCGATACTTGATGTATGGAGAGGATCCTGTAAGATCCTCTCAAACTTCATATGAATCATAGAGTTCCGTGGCATATCCATCCTCGTCCAATCCAGCTCATCAGTCACTGCAGACTGTTTTCGATGCACAGCTTAATAGTCGGGCACGCCGCTTTTTGCGCAGTGCAAAAGCGGTTTCCACACTCAATGCCTATCAGGCGGATACCCGTATTTTTGTCTTCTGGTGCCAATTGCACGGGCTGGATCCGCTGCAAGCGACCCATCACGTCATTATGAATTTTCTCGCTGATCAGGCCGACGGCGTATTGGCCGACTGGGTATGGCTGGATAAAGAGGAGGGGAAGGGGGAGCTGCGTAACGGTGAACCTCGTAAACCGGCAACCCTGGTAAGGCGTCTGGCGGGGATCCGTTATGCCTTCAAGCAGAAAGGCATCCATCCCATGCCCACCGAGCATCCCGAAATCAAGGAGATGATGCGCGGTATTGTCAGGTTGGGTGATAACCGTAAGCGCAAAACGGGGGCGTTGACTCTGCAACCCCTGACCCAGGTGCTGGATGGCATCGACACCCATGATCTGGCGGGCTTGCGTGATCACACCCTGCTACTGCTGATGTTCAGTGGCGCCTTGCGCCGTTCGGAAGCTGCCAGAATTGAGGTGAGCGATCTCGATTTTGTGGGGCAGGGGATCCGCCTTCGCCTCAAACCGAGCAAGCATCAGCTCCATGAAACCGAGATAGCCTTGATCCCGGGCAAGCACTATTGTCCTGTGTCGGCTCTGCAAAACTGGCTACACAAAAGCCGCATCAGCGAGGGGCCGCTATTTCGGCGTATGAACCGCTGGGGGCAACTGATGGCTGAACCACTCGGCCCCCAGGGCATCAATCTGATGATCAAGCGGCGAACAGGTCAAACCATCGACGATCTCTACGTCAGTGGCCATAGCCTGCGGCGCGGATTTATCACCTCGGCGGTGACTGCCGGCAAACCGATGAACAAGATCATTGAAGTCACTCGCCACAAGGATATGCGAACCCTGCAGGAGTATTTCGATGACGCCCACAAATTCTCCGATCATGCCCTTGATGGCTTGCTCTGATATAACTGCGTCACTTCGTTTTTTATGTTAAATGATATCTTGTTGATCTGATGATATATTTGCCGTGCAGCCAGCAGCCCAAAGGGGAAGGGCCATCTTCCTATGGATAATGGCATGTGATGAGAGATAACAAATCCGGAAATGGAACATCGCAAGGACATATGAGCCAAGAAATGACAGTGCGTGAAGAGCAAGAGGCGGTGCCCCAAAACAATGCCGAGCGGCAGCGCCAACATGTAAAACGCAAGCAGGAGACCCATACCCGGCTGCAATGCTGGATCAGCAATCGCCACGCCGAACGATTGGCCGCACTGGGTCTTCATCTCGAAGACAGTCAGGCATCACTCATCGAGCAGGCGATCGATCTGCTCTACCAACATGAGCTGGGTAGAGAACCTCCGTTTGAAAACAGAGTCGCCACACAGGTCGAAGAGACCGTTGAATAGACACAAGAGTGAAGTAACAGCGATACGTGAAGAGATAAAAAAAGCCAGGTACGAATTCCTTGTACCTGGCATAGGGGAATTGGCTCCTTGCAGAGCCGTGCGCTAACTGGTGTTCGGATTGCCTTAAGCTTAGACAAGGCTCAAGGCTTTTCAAGATCCGAAGAAAAGTTCAACCAGAGTGTGGGTATTTCAGACTCGTTCAAGTGCTTATGCACCGAACGGCCCACTACGCATTGAACAGATTGTTGTCACGCACCAGCTCGCGGGGGAGGGCATTTTTGACCCGACTACCCACCCATTTCCCCATCCCCAGGGTATGTCCCTGATAGCGGACGATCACCTCGCCAGTGCCAGCATCCTGTTCTGGCCAGACATCCCGCCCCATCATGAATTCCCGCGCATTGGCGCTATCCAGCTCGACCACGCCCTTGCTCGCTTTATCGCCATAGGCCAGTGCCCACTCATGAGTGAGGCGATAACCTTTCTTGAAGGTTTCGGCCAACTTGATGCCGATGCGATCGAAACGCAACTTGCCCTGCACCTGATCAAACCGCTGGGGGAAGAGCCAGATCTCGTCATTGCGGCCAAACAGCTGACCCTGCGGTGCCACCCCAAAGTTGGCTTCGATCTCGCGCAATATGGGTTCCGCCTCTTTGGCAGGAAGCGGCGCAAAGGGGAATTTACCCAGCTTGCCCGGCTTGAACATGGTGTTGGGCACCGAGTGATGCTTGCGCAATCTGGCGACGAAAAAGCCCTCACTGTCGAAGATCTGGGGCCAAACGTGCAGGTATCCTTCGGATGTACAGGCCTGCTCTGCATAGGGGAACAGGTCAGCCAGCGAGTCAAAACTCAAGGCATCGCCAAACTTGTCCAGCAAGGATTGGCAAACCGCTTGGTTCTCCTGCTCACTCAAGGTGCAGGTGGAGTAGACCAGTACGCCACCCGGTTTCAAGGCATGGAAGGCGCTCTCCAGCAACCCTTGTTGCACCGCCGCAATCTCGTCGATGCTCTCGATACTCCAGTTGCGAAGCGCATCTTCATCCTTGCGCACCGTACCTTCACCGGAGCAGGGGGCATCGAGCAGGATGGCATCGAAGGTCTCCGGCAACCACTGGCCAAATACCTTGGCATCAAAATGGGTCATACCTACATTGGTCACGCCGCAGCGCTGGATATTGGCGCTAAGCACTTTCAACCGGCTGCTGGAAAACTCGTTGGCAACCAACATCCCCTGATTGTTCATCAGGGCGGCTATCTGGGTGGTCTTGGAGCCGGGGGCCGCCGCTGCATCCAGCAACATACCATCCGCTTTGATCTTGTCGCTGGCAAAGAGCGCCGTCACCGGCAGCATGGAGCTCGCTTCCTGAATGTAGAAGAGCCCGCTCAAGTGCTCGGCGGTGTTGCCAAGTGGGACGGTTTCATCGCTGCGGGTCAGCCAGAAGCCGGTATCACACCAGGGCACAGGGTCAAGCTGCCAACCCAGTGGCTCCATCAGGGCGACGAAATCCGAGACGGCGACCTTCAAGGTATTGACCCGAATGCTGCGGCGCAGCGGACGTCGACAACTGGCCACAAACTCATCCATCGAGAGATGGGCCGGCATGATGGCCGCAATGTGACGTAAAAAGTAATCGGGAAGGAAGGTGTTGTCGTGCACTGTGCCGTCTCGTTGACCGAAAAAGAGGGGCGATATCATACCACAAGGCTAAGAATATTCTGAATCTGAACCCTATCAACAGGCACCGGAATATAAAAAAGCCCGGCACTGTGCCGGGCTTGGATGAGATACAAAGGGAAGAGATCAGGGCTGGATACGCGGACTCCACTCCAGCCACTCTTTCTCGGCCTTGCCATAGAGCGGATAGCTGTGGCCAGCCTTGACTGTTGGACCCATCTCTCTCTCCGGCGTATTGAAAGCAATGCCGCCGGCCAGCAGGCTCTGCACCGTCTCAACTTCGATAGTGCCGCCGGTCAGCCCGATATCCGCCTTGACCCCGGAGACATTCCAGAAACGGGAGTTGGCCCGCACCAGATGGGCATACTCCTGATCTACGTTAACGTCGATCACCACCTCGCTGCCATCCCGAGCCAGCGCCACCTTGGTGACACTGCCCACCACCATCTTGCGAAACAGTAGCGGACTGCCAATGCTCAGGCCATTGACTGAGGGGCTCTTGAGGGTCAGGGCCAGACCCACCGGGCCGACCTGACTCAAGGGGAAGCGATCTTTGCCTGCGCCTTTACCGGGTTGTGCTTCTACAAACGCCCCCTTGATCAGGGTATCGAGGTGAGCGACACCGCCCAGCCCCAGCTTGGCCTGCACCAGAGTAAAGCGGGCGCCGGACTGCAGGAAACGCTCGGCATAGTGGCCATCGAGTTCCGCCTTAAAGATCACCTGACCCAGAGACGGCTCCAGCTCGATCTCTTCAATTTTGCCGATATCGACCCCACGATAGCGGATCGGGCTGCCAATCCCGAGCCCCGGATTGCTCTCTGCTACCAGTGACAGTTGGCGCACCTTGGCCTTGGCTTGCTCCCTGGAATCGAACAGTTGATGGCTGCTGCGGCCATTGGCCAACCGATCAAACTCGATGGCACCCCGTAGCAGGGTACCGAGGTTGCCCACCTTGACCTGCACCCCATCGACCCGCACCTTGGTGTCGATGGCCGGTTTTTTCCAGAACTGGGGTTGCTGGGCGAGGAGGGGAGCATAGACCCCATCAATCTCGAGTTCGATCTCGACCCCCTCTTTGGCGGCGCGCAGCTGTTTGACCCTGCCCGCTTCCAGCCCCAGATAGAGCACAGGCGAGCCAATGCCAATGCCATCGGCCTGATCTGCCTTGAGCAACCAGCGCTGCGGCTTGGCATCACGGGTACCGAGCAGTGCCAGCTCCTGACTCGGGTAGAGACGGTTAATCCGCTCGCCACTTCTGGCTTGTATCAGCTTGATCCCGCCTCCCAACCAGGCACTGGCCGGACTGGTTTCTACCTTGATGCCGCTCAGATCGGCATCGATCTGCAGCGGGGAAGCGCGATAGAAGCGGGCACGGTTGAGCAGATGACCATAGTTCGGCGCCATCACCAGCTCGACGCTGGCATTGCCGCGTGCATCCAGGGTGAGCTGGCTGATACGGCCCACCTGCAATCCCTTGTACCAGACAGGAGCATCCTGATTGAGCCCCGCCAGATCGTCAGCCTGCAGCGTCACCTTGGTGCCGCTCTGGGGGGCGCGATCGGTCAGGGTCATCTTCTCTACCGGTTTGCCCGCCACATAGTCGAGGCGAATGGCCGGGCCGGAGAGCAGGCGATCTGCATGCTGCACGCCGGTCGCGGAGAGAGAGACGCTCTCCCACACCAGTTGACTCTTGTCGGTAATGCGATAAGCCTGCTCCGGGTTGATCAGCGCTGTGACCATCCGGCCTTTGTCGGTGAGGCGAATGGGGTCGATACGACCGATCTCGATCCCCTCATAGAGGATGGGCATCCCCTCCTTGACCGGAAGATCGCCAGCCGCAATGTCGATACGCGCACCGCGCGCTGCTTCCGCCAGCCCTTTGTAGAGGACGAAAGTCTGTCCCTTCTCCGGTGCCGGTGAATCTTTGGGCGAGTCAAAGGCAATGCCGCCGCTCAGAATGGAGGTGAGGCTGCCGGCCTCCACGCTGACGCCAGCCAGACTGAAGGAGCCCTTGATGCCACTGATGTTCCAGAAGCGGGTATCAGCTTTGACCAGATGTTCGAAACGCGGCTCGATCACCAGATCCAGAATGACGTTCTGGTTGTCTTGACCCAGGCGCGTATTGATGACGCTGCCAACCTCGATACCGCGGAAATAGAGCTTGGCGCCAATCCCCACCGAACCCAGCGAATCGGCGGTCAGGTGCAGCATGCGCCCCTGAGCCTGATAGCCGGGGGGAGGGCCCTCCAGTGCATCAAAGGTCTCCTCCAGCGGATTGCTTTCACGCCCCGGTTGCAGGTTGATGTAGTTGCCGGAGACCAGGGTATCGAGGCCGGAGATCTCGGTGAGCGACGCCTTGGGGCTCACCAGCCAGAAGTCGGATCCCTTGCGGATCAGCGGTCTGGCACGGCTGTCAATCTTGGCCATCACCGCAATCTTGCGGCCATCTTCAGCTAGCTCCAGCTCTTGCACCACGCCGATGGCCACCCCCTGATAACGAACCTGGGTTTTACCCGGCAAGATGCCGTTGCCCTGGGCGAAGTTGATCTGGATAAGCTGGCCACGGCTCAATACCTGCTGATAGAGAAAGCCACCTGCCAGCAGCAGGGCTATCAGGGGTAACAGCCAGACCGGCGATAACCAGCGACGCTTTTCGATGACGGGTTCAGCCCCGATCATAGTGACTCCTTATTGGCTGGATTAAACAGCACATCAGACAAAAACAGAGAAATCATCAACGGGCCGCCTTGTCCCATAGTAAACGGGTATCAAGCATGCGAGCCGACATCATGGTCAGCACCACCACACCGGCAAAGGCGGTGGCCCCCGGGCCTGCGCGGACACTCAGCAGCACACCCCGATCGACCAGTGCCACCATCAGCGAAATCACGAACAAGTCCAGCATTGACCAGCGACCAATAAAATCGATCACCCGATACATCACCAGCTGGCGCTTGCGCCGCACCGGTTTGGCCCGCTGCAACTGCCAGCAGATCCAGCCCAGCCCCAATATTTTACCCACCGGCACCAGTATGCTGGCGGTGAGGACTATGGTGGCAATCCCGCTCATTTTGCTGCGATAGAGCATCATGATACCGCTGAAGATGGTATCTGACTGCAGCAACCCCTTGTTGTAGAAATGGGTTATGGGCAACAGATTAGCAGGCAACAACATGAAGGTGGCGAGCGCCAGCAAGCCCCACGACCAGGCGAGGGAGCGGGGAATGCGCACCTGCAATTTGCTGCTGCAACGGGGGCAGACAGCCCCGGCTTGATAGCGCACCAGCAAACCACAGGTATGGCAGCGGCAGAGTCCCATCTCACGGGCGCTGGTCATGTTCCGGCTCCTTTAACGGGATCCGCGCCCAGTAGGGGGCGGGGTCAAACAGGATCAGCAGGGTCATGTTGAGCAGCATCAAAATACCGAGACTGAGCAAGCCGCCACCGAGGCGCACATCGGCGATGTCGATCAGTTTGAACAGGGCAACCAGCAGGCTGACGATATAGACCTCCAGCATGGCCCAGTGGCGAAACACCTCGACCAGCTTCAAGGTGACGGGAAGAATGTGCCAACGTTTGGCCAGACCCGAAGCCAGCACAAAGATCCCCGCCAATAATCCCACCGGCGCCAACACGGCGCACCAGAGCACCAGGCTGGCCACCCACCATTCGCCCTCGCCAAACAGCACCAGAATACCGCGCAGCAGGTCGGCGTCGGTGTTGACCCCAGCCAGCCGCAGATAGATCAGCGGCTCAAAAAAGGCGGAGGGCAGCAGCAGAAATCCGGTGATGGTCAGGGCCATCAACTGGGAGGGACGAAAGGCATAACGGCCATAGAGATGTTGGTGACAACGCGGGCAGTGGGCATGGCGACGCAGCGGCAGTGCTTTGCGCTGGATCAGCAAGTCGCACGCCGGACAGACAATCACGGAACCGGGCTCCATCATACAATTCAACCTGTTGAAGGAATTGGTGAAATTTACCCTAAAACCGGTTTCCTGTCTTGCCTGCGGCCGGAATGTTACGAAAGTATAATTGACGTTAACGTAAACGTGATATTAGATAGCCAGACTAGACAGGTGAAAGGAGTCATGATGTCCAGTTTGTCCCCCTCGGCAGGCCTGCGCTTTCGCACCGCCCTTGCCAATGAACATCCCCTGCAGATCGTCGGCACCATCAATGCCTATATGGCGCTGATGGCCGAGCGCAGCGGTTTTCAAGCCATCTATCTCTCCGGCGCCGGAGTGGCCAATGCCTCCTACGGCTTGCCGGATCTCGGCATGACCTCCCTCAACGACGTGCTGATCGATGCCGAACGGATCACAGCGGCGACCCGTGTGCCGCTACTGGTCGATATCGACACCGGCTGGGGCGGGGCATTCAATATCGCCCGCACCATTCGCGCGTTCGAGCGAACCGGGGTTGCCGCTGTCCATATGGAAGATCAGGTTGCCCAGAAGCGTTGCGGTCATCGCCCCAACAAGGCGGTGGTGTCTCTGGAGGAGATGTGTGATCGGATCAAGGCGGCAGTAGATGCTCGCGAGAATGGCGAGTTCGTCATCATGGCTCGCACCGATGCGTTGGCGGTGGAGGGGATGGAGTCGGCTCTTGAGCGCACCGCCGCCTATGTGGCCGCTGGGGCAGACATGATCTTCGCCGAGGCGGTGACCGAACTGGCCCAGTACGACCAGTTCAAGCTGGCGGCCAAAGTGCCGATCCTCGCCAACATGACCGAGTTCGGCAAAACCGCGCTGTTTGACAAAGAGCAACTGGCCGCCCACGGGGTCGATATGGTGCTCTACCCCTTGAGTGCCAACCGGGCCGCCAATCAGGCCGCCCTCAACGTCTATCAACATATTCGCCAGGATGGCCATCAACGGGCCGTCGTGGAGACCATGCAGACCCGGGAGTCGCTCTACGACTTCATCGGATATCACCACTACGAGCAGACACTGGATCGTCTGTTTACAGCCAAGGAATAGGAGGCAGCTTATGGGACAGCAAAAACCGTTGGGCGGGGCCGGTCTACGCGGGCAGAGCGCGGGGGAGACCAGTATCTGCACCGTGGGCAAGAGCGGCACCGGTCTTACTTATCGCGGCTATGACATCAAGGAGCTGGCCGATAGCGCCCAGTTCGAGGAGGTCGCCTATCTGCTGCTCAAGGGGGAGTTGCCCGGTGAGCAGCAGCTTGACGCGTACAAGCGCGAACTGCGTCGCCTGCGCACTTTGCCGACAGCTCTGCTGGAGGTGCTGGAGCGGATTCCCGCCGATGCTCATCCCATGGATGTGCTGCGCACCGGCTGTTCCATGCTCGGCGATCTGGAGCCGGAAGATGGTTTCGAGCATGAGCATGAAGTGGCGGATCGGCTGCTGGCCGCCTTTCCGGGCATTCTGATCTACTGGTACAAGTTCAGTCACGAGGGCGTTCGCATCGCCCTCGATACCGATGAAGAGTGTATCGGTGGCCACTTTCTGGCGCTGCTGCACCAGAAGGCACCGAGCGAGCTGGAGCGGCGGGTGATGCATGTCTCCCTCATCCTCTACGCCGAGCATGAGTTCAACGCCTCCACCTTTGCCGCGCGAGTTTGCGCCTCAACCCTTTCCGACATGTTCTCCTGTATCACTGCCGCCATCGGCACCTTGCGCGGCCCGCTCCACGGCGGCGCCAACGAGGCGGCCATGGCGATGATCGAACATTGGCAAGATGAAACGCAGGCAAGGCGCGAACTGCTGGCCAAGCTGGCGGCCAAGGAGAAGATCATGGGCTTTGGCCACGCCATCTACCGCACTTCTGATCCGCGCAACGTCATCATCAAGGAGTGGTCGGCCAAGCTTGCCGAGGCGGTGGGTGATGATCGCCTCTATCGCGTCTCCTGCGAGGCGGAGAAGGTGATGTGGGAAGAAAAAGAGCTCTTTCCCAATGCCGACTTCTTCCATGCCAGCGCTTATCACTACATGGGGATCCCGACCAAGCTGTTCACGCCTATCTTCGTCTGCTCGCGGGTCACCGGCTGGTGCGCCCACGTGATGGAGCAGCGCGAGCACAACCGGATCATCCGCCCGAGCGCCGATTATGTCGGCCCGGCCCCCCGTCACTTTGTCTCTCTACAACAACGATAAGGAAGTCACGATGTCCGCCAACGTTGACGTCAACCACAGACCAGACCCTGATCAGGTGCTGGTCGATATTGCCGATTATGTCTGCAACCACCCCATTACCAGCGAAGCGTCCCTCGACACCGCCCGCTACTGCCTGATGGACACCCTTGGCTGTGGCCTCTTGGCCCTGCGCTTCCCCGAGTGCACCAAGCACCTTGGCCCCATAGTCCCCGGTACACTGGTACCCCACGGCGCCCGGGTGCCCGGTACCCAGCTCTGCCTCGATCCGGTCAAGGCGGCCTGGGATATCGGCGCCATCATCCGCTGGCTCGATTACAACGACACCTGGCTGGCCGCCGAGTGGGGTCACCCATCCGACAATCTGGGGGGCATTCTGGCCACCGCCGACTGGCTCTCCCGTACTCGCGTGGCCGAGGGCAAGGCGCCGCTCACCATGAGCGATGTGCTGGTGGCCATGGTCAAAGCCCACGAAATTCAGGGGGTATTGGCTCTGGAGAACTCCTTCAACCGGGTCGGTCTCGATCACGTGGTGCTGGTCAAGGTCGCCAGCACCGCCGTGGTGGCTCACATGCTGGGTGGCACCCGCGATCAGGTGATCGATGCGGTCTCCCAGGCCTGGGTCGATGGTCAGAGCCTGCGTACCTACCGCCATGCCCCCAATGCGGGTTCCCGCAAGAGCTGGGCGGCGGGGGATGCCACCTCGCGCGCGGTGCGCCTCGCCCTTATCACCATGAGCGGCGAGATGGGCTATCCCGGCGTACTGAGCGCGCCCAAGTGGGGTTTCTACGATGTGCTGTTCAAGGGCAATCAGTTCGCTCTGCATCAGGGGTACGGCAGCTATGTGATGGAGAACGTGCTGTTCAAGATCTCCTATCCCGCCGAGTTCCACGCCCAGACTGCGGTAGAGTGCGCCATGAAGCTGCATGGGCAGGTGAAGGGACGGCTGGAGGAGATCGACCGCATCGAACTCACCACCCATGAGTCGGCCATTCGCATCATCAGCAAGGTCGGCGCCCTCAACAACCCGGCCGATCGAGATCACTGCCTGCAGTACATGGTGGCGGTGCCACTCATCTTCGGTCGCCTGATCGCCGAGGATTACGAGGACGATGTTGCCGCCGATCCCCGCATCGACGCGTTACGCGGCAAGATGGTGGTGCAGGAGGATAAACGCTACAGCCGCGAGTATCTGGAGGCAGACAAGCGCTCCATTGCCAACGCCATCCAGATCTTCTTCAAGGACGGTACTCACACCGCCAAGGTGGCGGTGGAGTATCCGGTCGGCCATCGCCGTCGCCGGGAGGAGGGGATCCCGCTGCTGGTGGAGAAATTCCAGCACAATCTGGCCACCCGCTTCCCGGCCAAACGGGTCAGCGACATTCTGGCCCTCTGTCAGGATGGGCCGCGCCTTGCCGCCACCCCGGTGCACGCCTTTATGGATCTGTTGGTGATCTGATCGCTCTTGCATTGGCCAACATATCGGCAAACAGTGATAAACGAAAAGCGGGCTCATCGGCCCGCTTTGTTATTCTGGCGGCTTATCCCTAGATAAGCCTTACCCAAGCGCACTGCTGTCGCCGCTAAAGAGCGCCGTCATGAGCGCCGTCTCGCGACTGGCGATGGTTTCGAGAAACTCGTTGGCACGCCCCATCTGATGACACACCTGATAACCACGCTCGACAAAGGAGAAGAGCTCGCCAAGCCCCGCCAGATGGGCGGGCCCTGACACCAGCTTGAGGGTTGCCCCCAGCAGCGGCTTTCTCGCCAGCCTGTCCAGCGTCATGCCAAGCTCGCTCACCAACGCAATCTGATGTTCCCGGCGCACCTGCTCGCCAACGGCACGATAGGCGATGGTGTAATGATCCGGCGTGATGGGATCAATGCCATCAATGCGCCGCAGCGCCACCACCATCAGATAGTCCAGCTCTTCGGAGAGAGCGTCGAGCTCGATCGCTTGGGCCAGCACCTTGAGGCCGGACTCCGGCAACAGCCGCTCGGCGGTTGGCATCACCCGCATCACGTCCGCATCGCGGCGGGCGCAATCCCCGGGGCCATAGAGATCGGTCAGGAAAAACTCGGCGGCAGGGCCATAGCGGTCACTCTCCAGCAGATCTCGATGGGTCCGCCCCAACCGGTCGGCCTGCCACTGGCGTAGCCGATCCCGATCCTGCAGATCCTCCTGGTGAGCACGCATCTGCTCGCGCAAGGCTGCAACCCGATTGAGCTGGCGGTAGAGCCGACCCAGGGTGCTATCGTCGTCGTGGGCATGTTCTTGATGCGTCATCTACAGCTCTCTGGCCTTGGGCCCATTGATGGGAATTCGGTGATACGAAGATACAAGTGAATGAAAAACAAGCAGCTTTTGCTGACCGTTCCGTGACAAGTGTAGCGCGCGCGGGGGAGGGAATAAATGCTATGCCCCGCTGATGGCCTGCATCCCTCTCGACTCTGTTAAGTGAGTCCCATTTATGTGAACCATCCTTTCATTTGTTGTGAACATGTGTTTAATATCAATAACTAACTTATGACCCAGAGTAACGACCATGTTCTTCAACTCGCTCGCTGGCAGCAGAGCACTCTCTATCATTCAGATCAGCCGTCAGCATCCGCTGGGACTGGCCGCCGCCCGGATCGCGGCCGAAGCCATCGCTGCGGACATGAGCGAGAGCTATCAACTCGATTGCGAATGGGCGGATGAAGAGGAGACCGAGCTACGCTTTCGCAGCTCAGGGGTACATGGCACTCTCACCCTGGACGAAGATACCCTGGAACTGGAAGTGCATCTTGGTTTGATGCTGTTGCCAGTACGCAGCGTACTGGAGCAAGAGATCCTCGATTATGTCGACAATCGCTTACCTTGCCCCAAACGTGTTTGAAACTCTTCGTTGCACTGGTTTTAAATAAACCAGCTGTAAACGATGGCTGTTTGAAATAAGTTGGCAAGCCATATGGTTTGTCAGATTTATTATCCAGCGAGGTTCTTGATTCTATTTGTCAGTAATCTTTCATCTTTATTTCATATTTCGAGTCGGCACTCATTAAAGTCATTCTGATTGCATCAAGTCTTCATCCGTATATGAGGGCAGGATCAATTTGCCGTCTCGGTAAATTCATTTTGTAGGGAAACAACCATGCCACTGAGTGAATTTATCTCCTGCGTCGATACCGCCTGGTTACGCATGGACAGACCCAACAACCTGATGCAGATCATCGGTGTCCTGATGTTTGAAGGGGAGCTTGATGAAGCGCGTCTGCGTGCCGGATTGCGCCACACCATTTCGGTGCAACCCCGCTTCCACCAGCGGGCCCTGCTGGAGGGGGGCTCCTACTACTGGCGCCATGATCCCGATTTCGATCTCGATCAGCATCTCAAGCGAGTGATCCTGCCGGGTGAAGCGGGCAAGCTGGAGCTGGAGAAGCTGGTGGCCGATCTCGCCTCGACGCCGCTCAACCACCAGCGCCCCCTGTGGGATATGCACCTGACGGACACTTCGCTGGGTGGGCAAGCGCTGGTGGTGCGCATTCACCACGCTATGGGCGATGGCTTCTCGCTGGTGCGAGCCATGCTGACCATGATGGATAACACACCGGAAGGGGCGCCGCGACCACCGTCACCGGAGCCACTGGATGACAGCGATGACGAGGATGATGAGGATTGCCACCAGGGCAGCCGTCTGGTGCGAGCCGGTCTCAAGCTGACCGGTAGCCTCTGGTCCAAATATGTCGAAGTGGTCACCCATCCCACCAAGGCGGTGGATTACCTCAAGACCGGGCGCGATCTGGCGAGCGAGCTGTGCAATATCGCCACCCTCGGTGATGACTCCCCCTGCCGCCTGCGGGGTAAGACCACCAGCACCAAGCGGGTAGCCTGGTCGGAGCAAATTGATCTGCCGGATATCAAGGCCGTGGGCAAGGTACTGGGCTGCTCGGTCAACGATCTGCTGATCGCCGCCACCGCAGGGGCGTTTCGCCACTACCTGCAGGAGAAGGGGGATGATGCCAACAAGGTCAAGATCCGCGCCCTGGTGCCGGTCAATATGCGTGCACCGGACGATGAGGGGGCACTTGGCAACCGCTTCGGGCTGGTGGCCCTGGACTTGCCACTTGATGTTGAACACCCGTTGCAGCGGCTCTATACCGTACGTGACCGGATGCAGGCGCTGCGCACCTCGCTGCAACCCGTGGTGGTGCTCAACCTGTTACATGCCCTTGGCATGGCACCCAATGCGGTGCAGCAGCAGGCAGTCGAGCTGCTCACAGCCAAGGCCAGTGCAGTGATCACCAATGTACCCGGCCCGCAGCAGACCCTCTATCTGGCCGGTGCAAAACTACGCCAACCACTGTTCTGGGTGCCGCAATCGGGAGATATAGGAGTCGGCGTCTCCATCCTCTCTTACGATCACAAGGTGCAGCTGGGCCTTATCACCGACAAGAAGCTGGTTCCGGATCCGGATCGGGTGGTCGAGCGGTTTGCAGTGGAGTTCGAGCAACTGCTGTTGCTGGTGCTGATGGAGCCGGAGCTGTTGTTCGACCCGAACGGCCTTGATGCGCTGCTGGGTTGAGCGTGCACTTGAGCGACCGGTGACGACGTAGCCAACCGGTCAGCCCCCATCATAAAAGAGGCCAACCCGCGGGTTGGCCTCTTGTTTTACTACCTCTTAGTGGCAGGAGTGGCGGTTAATCCTCCAGCTCTTCCCGCGCCGCCTCCACATCGAGGCGCTCCATGGCATCCATGGGTTCGCACTCGGCCGCTTCAGCATAGAGGGCTTCGGCTGCTTTCAGGCGGCTCTTGCCGTGCAGCATCACCTGAGCGTTGGCGTACTCCATGCGAGCGATAGCCGATTCGGGGATCAGCGCCAGCGCCTCCTTGAAATGACGCTCGGACTCCTCCTTCTTGGCGCCATAGGTGAGGCCGCCGATCATGCCCCCCAACTTGTCGACGATCTCGGCGTGCCAGGCGCCAAAGGCAATATGGGCCTCGGCGTGATGTGGCGCCAGCTCCAGCGCCTTCTCAAGGCTTGCCTTGATCTTGTCGCCAATTCCTTGCGAGAGGGCCTTGGAGATGGAGATCACCTGGCTGTAGCGCCCGAGGGCCAGAGCGTGGAAATACCAGGCGTTGGCGTTCTTGGGTTGGCGCTTTTGCAGCTTCTCGGCATGGCTGGCCGCCCGCTCGAAGGCGGCGCGCTTGGCATACTTGTCTTCCAGCAGATAGCTGGCGTGGATCACCAGCGCCTTGTTTGCCACATTGAGGCCCGCCTCACCGGCCGCTTCGCCAAGGGCGACGGCCCGGGCAAAATCCCCGGCATGATAGGCCCGCCAGGCATCCTGTACCTGCTCATCCTCGGGCCAGGGTTCGGCATCCCCCTGATGGAGACGCTCCCAGTTGTCCGCCAGCTTCTGGCCAGCATACTCATAGGCCGCATCCGCGTAGGGGAAGGGGACAAATTCGAGTTGTGAAGTGGTCATGCTTGTTCTCCCTGTAGCATGTGAATCAAACCTTGTCGGTGTAGTGGTGGGCGAGGGCGCCCAGATGAGCGCGGGCATCGGCCCGCAAATAGGGTGCGACCAGTTGCATCACCTGAAAGACGCCGAGGGCGATATCGGCGTCCGCCTTGGGGTACAGTGCCCGCTGGTAAGAGATCCAGAATGTGCCCACCAGCGCCACATTGGCCGCCAGCGTGCGCATCTGTTGCGTCGTGCCCTCCATCAGCCCGACCGTTTGCAGATGGTTGCAAATGGCGATGGCGGTCTGCTCCTTGCGGCGCAGCAGGGCGGAAAAGCGCTGTTCCACCTGATGATAACCACTCATCAGGGTCGCGATATCGTAGTAGAGGAAACGGTACTGCCAGATGGCTTCAAACATCAGGTGGAGAAAGAGCCAGATATCTTCGGGCTCATCGGACGGGGTGCTGACCGCCTCCAGCAGGCGATCCATCTGCTGTTCAAATTCGCAGAACAGGGCGTTGACGATCTCCTCCTTGTTGTGGAAGTGGTAGTAGAGATTGCCCTGGCTGATCTCCATCTCGGCCGCAATGGCCGAGGTGGTGACGCTGGGTTCCCCTTGTCGATTGAAGCAGGCGAGGGCAGTGGTCAGGATCCGCTCCCGGGTACGACGTTTGGGTTTGCGATCCATGCTACTCCTTTGGTGATGAACGGCGCACGCCGTGGCGATAGCGTTTGGCAAGCCAGTGCTGCAACTGCTCCAGCGACTTGTCGAGGGCGGCGACCGAGCCAATGCCGGGGGCCAGCAGGGTGCGATCTTCATCGGCCAGCGCGGCCAGATTGAGCTCGAGGCCATGCTTGGCCAGCACCGGCGCCAGCTCGTTACGACGCTGCCAGAGATCGCGGCGGGTATGCTGGTAAGCGTGCTCGCAGAGACGGCGGCGATACCGATAACTGAACACATTGGTGAAGAACATCTCGCCATCGGCAGAAGAGGGCTCAAACAGCAGGGCGTCAGCGTCGGGATATTGGTGTTTGTAGCGATCCATCCCCACATGCATGCGGGAGTGGATGATGGCGCGAAAGGTTTGGGCCAGTACCACCGGCAGACCGCTGTCCACCAGATTGGTCGGCGCGCCGGCGGCCATGTCCGCATCATAGGGAACCAGCGGATTGATGCAGAACACCAGATCCGCCCCCTCTTCCAGCGCTACCGAAGCGTGCAGAGTCTTGATCAGCGCCCCGTCCACATAGTAACGACCGTTGATCAATGAAGGGGGAAAGAGGCCGGGCAGGGCGGCCGACGCCTGTACCGCCGCCGAGATAGGCACGTCATCGAGCCCCGGGCTGCCGAAGGCGACCGGATGGCCGGTATCGAGTTCGGTGGCGACCACAAACAGTCGACTGCGCAGCTGGCGAAAATCGTTGCTGCGGCCGGGACGAGAAAAAAACTGGGTCAGGGTGCGATCCACCCCGCGGTTGTCGAACAGTCCGGTCGGAATGGCCTTGGAGAGTCCCTGCAGCGATTCAAACAGGCTGCGCTTCCAGGGCGCCGCCAGATAGTAGGTCAGGCTCTGCCAAGCCAACGGCGGAATCGAGGTCAGGCGGTCAGCATATTCACGAAAGGCGGGGCGCAGCAAGGTGGCCGGGTCAAACATCTCTCCCGAATCATCGCTGAGCAGGATCCGCACCAGCTTAGCCGGCGAAATGCCGTTGGCCAGCGCCGATGCCACCACGGCCCCCGAACTGACGCCAACATAGATATCGGCATGGTCAAGGCGCAAGCCACTGATGCTGTCAGAGAGGGCAGCGCAGGCACCGATCTCGTAGATGCCGCCGAGCGGCCCGCCGCCAGCAAGGGCAATTGCGATGGTACTCATAGCGTCGCCTCTCTATCCATGATATTCACCATGACAAGACCGGCCCAGCGCAGGGCATGGGCCGGTATCAATCACCTTCCGTCACCACGAGGGATCAGGGCAGGACGCTCTCTGCTTTGGCCTTCACCTCTTTCACCGCGTCTTCGGCGGCGGAGAGGAGATCGGCGGCCTGCTCAACCACGGCCTCTTTAGCCTTGGCTACCGGTGCCTTCTTTACCGGAGGCTTGCGGGCAGCGGGCTTTTTGGCTGCAGCCGGTTTGGCTTCTGCGGCAGGGGCTTCCTCTTCCTGCGCATCCAGCAGTTGCTGGACCACGTCGGTCAGCTCGGCCATGCGCTTGGAGAGCTTGTCGATATCCTTACGGGTCGGGATGCCGAGGCTGGCCACAGCGCGGGCCACGCGATCTTCGAACACCTGCTCCAGACGGCCCCAGGTATTGGCGGTCTTGTCGGTCACAGCGGCAATCTTCTCGTCTGCGCTCTGACGGGTTTTGGCCTGTAATGCTTCCCCTTCCTGCACCAGCGCTTCAAAGATCTTGCCACCCTCTTCCTGCGCCTTGGCATAGGCACCCAGACCTGCCAACCAGATCTGCTGGGTGGACTCTTTGATGGTGGAGGTGAGTTGGTTGTCGGTCACTGACCCTGCCAGCGCTTTCAATTTCTTAGCCATGATCTTCTCCTTGAATAACGACAGATAAATGTAATGGCGACAACGAAACTGCAATCGAGTTGTGGCATTACTGATTTTTCAACTTCAGTCTAGGGACAAAAAATAGAGGGTTCTACCTAATAACGGAACAGGCACACCACCGAAATTAGGGTTTGCTCACGAACCGACAATCAAATTGCGGATTCCCATATGAATCGTGATATATCTAACAACCTAGTAACACCCTAATCAGTAGCAGGATTCTCTTTATGAACTATTTCATTACTGGCGGTAGTGGTTTTATCGGGCGTCGATTGATCAAAAAGTTATTCCAACAGCATCCTGACTGTATCGTCTATTTTCTGATGCGCGCCTCTCATCAGGATAAATTGCCGGAGTTATTTGCATTCTGGAATGTGGATGAATCGCGCGCAGTCCCGGTTTTTGGCGACATGACGCAACCGCTGCTGGGGGTATCGGTCGAGATGCAGGAGCAGTTGATCGGCAAGATAGACCACTTCTTCCATCTGGCTGCCATCTATGATCTGAACGCCAAGGCCGGGATCCAGCAGCAGGTCAACACCGAAGGGACCCGTCAGGCTGTTCAACTTGCCGAGCGGCTGGGGGCTGGACAGTTCCACCACTGCAGCTCCATCGCTGCAGCGGGCCTGTTCGATGGTCTGTTTCGCGAGGATATGTTTGATGAAGCCGAGCACCTCGACATGCCTTACTTCCAGACCAAGCACGAAGCGGAAGGGATTGTGCGAAACGAGTGCACAGTTCCGTGGCGAGTCTATCGACCGGGGATCGTTGTCGGTGACTCCAACACCGGCGAGATGGACAAGATCGACGGTCCTTACTACTTCTTCAAGACCATCCAGAAGCTGCGCCGTCTGCTGCCGCCCTGGATGCCCGCCATCGGGGTTGAGGGCGGGCGCATCAACATAGTGCCTGTCAACTTTGTGGTCGATGCCATGGTGCATATCGCCCATCAGGAGGGAGAGGAGAACAGAACCTTCCACCTGACCGACCCCAACCCGATGCGGGTTGGCGATATGCTGAGCACCTTCTCCCGCGCCGCCCATGCGCCAGAGCCTGCGATCCGCATCAATGCCTCTCTCTTTAATTTCATTCCCCGCCACCTGACCGCCATGCTGATGACCATGGCGCCAGTGCGCCGTATCCGCGATGCCGCCATCGCCGATCTGGGTCTACCCAAGGATGTGTTCCGCCTGATCAGTTATCCCACCCGTTTCGACAGTCGCGAAACCCAGCGGGTACTGAAAGGGACAGGCATCGAAGTGCCGCCGCTGCACAGCTACGCCTGGCGGTTGTGGGATTACTGGGAGCGTCACCTCGACCCAGAGCTCTTCATCGATCGCTCCCTGCGTGGTCGGGTAGAGGGCAAGGTGGTGCTGGTGACCGGGGCAACCTCTGGTATCGGCCGTGCAACCGCGCGCAAGCTGGCGGGTGCGGGGGCCAACGTCGTGACCATCGCTCGCGACGAGCAGAAGATTGCCGAGACTAAAGCCGAGTTTGCCGAGCTGGGGCTGACCATCGAGATCTATCAGGGGGATCTCTCAAATCTGGCGCAGGCCGAGGAGATCACCGCTCGCATCGTGGCCGATCACGGCGGCGTCGATATTCTGGTCAACAATGCCGGCCGCTCCATCCGCCGCTCCATCGAGGACTCCTTCGATCGCTTCCACGATCTGGAGCGCACCATGCAGCTCAACTACTTTGGTGCGCTCAAGGTGATCATGGGGGTACTACCCACCATGATCGAGAAGAAAAAAGGCCACATCATCAACATCTCCTCCATCGGGGTGTTGACCAATGCACCGCGCTTCTCCGCCTATGTTGCCTCCAAGTCGGCCCTCGATGCCTGGGTGCGTACCGCCGCCTCCGAGTTTGCCGATAAAGGGGTGAGCTTCTCCATCATCAATATGCCGCTGGTGAAAACGCCGATGGTCGCGCCGACCAAGGTCTATGAGCAGGTACCTATGATGACGCCGGAAGAGGCCGCCGATCTGGTGTGCGATACCATCATCAACAAGCATGTGCGACTGGCCACACGCCTCGGGGTGTTTGGTCAGGTGGTGCATGCCCTGGCACCTCGTGTTGCGCAGGTGATCATGAATACCAGCTTCCGCACCTTTGCCGATCCCAAGGATGGCGACAAGTCCAAGGCGACCGCAGATCAGGTTGCCGTGTCGACCCTGATCAAGGGTATCCACTTCTAACCGGGTGATACGATAAAGAGATCAACAGGGGCCTGAGCAATCAGGCCCCTGTTTTATTTGGAATAGCAGTTGAAGAACGATCAAGGCGGGTCAGACTCGGACAGCAGATCAAGTAGCAGATCAGTGGTGCGACGGGAGTAGAGCAGAGAGAGATGGCCAATGGCGGGCAACTCGATATCTTCCATTCCCGCCAATCGTTGCCGCTCCTGCGGCATCACCACATTGTCGTGACTGGTGCGCACCGAGATGCCGGGCACGCAAAGCGGCACAGAGGCAAAACGCTGCAACCAGCCGGAACCGGGCTCCATCTCACGGGCATTGGCCCCAAGCCCAAGGGCGGCAAGCTGACTGCCCTGATGGGGGGTGGCCAGGGTGATCAGGCACTCTACCTTGTCACCACCATGGATAGCCAGATAGTCGCGGCAGACCAGCCCGCCCATACTGTGACCGACCAGCACCAGCTTGTCAGCCCCGGTTTGCGCCAGCACATCGTCAATTCGCTTGGCCAATAGCGGCACCATCTCATCGATATGACCAAATGGTGGCATCAAGGTAATGGTGGCGACCACATGGCCTGCGGTCTCCAGTCGGGTGCGCTGGGTACGCCAGATCCCGCGACTGCAACCGTAACCATGCACCAACAATACAGGGCGCTGGCATGAACGCAGCCGATCGGGTGCCATCAGCAAAGGCTCGAACGGTAGCAACAAGGTGAAGGTATAGAGGTAGGCCAGCATCTCCTGCGCCATCATCTTCACCCTGCGCCAAGGGCCGATAGCCGGGGAGGGGTAGAAGCGGGTAAACAGCCAGCTGCCGAGCACCACCAGACAACGCAACCCAAGCAGGGCAAACACGACAAACAGCAGGGTCAGCAACCAGGGGAGTCCCACGACCAAATGGGCGATACTCCCGAGGAGCAGCACCTCTACCATCAGCAGAATAAACAGGTGTCGTACGATCGTCATAAGGCCATGATCCGACCAGTCAGGCGTGGACGTCAAATGGCACTTTGAGACAGCTTGATCCAGCGCGGCTTTTGTCGCTACACCCCAGCGAACTCTTTTCCGGTGAGGTTATTTGCAATGCTGTATATCCATACATATACTCTATCCGTCATCACCAAGAGGAGGCCATCATGGCTGTCGAGATCAAATATGTGGTTGTTCGTGGGGGAGTGGAAAAAATGACCTTTGCCAGCAAAAAAGAGGCCGATGCCTATGACAAGCTGCTGGATACGGCCGATGAGTTGATGACCCTGTTGGCTGGCGCCCCGATCGAGCTGGCACCAGAGCAGCAAGAGAGTCTGGCATTCTACCTGGCAGAGCAGCGTGATGTGCTGCAAACCCTGCTGCGCGGCGGCAAGGTTCAGGCAGGCACGAAAGAGGAAGAGGCTCCAGCAGCCAAGCGCAAGGAGAAGCCACTCAAACAGGTGGCCTGATGGCACAGACCTTATTTCTCGGGATAAATGGTTCAACGCATTCACTTTATTTGCATTTAAAACCATTTTCACGGCTATTTACCCCGAGAATTTTTTAACCATGCTGCATATCCTATGCATAACTGAATAGCGTGCACCACTGAGCGACATCAGCCAGATCTATGAGGAAATAATGAGCAAACAGTGGAGAGAACGTTATCCAGATCGCTCCCGGTTACCTTAATCAGCAACAACAAGAGGCAGTACCAATCCCAATAGAAGCCGCATTCATCTATCACGAGCCCTTTTCTATCGTCTCGGCTCACAGGCTCATATCGATTCATCTCATCATCAACAAGCAACACCATGACTCAACAACCATTATCCTTGCCGCCAGCCATGCCGCTGTTTGACAGCCTTATCTATCTGGAGGCCGGTAACCCACAGGTCAATCAGTACCTTGCCAACCTCAGCCTCAACGATGTACCCGATGCCGGTCTGGTTTACGAACTGGCGGTCGATTGGCTGCTGGAGCAGCGCAACAGCGAAAACAACTACAAAACCTATCGCAGCGAACTGACCACTTTTTTGCACTGGTGCTTTCGCGAGGCGGCCATCAGCCCGAAAGATCTCACTCGCCGCATCATGATCCGCTATCTCGACTACTGTCAGTCCCCCCCTGACGAGTTGATCGCCTATCGCAACGTGGCGCAGTTTGTCCTCGACAAGGAGTGGGGAGAGCGGTTGCCCAATCCGCAATGGCGACCGTTTCTCGGCAAGCGGGAGCTGGGCCGCACCTTGCCCTATCGCCTGAGCGAGCAGGCGATGAAGACCAAACTCGCCATCTTGTCGGCCTTCTTCCAGTTTCTGATCCAGGAGGAGTACATGGACAGGAATCCCGCTCTGCTACTGCAGCGGGTCAAACGGCCGCAACAGCTGGAGGCCGATGATCAGGTGCAGGCCTTCAGCGAGTTGCAGTGGTCATACGTGATGCAGGCTGCCGATACCCTTGCCAACGACCATCCGGAGCAACACGAGCGCAGCCGTTTTCTCACCATTCTGATGTACGCCTGCTATCTGCGGATCTCTGAGGTTGCAGCCCGGCCGGGCTTTACCCCAGTGATGGGGCAGTTCAGGCGGGATCGCAAAACCGGCGTCTGGGGCTACTTTATTCCGCAAAGCAAAGGGGGTAAACGGCGTACCGTAGCGGTATCCCAAGCGCTGCTGGCGGCACTCGAACGCTACCGCCGCTTCCTCGGTCTCTCTCCCTTGCCGACACCGGATGAACAGACACCACTGTTCGTTCGCCATAAAGCGGCAGCACATGGTCGCGATCAGGGGGAACTCAACGCCAACCTTGGAATTCGCCAGCTACGGGATTTGATCATGGTGATCATCGGTAAAGGGGCAGAATTGGCAGAGCAGGATGGATTTGTCCAGGATGCGGCCGAAATGCTGCAACTCTCTCCCCATGCGATCCGCCACACCGGGATCACCCATGACATCAACCTGCATGGGCGGCCGCTCTCCCACGTACAGGCCGATGCAGGACATGACAGCATCGACACCACTTCGAAATACCTGCACACCAGCAACAGTGAACGACATGAGAGCGCCCAGCAAAAGCCGCTGGACCGACTGAATCAACAGGTGAGAGATAACGTTCACAAAAGCTAACGAACAATGTGACGTGACCCTGATTTGTATTGACTGCTCTTAGAACACATAATGGCTTGTTTGGGGTGTCATAGAAGTTGGCGCGGCAATGTTGTACGTCTCTGGATGGCAATCGGTTCAGGGAATATTTTTGGCTCACATGGATGATTCCGAACAGGCTCCTTGCCATCTGCGGCATACATATTTATCCCGTAGCAGAGAAGCAAAAAACAGAATTGCTTGCTGAAACAACGAGAACACCCGATGCCGAAAGCTAAGTAACATGCCGGAAGCAGTCATATTCGGTTGAACAGCGCCTTGTTATCACACTTGCATATCCAGTCATCATTGGTGATATTGATATCAATATTAACGAAATACCAAGGAGCGGGTATGCAAGTGGCAGTGGTGGAAAAGACCTTCAGGATCGTTGGCAAAGGGTCTCTCATAGCCCAGTTCACCTTTATATCTTCTGACACGCTGCATATCTGGTTTCCGGATGTGGGCCTGCAGATGGAGGCCCACTGCAAAGAGTTGCGTATCGAAGATTGCACCATTATCTATACCAATGGCCTCCATCACGGCCAGCCCAGAGCACTCTGGTCCTTAACCCTCCATCCCGATGATATGAACGAGCTCAAACGTATATTGCAGCAGTTCAACAGCAACCTCTACTTGACCTGCCAGCCACCCACATTGGCCATCGCCAAACGTGCCTTGAATATGAATTGACCCGACTTCCAAAAAGTCGCAATCATGCCAGCCACAACAATAAGCCGTGAGGATTAAGGGGAGGGGAATCTATCGCGATAGTCGACATTTTTTTATGGCTGTTTTACAAGAAGGAGTATCAATATTTCCAGAGAGAGACCTCTCAAGTAGGGGACAGAGATTTCCAAGAATATTCACGGTAATGACGATAGTTATAACGGTGAAAATCAAACATAACGCTCAATAAGTGAGGGGGATTCCGCACAACGTATTGATTTAATAGTGAACTCTTGTCTCAAAATGGGACATTTGTGATTTCAGAATATCGACTAAGGGGAGGGGGTATATCTGATCATTAGGATGACTACTTCAACCAGGAAAAGGCACCGCCTGACTTCCTGGTTGAGCGAGTAGATGTTGTGGGCGAGGGGGCTTTGGCGGATCAGTTGGCCAAGTTGGCCGACCTCTACATTGCAAAACAGCAGGGGAACCGGCTGAATAAAGACTTATTATCTCTCACGATGATGCCGATAAATGGGATTATCGGCATTAATTACAAGTAGCTCTCATTTACTTTTTCTTCGGTTTATCAGTTTCTTTCACCGTTGTACTGGGGTGCTTATCTGCATATTTCTTTGGAACATACTGTCCTGTTTCTGCGTCACGGTACTTAGGTGCAGGCTTCTTTGCCATTCAAGGATCCTCTATAGTTGATTAGCGCAGCCTCATGAGAGGCCTCATTTTTATCGCACAATACATTCCCATGGACAAGTTGAACGGCATACGAGAATAAAAGATCAAATCTCTGACCCTGAATTCAACATCCTATCAAGCTCATCAAATGTACCAGCATTGGGATCACACTGAGCCAACAGTTCTTCCAGCGTGTAGCGCGGCTGGCCACGCAGATTGGCGCGAGCGCGCTCCACATCATCAAACGCCGCAGTCAGCAGCGCCGGATCGCCATCTTCAAGAGCTGCTTACAGATAGGCAACCATATCGGCCTTGGTGGCCAAGCAGTCAACCGCATCAAAGCGGCTCCATTGTTCAGTTCTCTTCATTCCGTCCTCCTGCACCCGTCATTGCGCATAATGTCTGGTGGTTATGTTGAAGACTCGGCCCCCTGCAATAATCCCGCAGGGGCAGGGGGCTCCCGAAGGGATGTTTAATATAACCCGCATTATGCGAAATCTTTTTGTCTAAGTTACTTTAATGCTTGTGCATTTTGTAACCGTTGCTATACTCATTAAAGCAACAGTGACAAAAAGGAACTTCGTCATGGACTACAAGCAGCACATCGCAGACCTTCGCGCCCGTTACAACAGCCTCCTTGCCGCTATTAAGCAGCCAGACCTCTACGGTATTATTGAGTCTCTGGAGGCTCTTGGTATGACACCAGCTGATTTGCCTCTTGATGAGCCTGTGTGGCCTTCCAGAGCGATTCCTCTGCGTCGTGCCATTGAGGCCCTTATGATTGAGGCCGACATGGAAGCCGATAAGCTGGAGAAGGAATTGGTCTCTTTGCCGCCCAAGCCATCCAAGAAACCTTCACTTATTTCAGTCCCGGATTCGGCCAAGGTTTTGTCTGATGGCATCAAACAGATCAACGCCAAGAACGACAAGATGATTGCCGATACGTTGGCCCGTCGTTCATCTCTCGCACCAGTAACCGCGCTGGCCGAGCCACAAACAGAGGTAACAGTGACTAAAAGAAAAGCGCCCACTAAAAAGCCCAAGCAGGAAGCTTTGGCAACAGTTACCGAAACAATCCAAGAATCGCAACCCGTCGAGCCTGTTGAATTGGTAACAGTTACACAAGTTGAGCCTCAACCCGAGCAGGCCAAGCCGAAACGCCCCCGGGGGAGACCTACTTTAGGTGATCGCCCCATGACTTCAGCTGAAAAGCAGGCCGCTTATCGTGCCCGCCATAAGATGAAAAAAGTAACTGTCACCTTTGACCGTTCTGATGCTGATGAGCTTCTGACCTATCTGACCGCTGTTGCAAGTGGCATCACTTTTCCCCTTGATAAACAACTGGCTACGCGGCTCCGTGATGCCTGTCAGTCGGCTTGGGTTGGTCAGCTTGTTTCTGATGCTACGTCATCCACCGATGCATAACGGTTACGTAATCAGGGGCGCAAGCCCCTACAAGCCGCCCACTACTGCCCGTGTTGGCCATCACCGTTTCGCGGCGGAACACGCCCATCTGTCCCAGAGACTGGGACACCCCCCTTCCTGCTAAACCGGTCTTTAATGCCCGGGAACGTAGGCCACCCTCGCGTCCTCGTGTCGTAGACAAAAGACTGTCGACTTCTTGCACCTCTTTAGGCATTAAAAAACCCCAGCCATGGGGCAGGGGTCTTTTGGGGCCTCTCGGAGTCCGGGGGCCAGTAACACCCGGACTTTGGTATGGAAACCCGTACTTCCTTTTTGTTTTTCTTTTAAAAACAACTCTTTAGGGGCGGACTTTTGGTATGGGTTTGCCATAGTGAGATAAATCACTCTTGCAATGGCTACATTCTTTGCTATATTGGCAGTTGTAAGTTTCACTATGGTAGTTAAGGGGGTGCCATGTCACAGTACTGGTTTCTTAGTCCAGCTCAAATAAGGGGGCTCAGTTTTGGGGCTCGTTCGACTTATTACAGCTGTCTTTATTTAGCAACTGTTACCGATAATCGCCGCTGGGATAGGGATATACAGCTTTTTGATGTAGTTCCTCCCTCGACCTATTACCGTCACAAAAAAGAGATCCTCGAAAAGACAGGGCTCGATTTGAAAGATATGTTTCCTGGCAACCAGCCCAAGCTGGTTCAAAACCCGATTTATGGGTAACTGTTACCTATAAAAATGCCGGAGCTGCAACTCCGGCTTGCATTATCATCTACGGAGAAAATCAAATGCTTGAACATTCTAACACCTCAGAAACTCAGGATATCGTTGCCTTGATTGCTACCCATGTTTCGCATGAAAAAAAATCATCCGAAGGCATCTCTGAATTGCTTCAGATGATGAAAGATAGGGTCGAGTCTCATACCGAATTGCTCTCGGGCTTAATTTCTATGTCTCAGCATGGTTTTCAGCTTGATAGCTTCTCTCATGTGCTTGAGACCCTGTATTCCCAATCCGAAGAAATCACTCAATGTCTTAGCTTGCTGGCTATTCCTTCCAGCTCTGACGAGTCACACTGATAGTAGGCCCAGCGGACTTTATCGGTAACTGTTACCTCTAACGGTTCGCTTCCTTCTGGCCATCCACCTAAGGCCGCACTGGTTTTACTTTGCTGTATCCCCATGCTCTTATGGTGCGTGGTTTCGAACAGCCCGTTCATACCCCCGTTTAGGGGGTGTGGACGGGTTTTTTAATTCCACGCCATCTTGTTCGGTGGATCCACTTCGTTTTTGCTCGCCGGCACTTGGCTGTTTGCCCAGGTGCGCAGCACCCGTCACTAGGTAACCGTTACCAGAATTAACGCCGATAACTAGCTTTATCGGCATCAGCCAGGACAACTGGGTGATTGCGCATAATGTTCGGGGTTATGTTGAAAACTTGGCCCCCTGCGAAAATCCCAGCGGGGCAGGGGGCTCCGCAGGATTTTTAATATAACCCGCATTTGGCGCAGTCAGAAAATAATGGTAACAGTGACCGAAATAACCTTGCAATTATGGTAACAGTGACCGATAATGTAAATACGGTAACAGTTACCACAAACAAGGGAATGACCATGAAACTCACTTGCACCAAATCAGGACTTGGAATTGAAGCTGGCACCCAGTATCCCGTTCTCTCAGAGAACAAGCTTGCTTGGGTGATCGTCATCGGCCAGATGGAAAAGAAGGTCACTAAATCGACTGGGCTTTTTGCTGGAGCCCCCAAGAATGGCCCCTCCTTTGGGCTGGTAACAGTTACCGAAACCCAGCTTGACCTAATCCCCAAAAAGCGCCCAGTGGGTCGCCCCAAAACTGGCAAGGCTCTTTCCCCAGCTGAAAAGCAGGCCCGCTATCGCGCCCGCCAAGCTGAAAAAACGGTCACTGTTACCTTTAATCGCGCTCACTTGGCCACACTCAAGACCTTGCTTGCCAATGCCCCCCAATCCCTCGGCTTGCCTTCCGGCGAACTGGACAGCCTGGCTAAATCTGTGTTTGATGCGGCGCTCAAGTAGTTCCCGACCTATCCGCCCCCCGCGCTGCCTCCCTGCATATGTTGAGCAGCGCGAAACATGATAAAACTTCTTTTCCGCAGGGCGCTTGCGTCCCGAGGACGTATGCCCCCCAAGCATCTGCCCCCTCGAATGCTAATCAGCGGCGGGCCTTTCCGCTGTAAAACCCCCCCTTCCTGCAAAACCTGTCTTTAAGGCCACGATAGAGTGCTCGGTCGGAAAGGTTGAGGAAGGAGCGCAGCGAGGACGAGACCTTGTAGGCCATAGAGCGCGTGTGGTGACAAATATCGCTGCGTGTCGTAGACAAAAGACACTCTAGGTCTTGCACCTCTTTTCTTTGCTCAACAAAAAACCCCGCTCTCGCAGGGTTCTTTTCTTTGCTGATGGGGCAGGGGTGAGGCGAAACATCTTTTCGTTTCGGTGAACTCCTGCTTGCCCCTCTGTCGAGTCCGGGGGCCAGTAACACCCGGACTTTGGTATGGAAACCCGTACTTCCTTTTTGTTTTTCTTTTAAAAACAACTCTTTAGGGGCGGACTTTTGGTATGGGTTTGCCATAGTGAGATAAATCACTCTTGCAATGGCTACATTCTTTGCTATATTGGCAGTTGTAAGTTTCACTATGGTAGTTAAGGGGGTGCCATGTCACAGTACTGGTTTCTTAGTCCAGCTCAAATAAGGGGGCTCAGTTTTGGGGCTCGTTCGACTTATTACAGCTGTCTTTATTTAGCAACTGTTACCGATAATCGCCGCTGGGATAGGGATATACAGCTTTTTGATGTAGTTCCTCCCTCGACCTATTACCGTCACAAAAAAGAGATCCTCGAAAAGACAGGGCTCGATTTGAAAGATATGTTTCCTGGCAACCAGCCCAAGCTGGTTCAAAACCCGATTTATGGGTAACTGTTACCTATAAAAATGCCGGAGCTGCAACTCCGGCTTGCATTATCATCTACGGAGAAAATCAAATGCTTGAACATTCTAACACCTCAGAAACTCAGGATATCGTTGCCTTGATTGCTACCCATGTTTCGCATGAAAAAAAATCATCCGAAGGCATCTCTGAATTGCTTCAGATGATGAAAGATAGGGTCGAGTCTCATACCGAATTGCTCTCGGGCTTAATTTCTATGTCTCAGCATGGTTTTCAGCTTGATAGCTTCTCTCATGTGCTTGAGACCCTGTATTCCCAATCCGAAGAAATCACTCAATGTCTTAGCTTGCTGGCTATTCCTTCCAGCTCTGACGAGTCACACTGATAGTAGGCCCAGCGGACTTTATCGGTAACTGTTACCTCTAACGGTTCGCTTCCTTCTGGCCATCCACCTAAGGCCGCACTGGTTTTACTTTGCTGTATCCCCATGCTCTTATGGTGCGTGGTTTCGAACAGCCCGTTCATACCCCCGTTTAGGGGGTGTGGACGGGTTTTTTAATTCCACGCCATCTTGTTCGGTGGATCCACTTCGTTTTTGCTCGCCGGCACTTGGCTGTTTGCCCAGGTGCGCAGCACCCGTCACTAGGTAACCGTTACCAGAATTAACGCCGATAACTAGCTTTATCGGCATCAGCCAGGACAACTGGGTGATTGCGCATAATTAATGGTTACGTTAAAAGCGCCCCCATTTCCCCGCTTGGCAACTTTGCCAGATTCGAGCGGTACAAGTGGAATGGAACGTAACATAACAAAAAACTTTATATTTCGGTGGTTTGAGTGCGGTTTGAGTCCAGAGGAAACAGCAAAACTTTGTTTTGTTTCCGTGACAGAGGTCACACTCTGGGACGAGGGGAAAGCGATACCGCCTGTATGCAAAAGAGTCATGAGGATGGCAGTTGGACGGGAGCTGCCAACCGTTTTTACACGATACTGGGATGGATGGCGCATGGCAGGCCATCACCTGATCACCCCTGCGGGCACCTATTTGTCACGGCAGCGGCTCGAAATCATTGAATCCTTTGGGTCAGAAGACCTTCAAACCTTGAGAGCCGGTGCGGCGCTGCGGCGTTCGACGACCTCAGTCAAGTGAAAGCCTTAAAAGCCTGTTTTGCAGGGAGGAGGGGGATCGCGCCTCGGGTCTAGATGGGCGCGTTTCGGCGCTCGGCTACGTCATTTCAATTTGACGTAATCGGGCGCCTTATAGGGGCTACCGCCCCTGTTCTATGGTGGTGAGACCTTGAGGGGCTGACTCTGGCGGGGGATGACAGGGCGAGTATTACGGTGATCGTTAACCGAAATCAGGGGGTGTAATTGGGTGCTGGTAGCACCACGCTTTGATGTGCCTGATCTTGTTGTTGTCGAGATTATGCAACAGCCACTCGGAGTTAAGCGCATGTTCGGCGAACTGGTAGTCGTCACCATGCCAGACCACAATCTTTCGACCTGGCTCCGGTCGCTCGGTCAATGGCCGCCAGTCGTAGACCTGAGCTTGAAGCGATGGAGGGAGACCATTTCTGTGATCGGTTATCAATGCCCGCACCGCTTCAAGACATCCGTTAGGGACACGGACCATTGTTGTTTCTTCACCCTTGGGCCTTCCGGCACCTTCACGAACGCCGCCCCTAGACATAGCGTGACTCCCTGATCAGGGCCTTGACCTGTACCACTGACAAGCCTTCTGGTACTGGCAGTTCAGCGACATCTGCGCCTTCGTGGCAGACATCAACACGGCGGTCTCCCTTGAACCAAGAGAATTCAAACCCTGTCTTAGGGCAGTACCCCTCCAGTATTCCGCTGGCGTACTCGAAATTTACCTTAGCCATTTTCGCGAACCCCTTTTATTGATTTATGTTTACATAATTCAGTGTAGGCAAAGACCTGATTTCTGTCAACAGAATTCAAACAGGAGAGCGTCAAATGTCTGCGGCAATTTCTCAGCATCAGAATATGGAGGAGGTGCTGGCCTTGGCGACCTCGGATGGAATTTCCCTACGGTCTGGCGGGGTGTCCTTCGGCTTGGCAGTCTGCTCCCGAAAGAGCATCTTGGTATCGCCCTTCTGGGCCACTACGCCGTAAGACTTGAGAGTGAGAGTCCAGCCCAAATCCTGCAAGTCCGCCATGCGCCATGTAGCGAGGCTGACATCATTCTGATCCCAGACATCAACCCAGAAGTCCAACAAGTTGCCATCGACTGTCACGAGATACGTGAGCGCGGTTCTGTTCTCGCCCACCGAGTCGAGAAAGAAGTCATCCAGCTTGGGCTTGGCCTTGGGAACTGGGGCGGCCTGAGCCGGTGCACTGGTGCCAGTGGCTGCACTGGGGGCGGGTGTTTGTTGCTCAACAACCTCGTTCACCGGCGCGTTGAAGTCCGAGATGATGTAGTAGATCGCATAGCAGGACGCCAAGAAGCACAGGATGGAGAGCGGGACGCCAAACCTGATCTTCCACCCCTTGAGAGCGTTTGACCGGTCATCAGAATACGTCCCCATGTTGTTATCGTCGGCAGTGGTCGAGGCGTAGGTGCCGAAGTACTTGGTTTCGTATGATCGGATACCAGATTGCACCTTGGTGAACTCGACCTGAGTGCGACGACCGGCGGCCAGCAGTTCGCCGCTGTAGGAGGTCCACGTGTACCGGTTGACCTGACCAACAGCATCCAGCTTCTTGAAGACGAGCTTACGGTTGCAGCGATAGCGCCAGATGGAGTGCAGGTCGTTGAGGTTCTGCCCCATGCCGATGATGTCGATACCGCGGTGCCGGTGTTCGGATACGAAGTCGGTGATCTCATCGCCCAGTTTGCGCTGTGCTGCTCGCCAGTACTTGTGAATTTCGTCAACGACTATCAAATCCTTGTCTTGCGCGACCTCCTGAATGCGCATGACCTCTTCGTCTGTGAGCTCAATCAAGAGCCTCCTGCACTCCTCCTCTGGTATCTCGGCAAGGTCGGCTATCTGGGCATGGTTGAGGCCGTTGATACGCGCAATAACGCGCCTGCCGGTCTTGAGGGCGGGGATGATGACGAACACCACCGCCTCATAACTCTTGCCTGATCCAGGCATCCCTTCGTGGAAGATAAACATGATCGGTCACCTTACCACTGGAACAGCGTCACGAACTTACGGACGATGCGAAACAGCAGCGCAGAGGCGAAGACGCCGATGGCATACGAGAAGCCCGTCTTGTCGAGGAAGTAGACGATCTGGTCAGGTAGCCCGATGAACAGGTCATTGAGGCTATAGGCCAAGATATCGGGCATCGGTATCAGGCTGATGGCCGCTCGCATGGCCGCCAGCAGGGTCTCGAACAGCGCAAGCAGGAAGTCATTAACGAACTGGATGATCGCCAGAACGATGGAGAGGATCCACGCTGCAAAGCTGTTGATGATGTCTTTGAGCCAATTGGTGAAGTCGCCCAGCATAGTGATTACTCCAGTGCGTATCGCACAGCGAAGAAGGTTGAGAGGACCATCACCACGCTTTTGATGATGTTAAGCACCAAGTCCATGCTGGTTTCGCAGAACGAGTACTCGACCTTACCGCCGCCGAACGTGCCGACAACGGGCATGCTCACGGAGGGAATATCAGCCGTGAACTCTGGGCACTTGCCGCCATTGATATTGACGTTGAAGAAGCCGCTGATACCGGAGTACAAGGGCAGCTCCTGCAACTTTTTGGCATGGTTCTGGAGCACGGTTGCATAGTTGTGCTCGGCCCAATTGTTGGGGTTCGGGTTGATGGTCGCTGGGTCGGCATCAATCTTGGTCGGCACCTGCGGGAACGGCTCGTTGGTGTCGTCCTGCTTCTCAATGGCGTCCTTGATCGCATCCAGTTTGCCGCCGAGCTGGGCGTTGCCGTCTGCTATGGCCTGATTGCCTTCTTTGATGGCGTTGGCTGTCTGCATATGGCCGATGCTGGCACCCGAGCCGCCAACGGCCTGAGCATCTTTGATTGCCTGCTGGATATCCTTACCCACGTTCTCAACCACTTTGCCAAGGGCGGCGTTCTGCTCGGAGCTGGCCTTGATCTCGGCGTTGCTGGTCTCGGCCAGCTTATCGACCACTGTGTTCAGATTAGCGGTGCCGGTTGCGCCGGAGACAGGGTTGTTCGTAGCGTTGTTGGTAGCGTTGTTCAGGTCGTTCTGGGCGTTGTTGGTGCCCTCTGAAGAAGTTGCTTGGTCTACGTTACCAGAGACAGTTTCGTTGCCGTCTTCGCCGTTGACTTGCAGCGGGCAGTTTGCACCGGTGAACTTGATGATCCCGTTATAGACATTAGGGTTCTGGGTCGAGTTGAGAGATACGCCTTGAGAAACAACGGAGCATTGGCCGTAACAGGATATGGTGGTCGAGCCAATCGTGCCCGAGAAGAAAGTGACGAGGGCGCCTGGCGCACCGAGTGTATTACCGGCGACGCCGTGACAGTATGGGCGGCAGAACTCCTTGCCGGTGATGACGTTGGTCTCCTTGATGGAGCCGGTCAGACAGGTCAACGGCTTCTTCTGGCAGACGTTCCCATCAGCGGTTAGAACGGGACCAACAGGAAAATTAGGGTCTTTACAAACGTAGGTTTCAGGAACATTGGTCAAGGCAGTCTGCCAATTAAGATTATCACCTAACCAACCACCGTTATTTTTATACTGACACTTATAAACAGTACCTGAAACCCAACAACCTTGAGATATAGCAGGAGCTTTCCAGCCGGGATGGCCAGAAGAGTTCTCACATTCTGATTTTGTCTTAGAACCCCATGAGCCATTGTTGTTCAAAAAACAAGAACCTAGAGTAGTAGGCGGAACAACCCTTTCTTTTGTTGCTGGAGTCCACTCAGCAGCATGGGCGCTATCGACAAGGGTGAGCGTCATGAGAGACAAGATGACGCTGAAGAACAGGAAGTAGAAGAACCACTTCACCAAGCGGAACGGGTTGAAGATATACCGGAGGAACCGGAAGACATCACCGACCCTTAAATCCTTCAATGACCGCATAAGCCAGTACCATCCCTAGAATGACCATTATCGGTGCCCAAATCATGGGAGCCCCCTATAGAGAAAGGGGCGACCGAAGCCGCCCCCAGTTGCAGCGCCTTAGCGGCTCGATACCATGCTGGAGATCTTCTTCCATCCCCAGATAGCCCCGTTCAACGAGGTCTTACCCAGACCCACAGCGGCGAGGAACACGCCCAGCGCTGTGATGATGGCCAGAACGGCAGTTTGAACCCCGCTGATGTCGAAGCCTTCACCAGCAGCCTGAGCAACGCCAGCAGACATCAGCATGGCGGCAATAATGGTCATTTTTTTCATGTGATATTCCTTATCTCATTCTTACGATTGAAGACGCCTTGGCATATCCCCACGCCATGAAGTAGACGGTGATGATTGCCGTGAACGTCCCGCCGCAAAGCGCGACGAGTGTTGCTTGCCCTCCAATGGTCGCAGGGTCTAACCATGCGGCCATGGTGGCAAGGTCTTGGGGC
The DNA here is from genome assembly GCF_027706185.1 of Aeromonas sp. Y318-3. Lineage (NCBI taxonomy): Bacteria > Pseudomonadati > Pseudomonadota > Gammaproteobacteria > Aeromonadales > Aeromonadaceae > Aeromonas > Aeromonas sp. Y318-3. The sequence goes on from NZ_JAPDCN010000004.1 coordinate 277,304, forward strand.
TCGACCAAGTACGTACCTTGGCACTGTCCAACAGACGTATCAACGGCTTGCAGGAACCCCTCGGCAGTGACCTGGACGCAGCGCATTGGTTAAGCCTTCTTGGTGTTGTTCGGCAGGGCGAACAGGCGGAAGCCGTTGAAGGACTTGTGCTGACCACCTTCACCCGCATAGGAGTTGTCGACGTACTCGATCTGCAGGGTGATGCGACTGCCAACCATGCCGCGCAGTTCAACGTGCTGGTTGCCTGCGACCTGATCCTCACTGAGGGCCACGTCAATGACGGCGGTGGGCTTGGTGGTGGTGAACTTGAACGTACCGACTCTGACGTCCTGCCCGTTACGTTTGCGGGTGTTCAGGATGATGTCGGCTTCGTCCATGATGGTTCCGGTGATTTCCATTTTTGCTTCTCCGATTGATAAGGGATTTAAAAAGCCACGACACTTAGTGACACGGGTCCAAGCCGCCGCTTCGCGGCTCGCACCCCTGAGGGGACCCCGCGAGGCGCGAAGCATCGGGATAGAGCCGCCACACACGGAGCTCGTGGTCACAAATGGCGAGCTGGCGGGTACGCTCGTATTCTTCGTACTCCATGAAGGCATATGCCTTCTCTTCCTTGAGCACCTCGAACTGCTCGTTGATGCCCTCCATGGTTTTCTGACAAGCGGCTTCCCACTTCTCTTTCGAGGTGATCAGCCAGTCTTTGACTCGGGTCAGGATGAACACTTGCGAGAACATCACACCCATGGGGCGGGCTGATGCTGGGTCGCCGTACTGGGTGCGGCCTGCTGGCTTGTGCTTGAGAACGCCGTATTCGTCGCACAGCATTTGCATGGCTTCGGGGACGCCGTAGGTGACGCGCACGGTCTGGTCATTGCGGCGCACCTGTACGCCACCCATGGCGCAGCAGAAGGCCTCCCAGTCTCCGGCGTTGGCGGCCAGACGGACGTTTTCGAGCGCGAAATGCTGCTCGGGGGTGAGGTCTTGAAGCATCTGGTCATCCTGTTCGAAGGGAGCGCGAACGGTGCGCAGCTCACGCCATGCTTGTACGGAGGGGCCGCCGAGCTGCTGGAACTGTCGAATTCTGTTATCAGATTTCCAAGCGTCAACGCGGGCAGCGGTTTCAATGGATTTGGCACGTTTACCGGCTTCGTGGTCGGCGCCCACACAGTAGCCGTCTATGTTCTTCGCCACGTACTTGGAGCAGTACGCCACCGCATCGCCTTTGCGGGGGTCGATGAAGACCACCTTGAAGCGGTGTTGACGTGCGCCGGCTTCGGTGCCGGAGTCGGCCAGCATGTAGTGCCGGCAGATCTTGATATAGGTCTTGATGTCTTCCAGCGTCATGAACAGCACGGCGTGCCAGTGCGGGGTGCCGTCATGGTGCGGCTCTGCAAAACGGAACCCGTAGGGTTTGATCCCTTCTTTGTCGGCCTTCTTGCGGATGTTATTGAAGGTCTTGACCAGCCAGAGCTGGGCATCACGAACGGTCGGCTTGCCAGCCTCGATCCACTTCTCGTTTTGATTTCCGTTACGGTGAACGGAGTGGAACCGGCTTGGGCAGGTGAACGTCAGGAAGATGGCGTGATGGCCTTGGGCCTTGGCGCAGCGTGAGAAGCCAGCAAGGCGGGCCATCAGCTCGGCACGGCGGTTTTTCAGGTTGCTGACGCTTGCATCGACCGCATCCTTCATGCTCACCGCATCAAAGACATCATCCGCATTGTGCGCAACAAGCGCAGAAAGAGTCTCGTCGTTACTAGCGCGACGAAAGGCGCGGCGAGCAACAGACAAGTCCGTTGTATAAGGCGCCAGTCTTCCGCTGATAAGAGAGAACTGTCGTGCGGCGTTGTATAGACGAGTAGCTGAAACGCGACGAATGCGGCGACGAATCCACGCCATATCGGCCAAGCGATTAAGGAGTGGATAAGGGTTGAGTTCTTGTTCCTCGGTGAGCGTATCCACCGGACGAAGACCGTAATGGAAAGCCAGATCAACAGCGAGTTGCAGAGCAACCACGTGACTTCGAGTAGCAACCAGCTTTCCGGTATGGTCAGCGAACCGCTGGGCAAAGGTATCGACAGCGTGATCGTCAGCAGAGTAACGGAAAACCCCCAGCTCACCGCTGACAGAGAGAGTCTGGTCCAAGGTCCGTATGGCCGAATTAGCAGCTTGTAGACCCCGAGCTTCATATAGCGATTGATAGACATGGGTGAACCATCCGATTAGGGCAGGGTGACGCAGGGCAATCTTCTCGCGGAAGACTGCACAGGCAGCCGTGCCGATTGGCAGGGCGGCGAACTTGTCGGCTACAGTTTCCGGCGAGAACGGCTGGGAACGGCGCAGGTTAACGATGCTGTTCCATGACGTGCTGGTGACCGGCGCGAAGTTCTGGTGCATTTCGCGGGGTGCACGGCGAGCAGCGCGGCGTTCTTGGGCCTCGTTAAACCAGCGGGGGAGGGCAACTTGCTGTTGCGGCTGGGTCTGATAGGTCATCATTTCATGGCCTCCAGAATAGGGGCGGTGAGGTGAGAGCCAAGAAAGGCGAGGGCGAAGATGAACAGCAGGCCAAACATGGCTTTGATGGTGTCGCTCATTGGTCACCCCAGATACCGCAGCCCTCAAGGTAGGAGCGGTTGTCCTCAGAACGAACGGAGCGATACGGCATACGGGCCACAAGCTTGTTTACACTGGCAAGACGGGCCTCGGTGGAAAACGGGTAATCTGGAGTGGTGCCGATAACCCCATTTATCGGCGCCATGGCGGTGAGCAGCTGGACGCGCTCGGAGAAAGCGTCGAGCCAGTCAAGTTGCTCTTGTACGGTGTGCTCGTCAGACCATTCGGGGTCAAGTTGAATGTCACCATCCAGAATCAGCAGGTCAGAACAAGCGGCGCAACCTTCGCCGCCGCACTCTTGGCAAACGTGGTAAATCGGGGTTTGTTGCTGTAGGGTCTGCGCTTCCATGGCACTCGCTCACTAAGTGGTAAGTTCGAGTGATTTATAAGTGACGCGCTAACTTATTACAACGTATGGAATGTGAGCAGAATTGCTGTGGTAAGATTTGTTTGACAAACACATGAGGATAGAAAAATGGACTCTAAAACGCTGATGGAGGCCTACATGAGGGCCAAAAACTACACCAGTTACGCGCAAGTGTGCCAAGACCTCGGTTTTAGCAGTGCATATATCGCAGGCATCAACAAAGGAAGAGCGCAATTCACTGACGAGACTGCAAAAATTCTAGCTATTGGTGCCGGACTAGATCCTCTGGAAGTCATAATTTCACTAAACGCCGTCAGAGCGAAGACGCCAGAGATGAAAGCGACTTGGTATGACATCCTAAAAAAGTATTGCGCAAGCACGGGAACCGCTCTAGCCGTGGCTTGCGTGATGATGGGAAGCGCTAATTTAGAGCCTGCCAACACTGCGCATAATGTATATTATGTTAAATTAAGTATCTTGTTTCCTGTCACCACTTATTGAACTGTGTATAATGGCAACAATTGATCCTATCTTCGACCGGATGTCTTAAGTGGCTGAATTAACATCAGAACAATTAAAACCCGCTTTTGCGATTGAACAGTTCCCCAAGCTCAGCGAGCTTGAACCTATCCCCTTTGCTGCGCTGCAACCCAGAGCCATTTCCGGCATCAAACGTCTTGCCAGTTTTGATGGTGACTGTCCAGTCATGCTGCTCAACGGGTTTCCCGGCGCAGATTACGAAGGCGTTTGCCAAACGTTGATTGCCGACTCCAATGGCAAGGATGGTGACCTGTTTGATCTCTGCTACACCGAGAATCTGAACAACCCCTACAAGCCTATCTGGCTGCGCCTGCAACCAGGCACCGGCGTTGAGTTTTGCGAAATGGTTGGCGAGCTGCTCAAGCTGTTGAGCCACCATCTCGATGCCGAACGCATCGTGACCCGCATCATGCGCAAGCAGAACAATGATCCGAAAATCGATGATTTCCTCTCCGATCTGGCGGCTCACGTGGCATTGGGTCTGGAATTCCAGCACCCCATTCTGATCAACTTGCTGATCCACCACGAAGCGCAGGAAGCGCCGGTAATTTATGGCCGTGATCTCAACTGGGATACCCTGTTTGGCTCCATCAACTACCAGACCGAGCAAGGCTCTGTGTATGCTAACCAGCACCTGCTGGAGCCTGGCTTGCTGCGCGAAGCCAACGGCGGCTACCTCATTTTGCAACTGGACGAGCTGCTGGATCAGCCGCACCTCTGGTTCAAACTGAAAAATGCCATGCAAAAAGGCGAGCTGGACTGGAACGCCTATCAGGAAGGGAAAACCCTGACCCCCTTCTTCGCGCCTGAAGCAACCCCTATCAAGCTAAAGCTGATCCTGGTCGGTGACCGACTGGACGTGGCCGAGTTCCAGATGCTGGATCGGGATATGTCCGAGCGCATCTTCCTGCGCGCGGATCTGGTGTCAGAGGTGAATATTGAAGAGGATCTGCAGGAATTTCTGCAGTACCTGGCCTGGCTGCGCCAGCGCTGGAGCCTGCTGGACTTCACGCCAGCCGCCCTCGCCGCCCTTTGTCGTCATGCCAGCCGCCTCTGTGACCATCAGGAGTGGCTGTCGCTCTCCGAAGTGCAACTCTCCGCCATCATGCGGATGGCTGACAGTCTGGCCCGGGAGCTGGGATCCGAGGTGGTCACTGACGAGCATATCCGCGGCGCACTGGAGGAGCAGGATTACCGCCTCAACTATCTGGTTGAGCAGTCCGATCAGGGTGTTATCGACGGCCAGATCCTGCTGCAAACCGATGGCGAAGAGATTGGCCAGATCAACGGCCTGTCGGTCATTCAGGTCTCCGGTCACCCCTATGACTTCGGTGAACCGGTGCGCCTCACCGCTACCGTACACCTTGGCGATGGCGATGTGGCGGATATCGAGCGCAAAGCGGAGCTGGCTGGTCATATCCACGCCAAAGCGATGATGATTATCCACGGCTATCTCTCCAACAAATTTGGTGCAGAGAACCCCTCCCCCCTGTCGGCGAATCTGGTGTTCGAGCAGTCTTACCACGAAATTGATGGCGACAGTGCCTCACTGACCGGCTTGTGTGCCCTGCTCTCTGCCCTCGCCCGCCAGCCTATCTATCAGCACTTCGCCGTGACCGGTGCGGTCGATCAGTTTGGCAATGTGCAGGCCGTGGGTGGCGTGAACGAGAAGATTGAAGGCTTCTTCCGGGTGTGCAAAATCCACGGCATCACCGGCAAGCAAGGGATCATTTTGCCGGGCACCAACATTCAGCAATTGAACCTCTCTGACGAGGTGATTGCAGCGGTTGAAGCGGGCCAGTTCCACATCCACCCGGTGGATCATGTGGAAGAGGCCATCGAGTTGCTCACTGGCTGTGTCGCCGGTGAGCCTGATATGCCCGATACCCTGTTTGGCCGTATTCAGGAGCGGTTGGACGAGTTGAACGGCTCCACTGCCAAAGTCGGACTGCTGCAATCCCTGCTGGGGCGCCTGTTTGGCCGCTGATGAAGTGATCGGAGTTGTTTAGCGAACAACTGTAAGCTAAATTGGCCCGGCTTTGACCCATTTGAAGGAAATACCGCGTGACCGTAGACAATACCACCATGGAAGCCCGCCTTTCCCTGTGCGAACAGGGCAAGAACTCTTTTACCCGTGAAGAGCTGCTGGCTTGCAGCCGTGGCGAACTGTTTGGTGAGGGTAACAGTCAGCTGCCTGCCCCCAACATGTTGATGATGGACCGCATCGTCAAGATCAATGACAACGGCGGCGAACACGGCAAGGGCGAGATCCTGGCTGAGCTCGACATTACTCCGGATCTCTGGTTCTTCGATTGCCACTTCCCGGGTGATCCTGTGATGCCTGGCTGTCTCGGTCTGGACGCCATGTGGCAGCTGGTTGGCTTCTTCCTTGGCTGGAAAGGTGGCCCCGGCAAGGGTCGTGCTCTGGGCGTAGGTGAAGTGAAATTCACCGGCCAGATCCTGCCGACTGCCAAGAAAGTGACCTACAAGATCACCTTCAAGCGCGTCATCAACCGCAAGCTGGTGATGGGGATTGCTGATGGTGTGGTCGAAGTTGACGGCCGTCCGATCTACAGCGCCACCGACCTGAAAGTGGGCCTGTTCAAAGATACCACCGCATTCTGATCTCTCTGATTGGTGGTAAAACAGCATTAACGCAAAGGGGCCACAACGGCCCCTTTCCTTTTGTAATGAGTGATGAAGTATCTGCTACTTCATGAAGAGGCCTGAGCCCCGCCCTTCCATGGCGTCACGCCAACCACCAAGCCAATGCCCTCGGGCATCCAGGCATTGATACGGACACGCTTCTTTCTGTTTGCCGACCACGCCAGCCTGATAACCACGAGCACGAGCTCTTTCCAGACGGTCCCGCTTCTGTCTCTTCATCATCTACGACCCTCTTCGTGGAACAAAAAAAGCGACCAATTCTGCATCGGTCGCTTTCATCTTTACTCCTGCGAGCGCACTGGGTCAAACAAAAACTTCCACCCTAACCGGGCTATGTGACACAAGGCACTGAACTGGATTAAGTTTTAATTACAGGGAACTTACTCCTGATTTTTGAGTCCTTCCAGCTCTTCCCAGCGAGCAAATGCCTGCTCCAGCGCGGCTTCAGCGGCATTGAGCGCATCCAGTTTCGGCTGGGTTTTATCTGCCGGCAGCGAGAAGAACCCAGGCTGGTTGATCTCGCTTTGCAGCGCATCCAGCTCGGCTTCCAGCTGCTCAAGACGAGCAGGCAACCCTTCCAGTTCAAGCTGCAGCTTGTAGGAGAGCTTCTTGCTCTTCTTCGGCGCTTCTGGCGCGGCGGCAACGACCGGCTCGGGCGCCTTGACCGGTGCACTCCTGGCCTGTTGTTGAGCGTTCTGCTGTTCGCGGGTCGCCATCATGTCGGCGTAACCGCCCACGTAATCGCTGATGCGGCCATCCCCTTCAAACAGCCAGCAGCCGGTCACTGTGTTGTCGATGAAGCGACGATCGTGACTCACCAGCAGCAGGGTACCGGGGTAGTCGGAAAGCAGCTCTTCCAGCAGCTCCAGGGTTTCCACATCCAGATCGTTGGTCGGTTCATCGAGGATCAGCAGGTTGCTCGGCTTGAGGAACAGCTTGGCCAGCAGCAGCCGGTTCTTCTCACCACCGGAGAGCGCCTTGACCGGCGTACGGGCCCGCTTGGGCTCGAACAGGAAGTCCTGCAGGTAACCGAGGATATGACGGGAGCGGCCACGCACCATCACCTCTTGTTTGCCCTCCCCGACGTTGTCCACCACCGTCTGCTCGGGATCAAGCTGCTCGCGGTACTGATCGAAGTAGGCCACCTCCAGATTGGTGCCCCCCTTGACGGTGCCACGGGTCGGCTCAAGCTGCCCCAGCAACAGCTTGATCAGGGTCGATTTGCCGCAGCCATTGGGGCCGACCAGCGCAATCTTGTCGCCACGCAGCACTTGCAGATCGAGCCCCTTGAACAGGGTGCGATCGCTAAAGTCCAGCCCCAGCCCTTCGGTCTCGAACACCAGCTTGCCGGAGCGATTGACCTCGTCCAGTTGCAGCTTGGCCTTGCCCTGCAGCTCGCGGCGCTGGCTGCGCTCCATGCGCATTGCCTCAAGGGCGCGCACCCGACCTTCGTTACGGGTACGGCGAGCCTTGATACCCTGACGCACCCACACCTCTTCCTGCGCCAACTTGCGGTCGAACTCGGCATTTTTCAGCTCTTCGACCCGCAGCCACTCCTCTTTCCCCTGCAGATACTCGTCGTAGTTGCCCGGCCAGGAGGTGATGGCGCCGCGATCCAGATCGATGATCCGGGTGGCCAGCTTGTGGATGAACTCCCGATCGTGAGAGATAAAGACGATGGCGCCGCGAAAATCCTTGAGGAAATCTTCCAGCCAGTTGATGGCTTCGATATCTAGGTGGTTGGTCGGCTCGTCCAGCAGCAACAGATCGGGATCACAGGCCAATGCACGGGCCAGCGCCACCTTGCGTAGCCAGCCACCGGAGAGACTGTCGAGGGTCACGTCAGGATCAAGACCAAGCAGGGTCAACACCTGACTGATGCGGGTCTCGAACTGCCAGCCGTTCTGATAGTCGAGCTGCTCTTGCAACTCGCTCATCTTGCGAATATTGGCATCTGACGGATCGCTCGCCAGCTCCATGGAGATGTGATGGTACTGCTTGAGCAGCTCCCCCACCCCCGCCAGCCCTTCGGCGGCATAGTCAAACACCGTCAGCTCGCTGGAAGCAGGCGGATCCTGCTCAAGGCGGGTCACTTTCAAATCTTGTTGCAGCACCAGACGCCCGTCGTCCAGCGGCAATTCGCTGGCAATGACCTTCATCAGGGTGGACTTGCCCGCCCCGTTGCGGCCAACCAGACAGAGGCGCTCGCCCCGCTCGATGGTCAATTCGGCATTGTCGAGCAGCGGGAAATCACTGAACGACAGACATGCGCCGTGCAATGTTAAAAGAGCCATGTGTGTTCCTTATTTCATATGAAAAAAACGGGCAGCAGACTGGGTCTGCCCCCGTTTTATCGTCAAATCACTCTCACCCCTGACGGGCGGCCCAGCTTTTTAGCTCGGCCAGTGTGAAGGGCCAACCGAGCTCGCGGCCTGCTTCGTCACGCAGCACCGGAATGCGCACCCGATAGGCGGCAAGCCACTGCTCATCATCCATGATGTCGCACTGGCGGGTGGCGGTGGCAAGACCAGCCTCCTCCACCAGCGCCCAGGCCTGCTCGCACAGGTGGCAACCGTCGGTATGAAACAGGGTCAGCATCACGCCTCGCCTTGCTCCGGCGCATGGGTGATGATCCAGCAGTTGTGGATGTGCTGGTTACGTTCGAAATCCTTCGGTCGCGTCTTCTGGGTGATGTTCTGGGCCTTGAGACCAGTGGCCTCGAGACCGGCCAGATCCATCTTGAAGTGACGCTTGTTGTTGGAGAAGACCAGGGTGCCGTCCGCTGCCAGCAGGCGCTTCAGGTGCTGCATCAGCAGCAGGTGATCGCGCTGTACGTCGAAGCTCTCGTCCATCCGCTTGGAGTTGGAGAAGGTGGGCGGATCGATGAAGATGAGGTCGTACTTATCATCGGCTTCAGACAACCACTTCAGGCAATCTGCCTGGACAAACTTGTGCTGACGGCCCACCAGCGAGTTGAGACGCATGTTGTCCTGTGCCCAGTTCAGGTAGGTGTGGGACATGTCCACTGTGGTGGTCTCGCTGGCACCGCCAAGACCTGCGTGCACGGTGGCACTGCCGGTGTAGGCAAACAGGTTCAGGAAGCGCTTGCCCTTGGCCATCTGACCCAGCATGCGGCGAGTCTGACGGTGGTCGAGGAACAGGCCGGTATCCAGATAGTCGTAGAGGTTGACCCACAGCCTGGCACCGTACTCCTGCACTTCCATCCGGTGCTGCTCTTCGGAGAGCTTCTGATATTGCTGTTTGCCTTCCTGACGCTCGCGCACCTTCAGGATCACCTTCTCGCCATCCATGCCGGTCACCTTAATGGCAGCCTGAACCATGTCGAGCAAACGCTGACGGGTCTTCTGGGCGGGGATGTCCTTGGGCGCGGCATACTCCTGCACCACCAGATAGTCCTGATAACGGTCGATGGCGGCGTTGTATTCCGGCAAGTCGGCATCGTAGATGCGATAGCAATCGATGCCCTCTTTGTTGGCCCACTTCTCGAGGGTTTTCAGATTCTTGCGCAGACGGTTGGCAAAGTCCTGTGCGACTTCTTTTTGCGAGGCCACGGAGTCCAGTGCAATCTGGTAGTTGCGCAGCTGACACTCGAGGGCGCCGTTGAACAGACGATATTGCTTGTCGGCGCGCAGGCGCAGACAGCTGAGCAGCTCGGGAGATGCGGAAAGAATGGAGACTTTCCAACCCTGGAAGCTGCGACGCAGAGCATCGCCTAGCGCCTGATGCACTTCCAGCAGGGCCGGGAATTCGCCAAGACGCTCGCCGTAAGGCGGGTTGGAAATGAGCATACCGACCTGGCGGGCCTCCCCTTGACCTTCTTCCCCTTCAACAGGGGCTGGCATCGGCAGCGGGTTTTCCAGCTTGGTGACATCGGCTTGCTTGAAGGTGATGAGGTGGGCCACACCGGCCGCTTTGGCGTTGTCGCGAGCTTTGAGCAGCACACGCTGGTCGGCATCACAACCAAACAGTTTTACTTCGCAACGTTGCATGCCGCGTTTGGCGCGCACTTGCGCTTCCATCATCAGACTCTGCCACAGCTCGCTATCGTGCTGCAGCCAGCGATCGAAACCAAAGCGCTCGCGGCGCAGCGCCGGTGCCATGTCGGCGGCGATAAAAGCCGCTTCAATCAGCAAGGTACCGGAACCGCACATCGGGTCCATCATGGGCTCACCGGCCCAGCCGCTACGGGCAATCATGGCGCAGGCCAGGTTCTCTTTGAGCGGAGCTTCACCGGTGCCCTGACGATAGAAACGCTGATGCAACGCCGGGCCTGACAAGTCCAGCGTGATATTGGCCTTGCCTTTGCCCAGGTGCGCCATGATGCGAATATCCGGCGACTTCTTGTCCACGTCCGGACGCACGTGACCGCGCTTGGTGAAGCGGTCGACGATGGCATCCTTGATTTTCAGCGCGCCATATTGGGTATTGCGAATGGCAGGGTTGGTACCGGTAAAGTCCACCGCGATGGTAGAGGTACCGGAGAAGTGCTCTTCCCAGGGAATGGTGTGGGCGCCCAGATAGAGATCCAGATCGTCGTTCATCTGGAATTCGGAGAGCACCAGCACGATGCGGGAGGCAAAACGGCTCCACAGGCACGCCTTATAGCCAATCGCCAGTTCGCCTTTGAAGTGGACGCCAGCCACGGTCTCACGGACCTGCTCTGCGCCCAGGGTGGTCAGCTCATCAGCCAACAGGTTTTCCAGCCCCTTGGGGCAGGTTGCAAAAAATTCTTTCATCACGCTCACGGGGAACCCATAAAAATAGTGCCGCATTATACCTCATCAGGCGGGCTGGAGCATGCAAAAGTCTGCTCAAACAGCAGGATGGAAACAGATTGATAGGTGGTGAAAAGATAAAAGGCCCCATGACTACCCGATGGCGAGATCATGGGGCCAGACATCATTTAGCGGATCACTTCATGCGAGCCTTGAAACGGGGATTGCTTTTGCAAATCACGAACAATTTGCCCCGACGGCGCACCAACTGACAATCGGGATGACGCGCCCGTGCGGATTTGAGTGAACAGACGACCTGCATTCAGGACTCCTTCTTGCTTGAAAATGCGCCAAAGCGCTTGTTGAAACGGGCCACACTCCCCTCACTCGATACCTGCTTCTGCTTGCCGGTATAGAACGAGTGCGACTGGCTGGAAACATCGAGCGACACATAGGGATACTCCTTCCCATCTTGCCACGTATAGCGGCGATCGCTCTTGATGGTTGACCCGACCAGGAAAAAGGCATCTGCTGCCGTGTCATGGAACAGCACCAAACGATAATCCGGATGAATATGAGGCTTCATGGCAACTCCATTTTGTTATGTTATAACAAAATGTAAGTGAGAATAGCTCTCGTTTCAAGCATAAAATGTCGTATGTAGAAAATCGCTTCAGTGAGTGATGTGTTGATGCTGAGGTGAAGGCACTACACAAGCAGAACGAAACAAGAATGAGACACCATGCTTGCAGAACGGAAGACCAAGATACTGCGTGGGTTAGAACACAAGGTGCAAGTGACTGTAACAAGCCTCAAGAGAGGCTGGGTCACAACCATGAAGATCAATCAGAATGGGCAAGATGTTCGCGGATCAATGAAGTATCAGAAACGAGGCACTATGGAGGTGACCACAGTAAAAACAGGCAGCGGTGTAATCACAGAGATAAAACGATTGATGAAAATATATCAACTGACCTGACGATATTGCTCGGTCACGGTAATACGCGGTTTCATCCGGTTATTCATCACCTTGATCACCCCGAAACGTGGCAGAGTTTTACTGGTGGTCAATACCAGATCGGCTGTGAGGTTCAAACAGACGCTGGCCTGCTCCCCTGCCTCAATGACCATAAATTCGCCGTTACCATGGGGTGTATTCATCAGGACCAGATCACCGTTTTGCGGGATCACTTGCGGATGTTGTTCACTAAAAAACCAGCTTTGCGGCATCAGGGGTTTATAAAAACGACTGACCGCGATGGCATTAAGCACCAACTGAACCTGATGCGGAACACTCCACTCAAGTTCGGCTGCTTTATCCATCAACTGATAATAGAGGGCGGCATCATCGACACAAAAAGGCTGGGTTGCAAACGAGCTGGGCACCAATTGTCGCCCTTTATACTCGGTCGCAAATAACATGTTATCAGACAGGTCCAACATCAGACGGTCACTCTGGGCATCATAGTGCCATTGCCAGCTATCGGTCGGTTGGATAAACATGTTGGAGCCCTTACTTGATAATTACCAGTTGACTTTATTCCATATGCAGAAAATCAGCAACGTCAAATAAAGGGCTCCGCCATCTATTTCTTAAATATTGGTCACAATCTCTTTGACCAGCCCCGGCCCTTTATAAATAAAGCCGCTATAAATTTGTACCAGACTGGCACCGGCGGCCAATTTTTCACGGGCGGCCATGGCACTATCAATACCACCCACCCCGATAATTGGCAGAGCACCATTGAGCGCCTTGGCCAGATGACGGATCACCTCGGTACTCTTATGCTGCAGCGGACGACCACTCAGGCCACCCGCTTCACCGGCATGGGGCATGTCATAAATCATCTCGCGCTCGAGGGTGGTATTGGTGGCGATAACCCCATCAATACCATTACGCACCAGCGACGCGGCCACCTGATCTATTTCTTCAAGGCTTAAATCCGGGGCAATTTTAACCGCCAGCGGCACATACTTTTTATATTGGGCGGCCAGCTCTTGCTGACGTACCTTGAGGGCTGCCAGCAATTCATCCAGCGCCTCACCATATTGCAGCGAACGCAAACCCGGGGTGTTGGGGGAAGAGATATTGACGGCAATATAACCGGCATGATCATAAACCTTGTCCATGCAGATCAGGTAATCATCCTTGCCCTGTTCGATGGGAGTGTCTTTGTTCTTGCCGATATTAATGCCGATGACCCCCTGATATTTGGCCTCTTTTACCTTGGCCACCAGATGATCAACCCCCTTGTTGTTGAATCCCATCCGGTTGATGATCCCCTCTGCCGGAATAACCCGGAACAGGCGCGGCTTGTCATTGCCGCTTTGGGGTCTGGGGGTGACGGTACCGACCTCGATAAAACCAAATCCCATGGCGCCCAGCGCGTCAATGCACTCACCATCTTTATCCAGACCGGCCGCCAATCCCACCGGATTGGCAAAAGAAAGCCCCATGACAGTGACGGGGCGTTTCGGCAAATTCTGGCGGAAGAAACAATCGAGTGGCGTACCGAGAAGGCGGGGCAAATATTTCATGGAGAGATCGTGAGCCTGTTCCGGATTGAGTTTGAACAGGAAATGCCTAGCGATGGGGTACAACATCTTTGCTCCTTAAAGAAAGCCCCGGCAACTGGCCGGGGCTTTGGGTGTAATGTCGGTGTCATGCCTTAATCTGGCAATTAAAGTGCCCGACAATTCAACTGGAGCAGGTTCAACTCTCGCAAGGCCACCGAGAACTTGGCGAACTCGTGAGTACTGGTGGTCTTGAAGTCGGCCAACATGTGGGTCCAACGGGACAAGAGTTGCTCATGCTCCGAAATCCAGTCGGCCAGTATGGTAGCGCATTCTCCCTGATCTTTGCACCCTTCCAGTACCACAGAAGTGAGACTGCGTTGCTGCCAGTCAAGATCTTCGCGGAAGGAGGCACGCGCCATCGCCTGCCAGTGGTTGCCGACCGGCTGATGGTTGATCTGGTCGAGGAACCAGTGCAGATCAAGCTTGGCCCCGAGGCGATAGTAAACATTTGCGGCGCGCAGGATATCGGTCTTGTGCTCCGCGGCAATTTGCGCCAGATCCAGGCTGGAGAAGAGGCTGCTCATATGGGCGACCTGACGGGCAATGGCCTCCGGCACCTGTTTCTCCATCCACTTGGCGACAGCCTGACGATGCTCGGCCACTTCGCTTTCATCCATGACCTCGTAGAGGTGCTTCCCTAAGGTTTCGAACGCCGGGCGGAAGAAGGCGATGTTCTCGCTGATGCTCCAGCTGCGATTGCGGGCGCGCAGGAACCAGCGGGTGGCACGGCGCACAATGCGGCGGCTGTAGAACATCAGCTCGAGCTGAGTCTGGGCATCAACCAGGTTGTCGCACCCTTCGATATCGCGCCACAGCTGGTTCATACCAAACACTTCGCGGGCCATGGCGAAGCAGCAGGCCACTTCGGCGACCGAGGCACCGGTCTCGTCCTTCATCCGGCTGGCGAAGTTGAGCCCCATGTCGTTGACCAGCATGTTGGCCACCCGGGTAGCGATGATCTCGCCGCGTAGCGGGTGATCGGCCAGTTGGGTACCAAACTGCTGCTGCACCTTGGCCGGGAAGCTGGTGACCAGCATGTTGGCGAGGAAGGGCTCGTCGGTCACTTCCGGGCAGTTGAGCTGCTCTTTCAGCACCATCTTGCCGTAAGCCACCAGTACCGCCAGTTCGGGGCGGGTCAGTCCCTGCCCTGCCGCCATCCGCTCGGAAAGCTCCTCGTCAGAGGGCAGGAACTCCAGCGCACGGTCCAGCTTGCCTTCCCGCTCCAGCCCCTGAATAAAGCGCTGTTGCTCTTTCAGTTGTTCAGAGCCGCGGAAGCTGGTGACCGAGATGGACTGGGATTGGCGATAGGCGTTGGTGATCACGATCTGCGCCACGTCGTCGGTCATCTCATACAGCATCTGGTTACGTTGCTTGAGGGTCAGCTCCCCTGCCGCCACCAACTGGTTCAGCAGGATCTTGATGTTCACCTCGTTGTCGGAGCAATCCACCCCGCCCACGTTGTCGGTAAAATCGGTATTGATGCGACCGCCCTGACTGGCGTACTCCACCCGGCCAAGCTGGGTAAAACCGAGGTTGCCTCCCTCACCCACAATACGTGCCCGCAGATCGCGGCCATTGACCCGCAGTGCGTCGTTGCTGCGATCGCCCACTTCCCCATCGCTCTCGCGAGCGCTCTTCACATAGGTGCCGATGCCGCCGTTCCACAGCAGGTCGACATTGAGGCAAAGCAGCGCCTTGATCAGCTCGTTCGGCGCCATGCTGGCCTTGTCAGTGCCAAGTAGTGTCTGCATCTCGGGGCTCAGCTTGATGGACTTGGCCGAGCGCAGGAAGATTCCGCCCCCTTGTGATATCAGCTCGCGGTTGTAGTCATCCCAGCTGGAGCCCGGCAGATCGAACAGACGCTGGCGCTCGACAAAACTCTTGGCCGCATCCGGGGTCGGGTCGACGAAGATGTGCATGTGGTTGAACGCGCCCACCAGCCGGGTGTGCTCGGAGAGCAGCATGCCATTGCCGAACACGTCGCCGGCCATGTCCCCAATCCCCACGCAAGTGAAGTCGGTGGTCTGGCAGTTGACGCCAATTTCGCGAAAATGCCGCTTGACCGACTCCCAGGCACCACGGGCGGTGATGCCCATCTTCTTGTGGTCGTAACCGACCGAGCCGCCGGAGGCGAACGCATCGCCGAGCCAGTGGCCGTATTCGAGGCTGATCTCGTTGGCAATATCCGAGAAGGTGGCAGTCCCCTTGTCTGCGGCGACCACTAGGTAGTAGTCATCCTCGTCGTGACGCACCACGGATGTCGGCGGGATCACATCGCCGCCGATGATGTTGTCGGTCACATCGAGCAGACCACGAATAAACAGGCGATAACAGGCTTTACCCTCCTCCTGGATGACGGCACGGGGCGCCCCCACCGGCATCTGTTTGCAGTAGAAACCGCCCTTGGCCCCCACCGGCACTATGACGGTGTTCTTCACCTGCTGGGCTTTCACCAGACCCAGCACTTCGGTACGGAAGTCCTCCTTGCGATCGGACCAGCGCAGGCCGCCACGGGCGACCTTGCCCCAGCGCAGATGTACCCCTTCCACTCGCGGCGAATAGACGAAGATCTCGAATTTCGGCAGCGGTAGCGGCATGTCGGTGATGCTGGAGGGAGCCAGTTTGAAGGAGATGTAGGGCTTGATGTTGCCCGCCTTGTCAAGCTGGTAGTAGTTGGTGCGCAGGGTAGCGTCGATCATCTCCACATAGCGGCGAATGATGCGATCGTCATCCAGGTTGGCCACCTGATCCAGCTTGGCGGCAAGCTCCTCGTGCAGCTTGGCCTGTACCTTGGCGTCCTGCTTGCCGGCCGGGTCGAGGCGTTGCTCAAACAGGGTAAACAGCAGCTGGGCGATATCAGGGTAACGGGTCAGGGTCTCTTCGATATAGGACTGGCTGAAGGATACACCGGTCTGGCGCATGTATTTGGCATAGGCGCGCAGCACCGACACCTGGCGGCCGGTGAGACCCGCCCCCAATACCAGCCGGTTGAAGCCATCATCTTCCAACTGCTTGTTCCAGATGGCGGCAAACGCCTGCTGGAAGCGCTGTTGGCTCTGGGCCAGATCAAAGGGCTGCTCGCCATGCAGCAGCATGGAGAAGTCTAGGATCCAGAACAGATCACCGCCCGGAGTGCGTACCTGATACGGGGTCTCGCCGATCACCCGCAGCCCCATGTTCTCCAGCATCGGCAGCACATCGGAGAGGTGAATGGGCTCGGTGCGATGGAACAGCTTGAGCCGTACCCGACGATCATTCTCCTCCTCCTGCGCGCGGTAGAACAGCATGCCCAGCGGCTCGGCTTCGCTCAGGTTATCAAGCGCCATGATGTCGGCCACGGCCGAGCCAGGCAGCACATCTTCTTTGTAAGCGCGGGGGAATGCAGTGCTGAAACGGCGGCGCAGCTCGTTGCCACGGGCCTCGCCATAGTGGGAAAGCAGCACGGAGTCGAGTCTGTCGTCCCAGCTGCGGGCCGCTTCAATCAGGTTGTTCTGTACTTCGTTCACATCCACATCCACGTTGTTGTTGTTGACCCGCACTATGTAGTGGGTCCGCGCCAGCACGCCTTCGGTGAAGTAGACGTTGAACTCCACCTCTTCGTTGCTGCCAAAATACTTCTGCAATATTTGCTGGGTTTTGATCCGCAGCGCCGTGTTGTAGCGCTCCTTGGTGACATAGACCATGCAGGAGAAGAAGCGACCATAGACATCACGGCGCACGAACAGCCGCAGCATGTCACGCTCCTGCATCTCCAGCACCCCAAGACCGGTGGCCAGCAGCTCCTCTTCGCGGGCCTGGATCAGCTCGTCACGGGGATAGGTTTCCAGCACGTTCAGCAGCGCCTTGTAGGCGTGGGAGCCCTTCTCGTGACCGGATGCAGCCATGATGCGTTCGAGACGATGGCTGATGAGCGGGATCTGGGTCGCGCTGGTGTTGTAGATGGAAGAGGCGTAGAGGCCGATGAAGCGATCTTCCCCGATCACCTTGCCATGCTCGTCAAAGCGCTTGATGCCGATGTAATCCACATAAGCCGGACGGTGCACCCGGGACTTGCTGTTGGATTTGGTGAGGATCAGCAGGTCAGAACTCAGAGCGGCGTGACGGGCGCTGGCAGGCATGTTGCCAAGGCGCTGGCCTACCTCCTTGATGGAGTTCTTCATCAGCCCCAGGCTGGAGCTCGCCTGCGGCAGAATCTCGTGATCCCCCTCCACCGCCTTGACGTCATAACGACGATACCCCATCAGGGTAAAGTTGTGGGCAGCTACCCATTTGAGGAAAGCAACGCAGGAGGCCACCTCCTCCTTGCTGACCGGGTGCTTGCGCTTGGGCAGTTCGTCGATGATCTCATTGAGCTTGGCCAGCATGGGCTGCCAGTCGCCGACTGCCAGTGCCACTTCACCGGCCACCGAGTTGAGCTCGGCAGCCAGCGCGGCCATCTGCTCCTCGCTGGTGAGGTGATCGATCTCGATAAGGAAGGCCGTTTCAACCGAGGTCTGCCCATCGGTGTTGTCGAGCTCCAGAATGGCGTCAATCTTGCCATCCGCACCACGAATGAGGTGCAGCGGTTGGTGCAACATCATGTGGGCGGTGATATTGAGTCGCTTGAGCGCCATCCGGATGGAGTCCACCAGGAAGGGCGAGTCCTGCAGGATCACCTCGACGATGGTATGGGGCGATTGCCAACCGTGACGGGTCAGCTCGGGGTTGTAGACCCGGATGTAGGGATCGGTACCGCTGCGCTGATTGAGGGCATTCCAGAGGCTCAGGGCCGCGCCGTAGAGATCGCTGTCATTGCGATCGTGCAGGTCGGAGCTCGCCATGTTGCCGTAGAATTTGGCAACGAAGCGCTCGACCAAAGAGGCACTGTTTTTGGGCAACTTCTGATGGATCAGACTGAGAACGTTTTCGAGCAGAACTGAGGTAGGGGCGTCTTTCAATGCCATTTTTATATTCCTTATCGGACGACATTAACCACCGACGCAGAGGCAACCACCCTGGTTACCCGCTGGTGCAGAGTTGTTGCGAAGTGTAATGGCTTGGCTAAGGGAAGGCGAGGAAAGGTGCTAACGAGATGTTAAAAACAAGGTGCAGATCACGGCTTAAACTGTGAGAAATTTTGCAAATAACCAAAAATACAGAAATTCCCACTACTTTTGTGCCAGTTTACCGGATAGATAGTGACATAAAGCAGATAAACAGTCGGTAATATGTTCGATTTTTGTTAATTTATGCGTTCGAGACTGATAAAGCGGTAATCGTCCTGGGTTTTCAGCCGAAAATAGCCATGCACACCATTGATGGCGACAAAGGGGCGTATTTTTTCTATGCCAAGTTCCAGGGTCAATCCCTGTTCGCTGCGCACCACCAGCCGTCTGGCATGGCCCTGATACATCAGCATCACCTCGTCACTGCTCAATGAGAGCCGAAAAGTAAACTGCTTCACGCTTGCTCCTGATCACACGACAAATCACACAATGGGGCAGGCGCATTCACGCCCCTGCCCCGTCGACACTTACTGCTGCAGTGCCTTGCTGACCTTCTCGAACAGATCCCGCGCCAGCCCCTCAAGGTTGGCAAGACGGGTCAGCTCGGCGCGGATCAGGGCCTTGCGCGCCTCATCCAATCGCTTGAACTGGATAAGCGGAGTGATAAGGCGGGAGGCCACCTGCGGATTGACCTCGTTGAGCTCGATCAGCAGATCGGTCAGGAAGCGGTAACCACTGCCATCCACCGCATGGAACTGCACCTGATTGCTCATGGCGAAACTGCCGATCAGCGCCCGCAGCCGGTTCGGATTGCGAATGCTGAAAGTGGGGTGATTCATCGCCTGTTTCACTTCGCTAAGCACATCGGCAGCCGGTTTGCTGCCAATCAGCCGCAGCCAGTTGTCCAGCACCAGTCCATCCTTGGCCCACTTGCCTTCAAAATCGGCCAACAGCGCGGCACGGCATGGCAACAGATAGCCGTTGGCCACCTGCAACGCCGCCAGGGTGTCGGTCATGTTGTCGGAAGTTGCATACTGCTCGCGCACCAGCGCATCGGCATGCTCCGCATCCAGCGCCGCCAGATAGCCGAGCACGACCCCTTTGAGGGCTCGTTTGGCCATATCGGCATGCACCACCTGATAACCGTTCAGACGCAAACTCTGATAGGTCGCCGCCAAACGCGCGCCAAAGGCCTCGGCAAGACGGGTGTGGATCGCGTCGCGCACCTGATGGATGGCATCAATATCGGCCACCTCGAACAGCTCGGCCAGGGTCGCTTCACCGGGCAGCGCCAGGATCTCCGCCTTGAGGGCCAAATCGAGATCGCTGTCGTCCAGAATGGCGACGAAGGCGGCCAGCAGGGTTTGGGAGAGCTCAACCCCCTGCCCATGCTGGACCCGCGCTACCCCGTCGATGACCGCCTTGTTGATCAGCATCTGGGCCGCATCCCAGCGGGCAAACTCGTTGCGGGCAAAGCGCATCAGAAAGGCGAGCGCTTCGTCGCTGTAGTCATAGTGCAGCTTGACCGGCGCAGAGAAGTCCCGCAGCAGGGAGGGAACCGGCTTGACCGGCACCCGATCAAATTCGAAGGTCTGCTCCGCTTCCAGCACATCGAGCACGTTGCCGATGGCCTTTCCCTGATACTGCAACGGGATGACGGCACCCTGCTCGTCATAAAGCTCGATGTCGAGAGGGATATGCAGCGGCAGCTTCTGCGGCTGATCCTGAGTCGGCGGGGTATGCTGGCTTACATGAAGGCGATAGATACCGCTGGCGGCATCATACTCGTCGGTAACGGTCAGCTCGGGGGTGCCGGACTGACTGTACCAGCGGCGGAAACGGCCGAGATCGACACCGGAAGCATCCTCCATCGCCTGCACGAAATCATCGCAGGTGGCGGCCGAGCCGTCGTGACGCTCGAAGTAGAGACGCATACCGGCCTGGAA
Source organism: Aeromonas sp. Y318-3 (assembly GCF_027706185.1). NCBI lineage: Bacteria > Pseudomonadati > Pseudomonadota > Gammaproteobacteria > Aeromonadales > Aeromonadaceae > Aeromonas > Aeromonas sp. Y318-3. The sequence goes on from NZ_JAPDCN010000004.1 coordinate 297,732, forward strand.
GGCATCTTCCCCCAGCAGGGTGTGCATCATGCGGATCACTTCCGACCCCTTCTCATAGACGGTCAGGGTGTAGAAGTTGTTCATCTCGATCACCACATCCGGGCGGATCGGGTGCGCCATAGGGCCGGCATCTTCCGCAAACTGCGGGCCGCGGACGGTACGCACGTTGTTGATGCGGTTGACGCCACGGGAGCCCAGGTCGGAGGAGAACTCCTGATCCCGGAATACCGTCAGCCCCTCTTTCAGGCTGAGCTGGAACCAGTCTCGACAGGTGACGCGGTTGCCGGTCCAGTTGTGGAAATATTCGTGACCGATCACCCGTTTGATACCGTGGTAGTCGCTGTCAGTGGCGGTGGCCGGATTGGCCAGCACGAACTTGGAGTTGAAGATGTTGAGCCCCTTGTTCTCCATGGCGCCCATGTTGAAGAAGTCCACCGCAACGATCATGTAGATGTCGAGATCATACTCGAGGCCAAAACGCTGCTCGTCCCAGCGCATGGAGTTGATGAGGCTCTCCATGGCAAAACCGGCGCGATCGAGGTTGCCCTTGTCGACGAAGATCTCGAGGGCCACCTTGCGGCCGCTCTTGGTGGTGTAGTGGCTGCGCTCCACATCGAAATCACCGGCCACCAGCGCAAACAGGTAGCTCGGTTTGGGGAAAGGATCCTGCCACTGCACGAAGTGACGGCCGCCATCCAGATCACCGCTGTCGACCTTGTTGCCATTGGAGAGCAGGAAGGGGAACTGGGCTTTGTCGGCGGTAATGCGGGTGCTGTAGCGCGCCAGAATGTCGGGGCGGTCCAGATAATAGGTAATGCGGCGAAACCCTTCGGCTTCGCACTGGGTGCAGTAGGCATCACCCGATTTGTAAAGCCCTTCCAGCGCGGTGTTGGCGGCCGGATCCAGCAGGGTGACGATGGTCAGCACACATTCGGCAGGCAGGTTGAACAGGGTCAGACTGCTCTCGCCTTGCTCGTAGTGGTCACAGGGAATGCCATCGATGGCAACGCTCTTGAGAGTCAGCTGTTCACCATCGAGGACGAGCGGCGCATTGTGCTCACCGTTGCGACGAATGCGGGTGATGGCGGTGACCTGGGTCAGCGGCTCCTGCAGTTGGAAATCGAGGTCGATGGTGTCGATCCAGTAGAGCGGCGCCTGATAATCCTGGCGATATTTGGCCGTCATGGCCTGGGAGTGATCTGTCATTATTGTCTGCTTCCACGCTTGTTAAAGGCGAGAAAGAGGCTGTCACAACCAACTGGCGGGGTCAAACAATTTGCATTACGTCAGATACGCCAGACAAAAAGAAAGGGCGACCGCAGTCGCCCTTGTGCATTGGAGGTCGCTTTGTCAGCTGCGTTTGCTGACCTTGGCCAGATCTGCCGTGATATTGGCCGCTTCGATGAGATACTCATCCGGCGCTTCAAAATCAGCAGGCAGCTCATCCAGACTCTTCACCGCCGGCTTGCCAAGACGTGCCAGACGCTCGTTGGTACGTTTGAGCGCTTTCTCATCCTGTTTCGCCTGCTCTGCAACACGCTCCGCCTCGTTGAGGGAGACCGACTTCTTGTCTTTCTCCTCCTTGTAGTCGGCGATGTCCTGCATCACATAGGCAAACTCGGGATCCTTGGCGATCCGGGCATCGTGAGCTGCCTGCAACTTGGGCAGTACACTGGCGAAGTTGCCGAGTTTCTCGTAGTTGGTGGAGGCAATCTTGTCCCACGGCAACGCATTGAACTCACGGCTTTCGCCCGTCTCTTCCGGAGCAACCGGTGTCGGGAAGCTGATATCCGGCGCAACGCCCTTGTTCTGGGTGCTGCCACCGTCGATCCGGTAGAACTTGGCGATGGTGTACTGCACGTGACCGAGCGGCTGCTCGTAGAAGTCATAGACCTTGGCGAGGCTGCGATGCTGCTGCACCGTCCCCTTGCCGAACGAGTTTTCACCCAGAATCAACGCGCGGCCATAATCCTGCATGGCAGCAGCGAAGATCTCGGAGGCCGAGGCACTGTAGCGATCGATCATCACCGACATGGGGCCGCCGTAGTAAACGTTGCCATCGTCATCGCCATTGACCGTGATACGGCCCATGTGATCACGAATTTGCACCACGGGACCGCTGGCAAAGAAGAGACCGCTCAGGGCGGAAGCTTCGGTCAGGGCGCCGCCGCCGTTACCGCGCAGATCAATGATCAAGCCATCGATCTTCTTCTTGTTCAGGCTGGAGAGCTCCTTGATCACGTCATCGTGCAGATTGACGTAGAAACTCGGGATCTCGATGACACCAATCTTCTTGCCTTCGGCGTTAATCACCTTGGACTTGGCTGCCCGGTCTTCAAGGCGCACCTTGTCGCGGGTCAGCTCGATCTGCTCGGTCTTGGCGGTTGCGCCTTTGCCGCGCTGGATCTCCAGCTTGACCTTGCTCCCCTTGGGCCCCTTGATGAGCTCGACCACGTCATCAAGACGCCAGCCGATCACATCGACAATCTTGCCATCTTCCTGCCCCACCCCGGTGATCTTGTCATCGGGTTTGAGGTGGTTGGATTTGGCAGCAGGGCCACCAGGCACCAGAGAACGGATGACGGTAAAGTCATCTTCCGCCTGCAACACGGCACCAATCCCCTCCAGCGAGAGGTTCATCTCGGTGTTGAAACGATCGGCACTGCGCGGTGAGAGGTAACTGGTGTGCGGTTCGATGGCGCGAGCGAAGGAGTTCATGAAGAGCTGGAAGACATCTTCGCTCTCGGTCTGGGACATCCGCTTGATAGCGTTGTTGTAACGCTTGCCAAGCAGCTCCTTGATCTCGGGCCACTCCTTGCCGCTGAGCTTGAGACTCAGGGCATCGAACTTGACCCGCTGACGCCACAGCTCGTTGAGCTCTGCTTCATCTTTGGGCCAAGCCGCCCCTTCCCGATCAAACACATAGTTGTCGGTCTGGGTAAAATCGAAAGGAGTATCAAGCAGTTTGAGGGCGTATTCGAACCGCTCATAACGCCGCTGCTGACTCAGGTTGAACATCTCGTAGGCGGGAGCCAGACGGCCTCTTTCGAGGTCGGTGTCAAAACCGTTACGGTACTTTTCAAAACGGCTGATATCAGAGGCCAAAAACAGGTTGCGGCTGTAGTCCAGATTCTCCAGATATTTATCGAAAATCACGGAGGAAAAGGCATCGTCCAGCTTGAACTGTTTGTAGTGCGAGCGGGTAAACAGATTGGTAATTCGCTTGCTGGCCGTAGCATGTTGGCTCTCTTGAGCCAACACAGGCAAATCACTCTCCTTGAGCACCGGCTCGATGGCCTGTGCAAGCCCGGCAAGCGCCAGGCTACAGGCAACGAGGGAAAAACGAATTACGCCATGCTTCAACATTTGTCTCCTTAGAGAACCAAGTGCTCTGATTTGACCCGCACCATCATGCCGGTCTGCAGTTGGACCTGTACATCGTCCTTGGTTACTTCCTTGATGGTTGCCGGAACCGGGAATTTACCCATAACGACGCGCACATCCTGGCCCACTTTCAGCGTAGCGGCATCCACTTTAACCAGCGGAGCGTCAGCGACCGGTGCCTTGGCGGCAGCTTTCGGCTTGGCAGCTACATCAGCTTTCTCGGTTTTGCGCACAGCAGGACGACGGGGCTTCTTGGCCTTCTCATCCTTCTCTTTGGTATTGGTACGACGGCTGGCGAATACGCGCTCTTTGCTCTCTTTCAGAGCTTGCTTGGCGTGCTCGATGTGCTCTTCGGTCAGCAGCTCACCCGGGTTGCCATCCAGATCAACGCGAGCCTGGCCAGCTTTGAGACCGTGCAGGTAGCGCCAGCTGGAGGTGTATTGACGCAGTGCGGAACGCAGCATGGTCTTGGAGACTCTGGCATCGTCAGCAAGACGCTCGGCCAAATCCTGGAAGATGCCAATCTTGAGCGGCTTGGCCTCTCCTTCAGCAACGAAGCAGGCCGGGAATTTCTCGACCAGGTAGGCAACGATCTCTTTACTGTTCTTCAGCTTCTCAGTGTTTTCCATGTATAACCTTGGCTTTCATATAAACGCACGGGCACGTCCCGAGCACAACAAAGGCCCCATTATAGAGAGCTTGGGGCCTTTTGCGAACCATCTAGCAATGACTTAGAGCATGCTTTCCAAAATTTGCACCGTTTCTTCGAGGCCAATCCGGTCTTGCTGGTCGAAACGGTTAAAAATCGGACTGTCGATATCGAGTACCCCGATGATCTCGCCACCACGGCGCACCGGGATCACGATTTCCGAGTTGCTCGCGCCATCACAAGCGATGTGACCATCGAACTGGTGGACATCGTCAATGAGCTGGGTTCTCCCCTCTGCCACTGCGGTACCACACACCCCGCGGCCGACCGGGATCCGTACGCAAGCCGGTTTGCCCTGAAATGGCCCCAATACCAGGGTCTCACCCTGCAACAGATAAAAACCGACCCAGTTGATTTCCTCCAGCTCCTGATTCAGCAGCGCGGAGAGGTTGGCCAGATTGGCAATCAGATCGGTTTCCCCCTCCAGCAGCGCCTTGGCCTGCTGGTTGAGGGTGCGATAAAACGGTTGTTTTTCAATCATGATTAAATGAACTTCACTCCCTGATGGTTTGGGGAAGGTAACGCCTGGCCGGGAAATTTCAAATATTTTTTCCACTCCCCACCTCTTGCGCCGTTATTCCCGGGCAACGGAAAGCGCCAATTGCTGGCGTTGACCATTACTCCACTCGATATTTAACAACCAGATCATGACGGGTGATGTGCAGCTCCCCACCTGGGTTACCCCCTGCCACTGTCCGTCTATTTGTTCAAAACTCACCGGAATGGTGCCCATAAACATATCTTTGCCTTCGAGTGTCGCTTTCACCGGTTTGATGGCCGGATCACCGCCGGTAATAGCGATGGCAAAGTCATGTTCGGCGCGCAGCGGTAATTCCTTGATGGCGACCGTCAGCGGCTTGTCACCAATCAGCGCGCTGCAAGGGGTGTGGGAAAGATCACAAATCTGATCTTTTTTCTGGTTAGCAGAGACGCTGTTATCGGCCGAAAACCAGGTGCGATAGGCCATCAGCGCCAATAACAGCGCCAATACCAGTACGAGGTGCAAAACTTTACGTGCGGTAAGTCTCTCTTTCATCAAAAACAGCCCGATTAAGATGCAATTAAAATAGTTTTTTGTGATCTCGAACAAGGTAAAAAACTGCCATATCGAGACCGGACGGAGCCAAATATATCACTGTTTATACTGTTATTTTACCTGTCACTTCAGTATCATTCCCATGCAGTTTTCATTTAGCCATCTTTTGCTTTTCCTTTCGTTAACAGATGTTAACAACTGGTCGGCGGTGGCTGATGAAGCCAGTCCGGTTCTCCGGATACAAAACCAAACAACAGCAGCATCGGAAGCGGAATATAACGATGAGCCATACAACTAACCATCCTGAGTACAACTACACCGTTGTTCGCCAGTTTACCGTCATGACGATTGTCTGGGGAATTGTCGGCATGTCGGTTGGCGTACTGATCGCAGCCCAGTTGATCTGGCCTGCCCTCAACTTCGAGACCCCGTGGCTGACTTACAGTCGTCTGCGGCCCCTCCATACCAACGCAGTGATCTTCGCCTTCGGCGTCAGTGCGCTGATGGCCACCTCCTTCTACGTGGTGCAGCGCACCTGTCAAACCAGACTGTTTGGTGGCCCGCTGGCAACCTTCGTCTTCTGGGGTTGGCAAGCAATTATCCTCTCTGCCGCCATCTCTCTGCCGCTGGGTTTCACCTCCGCCAAAGAGTATGCCGAGCTGGAGTGGCCGATTGATATCGCCATCACTGTGGTATGGGTCGCCTATGCCATCGTCTTCTTCGGCACCCTGATGAAGCGCACCACCTCCCACATCTATGTGGCGAACTGGTTCTTCGGCGCCTTCATCATCACCGTTGCGGTGCTGCACATCGTCAATAACATGGAAGTGCCCCTCTCCGGCATGAAGTCCTACTCCATGTACTCCGGCGCCATGGACGCCATGGTGCAGTGGTGGTATGGCCATAACGCGGTGGGCTTCCTGCTGACCGCCGGCTTCCTGGGGATGATGTACTACTTCGTGCCCAAGCAGGCCGGTCGTCCGGTTTACTCCTATCGCCTCTCCATCGTCCACTTCTGGGCGCTGATCTCCCTCTATATCTGGGCCGGTCCGCACCACCTGCACTACACCGCACTGCCTGACTGGGCTCAGTCACTGGGCATGGTGATGTCCCTGATCCTGTTTGTCCCCTCCTGGGGCGGCATGATCAACGGCATCATGACCCTCTCCGGTGCCTGGCACAAACTGCGTTATGACCCCATCCTGCGCTTCCTTATCGTTTCTTTGTCTTTCTACGGCATGTCGACCTTCGAAGGCCCGATGATGGCGATCAAAACCGTCAACGCCCTCTCCCACTACACCGACTGGACCGTTGGTCACGTTCACTCCGGTGCGCTGGGCTGGGTTGCCATGGTCTCCATCGGTGCGGTTTATCACCTGATCCCGAACCTGTTCGGCCAGGGCCGGATGTACAGCGTCAAGCTGATCAACGTTCACTTCTGGCTGGCGACCGTGGGCACCGTGCTCTACATCGTTGCCATGTGGATTTCCGGCGTGATGCAGGGCCTGATGTGGCGTGCAGTCAACGAAGACGGCACCCTGACCTACAGCTTTGTTGAAGCGCTGCAGGCATCCTATCCCTTCTATTTCGTGCGCTTCCTGGGTGGCTGCTTCTTCGTCACCGGCATGTTGCTGATGGCTTACAACGCCTATCGCACCATCACTGCGCCCAAAGGTTCTCTGGAACCTGTCGCCCAGCCAGCATGATTGAAGAGGTCAACCCATGAGCAACAATAACCGTCACGAAATATTTGAAAAAAGCGTTCCCATGCTGGTGGTCGGCATCATCTTCGCCATCAGTCTGGGGGGCCTGGTTGAAATCACTCCGCTGTTCTTCCAAAAGCAAACCACCGAGCCGGTGGAAGGCCTCAAGCCCTACACCGCTCTGCAGATGGAAGGACGCGACATCTTCATTCGCGAAGGCTGCACCAACTGCCACAGCCAGATGATCCGTCCGTTCCGTGCCGAAACCGAGCGTTACGGCCACTACTCGGTCGCTGGCGAGAGCGTCTGGGAGCACCCCTTCCTGTGGGGCTCCAAGCGAACTGGTCCGGATCTGGCCCGTGTTGGTGGCCGCTACTCCGACGAGTGGCACAAGGTTCACCTGATCAACCCGCGCGATGTGGTACCAGAATCCAACATGCCCGCCTACCCCTGGCTTGATACCAATGTGCTGACCGGTGAGATGACCGCCAAGAAGCTGGCGCTGTTCCGCGATCACTTCGGTGTGCCCTATACCGACGCCGATATTCAGGGTGCTGGCGAAGCCGTGAAGGGCAAAACCGAGCTGGATGCGCTGGTGGCCTATCTGCAATCACTGGGTCATGCCCTGAAATAAGGAGGCGAAAATGGACTACGGCACATTTCGCGGTCTGTATACCCTGCTGTTGATGGCCATCATGATTGGCATCATCGTCTGGGCCTACAGCAAACGCCGCAAGACCTCTTTCGACGAGGCTGCCAATCTGGTTTTTGCCGATGATGAGCAACCCGGTGCTGATAAAAAGAACGCAGGAGCGAAACAATAATGAGCACTCTGTTTAGCATTTTTGTGACTGTCATCAGTCTGGGAACCATCCTCGGCTGCTTCTTGCTGCTGATGTGGTGCCGCAAGGACAAGATGGGTGTTGAAGAAGGCAAATCGATGGGTCACTCCTTCGATGGCATCGAGGAGATCAACAACCCGCTGCCGAAGTGGTGGACTTACATGTTCCTCTTCTTCATCGTCACCGGTCTGGTCTATCTGGTCGCCTTCCCGGGACTTGGCAACTTCAAAGGCCTGCTGGGCTGGCAAAGTTCCAATCAGGACGTGCGCTCACTGGCCGAGTCCAAGGCTGCAACCGAATCGGCCAAGGCCGAAGGTCGCGCAGTGGAGTATGACCGCGAGGTCGCCAAGGCTGACGAGATCTACGGTGCCAAGTTCCGTGAACTCACCTATGAAGCGGATGGCAAAACCTATCGTGCCATCACCGAGATCGCCAAGGATCCGGAAGCCCTGAAAGTGGGTCAGCGTCTGTTCCTGCAGAACTGCTCCCAGTGCCACGGCTCCGATGCCCGTGGTGGCCGCGGCTTCCCGAACCTGACCGACAGCGAATGGCAATGGGGCGGCCAGCCTGATCAAATCAAAACCACCATCATGGGCGGTCGTCAGGGGATCATGGCTGCCTGGGGTGAAATCCTCGGCAAAGATGGCGTTCAGGAAGTGGCCTCCTATGTGCTGAGCCTCTCCGGTCGCAAGGTTGACCTGGTGGAAGCGAAGAAAGGTGAAGCACGCTTTGCCATCTGCGCAGCCTGCCACGGGGCCGATGCCAAGGGCGGTATCGCCGTCGGTGCGCCAGATCTGACCAACAACACCTGGCTCTACGGTGGCTCCCGCGAAGTGGTGGTGCAAACCATCACCCACGGTCGTCACGGCGTGATGCCAGCCTGGAAAGACATTCTGGGTGAGGACAAGGTTCACCTGCTGGCCTCCTACGTTTACAGCCTGTCTCATCAACAGTCTGCCAAATAAGGTTCGCCCGTAACGTTGTAACATGTGATAAACACGTGATTACACAGCAAAAAGCCTCGACTCCTCGAGGCTTTTTGTTATCTTGTGTTGCGTAAAAACCATCTTCCACGTTAATCATTCGTTTCATGGCAGTAGCAATCATGACCCAACCTCTATCCAAACCGTGGTATCGCCAATTCTGGCCCTGGTTTATCATCGCCCTCCCCACTGCCGCCGTTGTTGGCAGCATCGCCACCGCCATCATCGCCAGCAAGGATGGGGTCAATCTGGTTGCCGAGGACTATTACAAACAAGGGAAAGAGATCAATCAGGACTTGAGCAAGTTTGACCGCTCCGAAGCGCTCAATATCCGCTTTGGGCTGGAGGTTGACGGCAACGAGCTGACCCTAAAACCCATCAGCGGTGACATTCCTGCCGGGCAAGCTCTCTATCTCTCATTGTTCCACCCGACCTTGGCCGGTCAGGACAGCGAACACATGATCACCGCCGATGCGAGCGGCACCTATCGCCTCCATTTCGACAAGCCGCTGGTCGGCAAGTGGCACATTCGGGTCGATGCATTTGACCACGAGTGGCGATTGCAAGAGACCGTCCAGCTGCCGACCCTGGCCCCTGTCGAACTCGACCCGAAAGGACGCTAAGCCATGACCGGCTGTTCTCACTGTGGCGAGCCGGTTCTCGCCAGCGCCCCTGCTGCTTGCATTCTGCATTCAGGGGGACATAACGCATGACCCCCTGTTTTCACTGTGGCGAGCCGGTACCCGCCAATAGTGGCTATTCCCTCGAGATAAAGGGGATTGTTCACCCCATGTGCTGCCCCGGTTGTCAGGCGGTGGCGGAAACCATCATGGAGTGCGGCCTTGCCAGTTACTACGATCACCGCACCGCCCCCGGTACCAAGGGGGATCTGGTGCCCGAGGAGCTGGCCGCCCTCACCCACTACGATCTGGCAGAAGTGCAACAGGATTTTGTCACCGACAACGGTACCCTTCGCGAAATCCAGCTGACGGTTGAGGGCTTGACCTGCGCCGCCTGTGCCTGGCTGATCGAACGCCACCTGATGACCCTTGGCGGCCTGCGCTACATCAACGTTAACACCACCACCCACCGGGCCCGTATCAAGTGGGATCCGGACCAGCTCTCCCTGAGTGACATCCTCAAGGGATTCGCCCAGATCGGCTATCGCGCCTATCCGTTCCAGACCCATCAACAGGAGGCGCTCTACGCCAAAGAGGTGCGCAGCTATATGTTCCGGCTGGCTCTGGCGGGGCTGGGCTCAATGCAGGTGATGATGTGCGCCGTGGCCCTCTATATGGATCTCTTCATCAGCGTTGAAGATGAGTTCATGGTCTACTTCAAGTGGATAAGCCTGCTGCTCTCCACCCCCATCATGATCTACTCGGCCCAGCCCTTTTACGTGGGGGCCTGGCGCAGCCTGAAACAGGGTCACCTGTCGATGGATGTGTCGGTGTCGCTGGCGCTGATCGGGGCTTTTATCGCCTCCATGTGGGCCACCGTGTTCAATACCGGTGAGGTCTATTACGACTCAATCACCATGTTCGTCTTCTTCCTGCTGCTGGGGCGCTTTCTCGAGTTGCGGGCCCGGCGTAAGGCGTCGGAATCGAGCTCCAACCTGGCACGACTGGTGCCCATCATGGCGACCCGCATCGATGATGAAGGGGAGCATGAGGTAGCGGCCAAGACCTTGCAGGTCGGCGATCGGATACGGGTGCTTGCTGGCGCCACCTTGCCGGCGGACGGCATCATTGTCGAAGGGCAAGCCAGCCTCAACGAATCCATGCTGACCGGTGAACAGCTGCCCCTGCTTAAACAGCCAGGCGATCAGGTCTATGCCGGCACCATCAACACGGATGCCCCGCTGCAGATCCGGGTCAGCCACCGTATTGAAGAGTCACGGATCGCCCAGATCATGCGGCTGCAGGATCATGCCCTCGATGACAAACCGGCCATCGCCCAGATGGCGGATCAGCTGTCGCGCCACTTTATTCTGGTGCTGCTGATCATTGCCGCCGCCGTCTGGACCTTCTGGCACTTCCATCAACCGGATCAGGCGTTCTGGGTCACCCTCGCCGTGCTGGTTGCCACTTGCCCCTGTGCCCTGTCGCTGGCCACCCCGACTGCGCTAACTTCGGCCACCGCCAATCTGACCCGCAACGGCATTCTGTTGCGCCGTGGTCATGTGCTTGACGTGCTGACCAAGGCAAACCGGATCGTGATGGACAAGACCGGCACCCTGACCACAGGTGAGATCAGTCTGACCGGCACCACCACCTTGGCAGAGATGGACGAGACGCAATGCCTCGCCATCGCCCGGGCCATGGAGGCGCAATCCGAACACCCGATTGCCCGCGCCTTCCGGCTGCCCGCCGACAGCATCACTGTGCTGCCATCCGCCCGCGAGATCACCCCGGTCATCGGTCACGGCATCACAGCGCTGGTGGATGGCGTACGCTACCGCATCGGCAGTGCCCGCTGGCTTGGGCTGGATCCGGCGCAAGAACGCGGCCGCGGTCTGGCTATCTATCTGGCCGACGAGCAGCAGGTATTGGCCCGCTTCAATCTGGAAGATACCCTGCGTCCCGATGCCAGGGCGCTGATCGCGGCATTCAAGTCAGCAGGTCTGCAAACTACCGTGCTGACTGGCGACAGCTCTTTGCAGGCAGACGAGATTGCCCGCGAGCTGGGCGTGGATGAGCTGGTCAAGGGGGTCTCGCCCGATGGCAAGCTGGCCTACCTCAAGGCCCGGGAAGCCCAAGGGGATATCAGCATCATGGTGGGCGATGGCATCAACGACGCTCCGGTACTGGCTGGCGCTCACGCCTCGTTTGCCATGGCTGGTGGCACCGATCTGGCGAAAAACAGCGCCGACGCCATCCTGCTGGCCGATGACCTGAGCCGACTGCTCGAGGCCAGAGTGCTGGCAATACGTACCCGCAAGATCATCATCGAGAACTTCGCCTGGTCCATCGGTTACAACCTGCTGGTGCTGCCGCTGGCGGCCTGCGGCTGGCTGCCCCCCTATCTGGCGGCGGCGGGCATGTCGCTCAGCTCACTCATCGTGGTAACCAACTCCATGCGCCTCAACCGATGAGGCTGGTGGCGGAAAATAGCTGAAAATGTGGCCTGCCTCCGATGCAGGCCACATTTCTAATTGATAGCGGCTGGCCCTCTGCCCGAACAGGGTTACCATAGGGGACGCTTGCCAAGGATGAACGCCAAGGTACCTCTCATGAATATAATTTTTGTCCTGATCCCCATCGCTATCCTGTTTGTGATCATCGCCGGGGTCGTCTTCTTCTGGGCCATTCGCTCCGAGCAGTTTGAAGATCTCGACCGGCAGGGTTCCAACATCCTGTTTGACGAAGAGCAACCTGCCCACAAACCCGTAAAGCCTGCTGACCATGACCCACAACCTTGATCTGGCCGGCGCCCTGCTGGTCGGACTGGCAGGCTCTGCCCACTGTATCGGCATGTGCGGGGGGGTCTCCGCCGCGCTCTCCATGGCGATCCCCGCCAACAAGCAGCATTTTTGGGGGCGGCTTGCCTATCTGCTCAACTACAACCTCGGCCGTATCCTGAGCTATGTCATTGCAGGTGCACTGGTGGGCGGCCTGCTCGCCACCACCAGCGAGCTGGGCGCAGGCAAACACGCCATCGCCGGATTGCGCTTGGTGGCAGCGCTTTTGATGATTGCGCTTGGTCTCTATCTGGCGGGCTGGTGGCAAGGGATCTTGCTGCTGGAGCGGCTCGGCGCCAGACTTTGGCCCCGTCTCAAACCGCTGGCGGGCAAGTTTCTCCCCTTCACCTCACCTGTGCAGGCACTGCCCTTTGGCATGGTGTGGGGTTGGCTCCCCTGCGGGCTGGTCTACTCCATGCTGACCTGGAGCGCGGCGGCGGGTTCGGCCGGTGGCGGGGCGCTCATCATGCTCTTTTTTGGTCTCGGCACCCTGCCCACCCTGTTTGCGTTGGGAGGGCTTGCCGATCGCCTGAGATACTGGCTCACCCTGCGCAGTTTGCGCCTTGGCGGTGCCCTGCTGCTCATTTTGTTCGGGGTACATACCTTCTGGATTGGCATTGCTTCCTTTTGAAACCCTATCCAAAACGGATGAGTTGATGGTAAACTTGTTTGATATAAATCAATTATTCGTATGAGCCTATGATCCCGGAAAAGAAACCTGGCAGACGTATCCAGAGCGGTGGCTGTGCAATTCATTGCCAGGATTGCAGCATCAGTCAGCTCTGTATTCCCTTCACTCTGAACGACAACGAGCTTGATCAGCTGGACAGCATCATCGAGCGCAAAAAGCCGATCCAGAAGGGTGAAGAGCTGTTCAAGGCTGGCGATGAGTTCAAATCGCTCTATGCCATCCGTTCCGGGACCATCAAGTCTTACACCATCACCGAGCAAGGGGATGAGCAGATCACTGCTTTCCACCTCGCTGGCGATCTGGTCGGGTTTGATGCCATCAACAAGCAGGCCCATCCCTCCTTCGCTCAGGCGCTGGAAACGGCCATGGTGTGCGAGATCCCGTTTGAAGTGCTGGATGATCTCTCCGGCAAGATGCCCAAACTGCGCCAGCAGATCATGCGTCTGATGAGCAGCGAAATCATGGGCGATCAGGAGATGATCCTGCTGCTCTCCAAGAAGAATGCCGAAGAGCGCCTCGCCGCCTTCCTGCACAATCTTTCGGTACGCTTCTCCGAGCGCGGTTTCTCCGCCAAGGAGTTCCGTCTCTCCATGACCCGTGGTGACATTGGCAACTATCTGGGTCTGACCGTCGAGACCATCAGTCGTCTGCTCGGCCGTTTCCAGAAGTCCGGTCTCATCAGCGTCAAAGGCAAATACATTACCGTGCTTGATCAGGTCGCGCTGGGCATGATGGCCGGTGCAACTCGCCCGCCCTGCGGCTGATTTTTCCGCTTACCCTCTCGCTTTTCTCCTGCTTTCCCTGCCGGATCCTTTCCTCTGGAATGTGATCCGGTACGTTCCCCATACCCTCCTCCTGCGCTAAGCTGTAATGGCTAAGATTCTGCTGTCATTGGACTTTTCCAAGGAGGAGAAGATGGTCAAATATCAGAATATTCTGGTGGTTATCAATCCAGAAGAGGAGCGTCAAATCGCCCTCGAACGGGCAGTCAAAGTCGCCGAGCTGGACGAAAACGCCCATCTGACCCTGCTGCTCACCATCTATGACTTCTCGTATGAAATGACCGCCATGCTCTCGGTGGACGAGCGGCAAGAGATGCGCGACGGCGTCATTTCACAGCGACGTGAGTGGCTGGACGAGATCCTGACCCCCTATCGGGCACAGGGGATAGAGTGCGAAGTGAAAGTGGTCTGGCACAATCGTCCCTTCGAGTGCGTCATTCAGGAGGTGCTGGAGCAGCGCCACGATCTGGTGGTCAAAGCCACTCACCATCACAGCTTCCTGCAAACCTTCATCTTTACCCCCACCGACTGGCACCTGCTGCGCAAATGCCCCTGTCCGGTACTGCTGGTCAAGGAGGGTCACTGGCAACGGGGCGGCAACATCATCGCCGCCATCAACTGCTCAAGCGACGATCCGGATCAGAAATTGCTCAACGAACGGATCACCCAGGAAGGAAGCGACATCGCCGAGCTGCTGGGCTCCAACCTCTATCTGGTCAACACCTACCCGGGCACCCCGGTCAACGTGGCTATCGAGCTGCCAGAGTTTGATCCCAACGCCTACAACGAGGCGATCCGCAAACACCACGAAAGCCTGCTGCTCAGCCATGCCGACAAGTTCGGGATCGGTCATCTCTGGACCCGGGTAGCAGAGGGGCTACCGGAAGAGGTGTTGCCGGATATGGCCGAAGAGCTCAAGGCAACCTTGATGATCATGGGCTGCGTCGGCCGTACCGGGCTTTCTGCAGCTTTGCTCGGCAATACCGCCGAACATGTGATTGACCGCCTCTCCTGCGACATCCTGATCCTCAAACCGGCGGACTACAGCTGCCCGGTCGACAGTCGTCGCAATCAATCATAAGGTGCCTGGCACCTTGCCCTCCCCCGGGACATGGCTATAATAACGCGCTTATTTGTGTCCCGGGTTTTACGAGCATGCTAGAAGAGCTGAACGCCAAAGAAAAATACAGTTTTAACAAACTGCAGAAGCGCCTGCGGCGCAACGTGGGTCAGGCCATTGCCGACTTCAACATGATTGAAGAGGGCGACAAGGTCATGGTCTGCCTCTCCGGCGGCAAGGACAGCTTCGGTATGCTCGACATACTGATGAGCCTCAAAGCCAGCGCCCCCATCCATTTCGATCTGGTTGCCGTCAACCTAGATCAAAAGCAGCCCGGTTTCCCCGAACATGTGCTGCCCGAGTACCTGGATTCCCTCGGCATCGAGTACAAGATAGTCGAGGAAGATACCTACTCCATCGTCAAAGAGAAGGTACCGGAAGGCAAAACCACCTGCTCCCTCTGCTCACGGCTGCGCCGCGGTATTCTCTACCGCACCGCCCAGGAGCTGGGTTGCACCAAGATTGCCCTTGGCCACCACCGCGACGACATCCTCGAGACCCTGTTCCTCAACATGTTCTACGGTGGCAAGCTCAAGTCCATGCCGCCCAAGCTGGTGAGCGACGATGGCAAGAACGTGGTGATCCGCCCGCTGGCCTACTGCAAAGAGAAGGATCTGATCCGCTACGCCGACGTCAAAGCCTTCCCCATCATTCCGTGCAACCTGTGCGGCTCGCAGGAGAACCTGCAGCGTCAGGCCATCAAGCAGATGATGCAGGATTGGGATCGCCGCTTCCCCGGTCGTATCGAGACCATGTTCACCGCCATTCAGGACGTGATCCCGAGCCACCTGCTCGACCACAAGCTGTTTGACTTCAAGAGCATCAACCGCGACTCCGGCATCATCGATGGCGGCGACAAGGCGTTTGATCCGCCCGAGATGCCAAAAGCGCCGCTGCTGGACATCGACGAGATGGACATGCTGGATGTGATTGAAGTGCGCTAAGCCGCGCTCACAGGGCAAACGCCACGCAATAAAAAAGGAGCGATAATAGCTCCTTTTTTGCTTTCTTGATCTGCCTCTTACCAACGTGACAGCACCATCGGCATCAGCCTTTGTGCAGCCAGGGGGTCAGTCGCAGCACGTCACCCTGCAGTCGCAGTTGCCCGGCAGCGAACGCGGCCAGTTGCTCATTGCTCAGCAGCAGGTTGCCTTCCTGCCAGGGCAGCGCCTCCTGACGGGCGCCATCAATCAGATAGGCGGTGCCGCTCTGTTGCACCAGGGTAATGCGTACCCCTTCCATCTTCGGCAGGAAGTGCTTGCCGACCATGCCCGCCATCTTGTCGAGCAGCGACTGCATCTGCTGCTGACGGGCCGCCAGCTCCGCCAGCGGCAGCTCGGGCCCGTTCGGTGCGTCGGCCATCACCTGTACCGTCATATCGCAAGTGGCGTGCTCTTCTTTAAGGCCAACGGTCACGATCCCCTTGTCGAGGTTGAGATCCTCATCAAAAGGCAGGCGTAGTTCGCTATCGACCGTTACCTCGCCCGCGACCTCCTTACTGTCGGTTGCAACCCGGGCAAAGGTGAGGCCACAGCGCTGACCATTTTGCGGATCGGTCAGATAAAACCCCAGTCTGGCGTGACCAAACTCCCCTTTGGCAAAGGTCTTCATCTGGCTGTAGAAGGTGCTGTATTGCAGATCCAGCACCGGCTCAGCCAGCGCCAGCCCTGGCAGCAAGAGCGTGGCCAGCAGACTCTGGCGCACAGCCTTGGTCACTCCATATCGACGAGTCATTCAACGTCCTTTTGCATCATGCATTGAAATGGTTGGGGCCTTCTGTCACCTCGTTAACCTCTACACCTACCCCGCAGAGATCCCGATAGAGGATCCCCTTGCAGTTGAAATAGAGCGGTGCCACCCAGATAAGCCCCAACCCCATGGGGATCAGAGCCAGGAAGAAGAGCGCGGTCATCACGCCGTGGAACAGCACAATGCTGGGCCAGCCGCGCGCAAAGAGCTTGAGAGAGACCAGAATGGCCTGGGGCGGCGTCAGGCCACGCTCCAGCACCAACGGGACGGTAAAGAGCAGCCCCATGCCGATCAGAGCCGAGGGGATGAAAGAGAGTACGGCGGGCAATCCCAGCAGATCGAATAGCGGGCCAAACAGGCTGGTGAGCAGACTGCCAAGCAGGCTCAACATGCCAAGACGCACAAAGTGGCGGAAGAAGTCGAACACCTGGTTGGCGCGGGCGCGCACCCCGACCGACTGCTGCAACCCCAGCATATCGAGGGAGCTGGTCATGGGGGCCATCACCACCGTCATCAGCAAGCTCAGCACCATGGCCACATTCATCTGGCTGTCATCCCCCAGATAGGGCAACAGCAGCACATTGCTGAGCAGGATCCAGATCGCCGTCACCCCGACAATCGCCAGCAGCAGGCCAAATCCGGTACGGCGGGTCTGTTGCCATCCCTCCTGGATGACCCCTTTCAGATCAAGGCGGTAGCCCTGGTTCAGAGACTGCTCAAGGGAGCCGCCAATACGCATTTTATTACTCAATTGACTATCCAATATCGAAAACGACCAAATCAGGTGGCACATTATAGCGATTTGGTCTGCTATTCGTAGCCGTTTTTCCTGCACACTTGCGGCTAATTCGGGCCAAAAAGCCTTTAATTTCATGTGTCGGCTGCATAGAATGCGGCCCTCTTTCAACACGATGGCCACTGGCTGGGGTGAGACTGGCGGATGATGAACAATCCACAGGTAATTGTCGCGCTGAACAAGATCAGCAAAAAATACGATGGCAAGGTGATCCTGAGTGACCTTGACCTTGAAATCTATGACGGTGAATTTCTTACCCTGCTGGGCCCCTCCGGCTGTGGCAAGACCACCCTGCTGCGCCTGCTGGCCGGGCTCGAATCGGTCGACGGTGGCACCATCCATCTGGCCGGTGACGAGATCACCCATATCCCCGCCGAACACAGGCACATCAACACCGTGTTCCAGAGCTATGCGCTCTTCCCTCATATGACGGTGTTTGAAAACGTCGCCTTTGGCCTCGAGATGCAGAAAGTACCGGCCAGCGAGATCCGCCAGCGGGTCGAGGAGACCCTCGCCATGGTGCAGCTCACCGAGCTGGCCAACCGCCGCCCGGATCAACTCTCCGGCGGTCAGCAACAACGGGTCGCCATTGCCCGCGCCGTGGTCAACAAGCCGCGCCTGCTGCTGCTCGACGAATCCCTCTCGGCGCTCGACTACAAGCTGCGCAAGCAGATGCAGAGCGAGCTCAAGGCGCTGCAGCGTCGCCTTGGCATCACCTTTGTCTTCGTCACCCATGATCAGGAAGAGGCGCTCACCATGTCTGATCGCATCCTGGTGATGGAAGGCGGCAAGATCATCCAGCGCGGCACCCCGCGCGATATCTACGAATCGCCAGCCAACCTGTTCGTGGCACGCTTTATCGGCGAGATCAACGTGATGGATGGCAAGCTGATCAGCCAGTGCGAGCCCGGCATCTGGCAGGCCGAGGTGGAGGGGCGCGAATGCCTGCTTCATACCACCTTGCCGTTCCAGCCAGACGAAAAGGTGCTGGTGCTGCTGCGCCCGGAAGATCTGCGCATTCTCGATCAGGATGACGATCAAAGTGGCGCGCTGCGGGGCAATATCCGCGAGCGCAACTACAAGGGGGCGACGCTGGATTCGGTGATCGAGCTCGAAAGTGGCAAACAGCTGCTTATCTCCGAGTTCTTCGACGAGGATGACCCCGACTTTGACTACCGTCTGGGTCAGGAGGTGGCGATCCACTGGGTCGACAGCTGGGAGGTGGTGCTGCCCTATGAGCCTCACTAATCTGCGGGTACCGCACAGCTTTGCCCACAATGGCTTTCGTAACGGGGCCATCGCGCTGATCCTGGGCTGGCTGACGCTGTTTGTCTTCCTGCCCAACCTGATGATCATCGGCGTCAGCTTCCTGACCCGTGACGAGTCCGAGCTTATCGCGCCGCTCTTTACCCTGAGCAACTATGGCCGCCTGCTGGACCCCCTCTATTTCGAGGTGCTGCTCCACTCTCTCTGGCTGGCGCTGCTCGCCACCGCCATCTGCCTGCTGGTGGGCTACCCCTTTGCCTGGCTGCTGGCCCATCTGCCAGCGCGTATCCGCCCGCTGCTGCTGTTTCTGGTGGTGGTGCCGTTCTGGACCAACTCCCTGATCCGCACCTATGCGCTTAAAGTGCTGCTCGGCACCCGGGGACTGATCAATGGCTGGCTGCTGGATCTGGGGCTTATCGAGCGACCGCTGCAGATGATGTATACCGAGGTGGCCGTCATCATCGGGCTGGTCTATGTGCTGCTCCCCTTTATGGTGCTGCCGCTCTACTCCAGCATCGAGAAGCTGGATGGCCGTTTGCTGGAGGCGGCGCGAGATCTCGGCGCCAACGGCTGGCAGCGGCTGGTGCGGATCATCTTGCCCCTCACCCTGCCCGGCATCATCGCCGGTTGTCTGCTGGTGTTCCTGCCCGCCATGGGGATGTTCTATGTCTCCGATCTGCTGGGGGGTGCCAAGCACTTGCTGATTGGCAACCTGATCAAGACCCAGTTCCTCAACAGCCGTGACTGGCCCTTTGGCGCCGCCATCAGCGTGATGCTGACGGTGCTGATGGCGCTGTTGGTCTACTGCTACTGGCGGGCGGGCAAGCTATTGAGCAAGAAGGGGGAGCTGGCATGATGCGCGCACTGAAAGCTCTGTTCCTGCTGCTGGTGTTTGGCTATCTCTATGTGCCCATCGGGGTGCTGATCGCCAACTCCTTCAACCTGTCGAAATATGGCATCGACTGGCGCGGCTTTACCCTGGGCTGGTATGAGAAGCTGTTTGCCAGCGCCAGCCTGATGCAAGCGGCCCAGCACTCCCTGACCATCGCCGCCCTCACCGCCACCGCAGCGACCCTGATCGGCACCCTCACCGCCGTGGCGCTGTTTCGCTACCGTTTTCGCGGCAAGCAGTATGTGAGCGGCATGCTGTTTGTGGTGATGATGTCCCCCGATATCGTCATGGCCATTTCGCTGCTGACCCTGTTCGTGGTAACCGGCATTGCGCTGGGCTTCTGGTCGCTGCTGATCGCCCACATCACCTTCTGCCTGCCGTTCGTGGTGATCACCGTCTACTCGCGGCTGTGTGGCTTCGATGTGCGGATGCTGGAAGCCGCGCGGGATCTGGGGGCTGGCGAGTGGATCATCCTGCGCCGCATCATACTGCCGCTGGCGCTGCCGGCGGTAATGGCGGGCTGGCTGCTCTCCTTTACCCTGTCGCTGGACGACGTGGTGGTGAGCTCCTTTGTTACCGGCCCGGCCTACGAGATCCTGCCGCTCAAGATCTACTCCATGGTCAAGGTGGGGGTCTCCCCCGAGGTCAACGCCCTGGCCACCCTGATGCTGGTCGCCTCCCTCGGGATGGTGCTGCTGGCGCAACTGTTACTGCGTAAACGGCAGGGTTGACCCTGCCCGTTTCGTCCCCGCCACCTTTGGCGAACTCTGTCACGGTGGGCCGCAAGGCCCCATAACCCCAAGGAGTTGTTGATGACAATCCAACACAAGGCCGGCGCCCTGCTGGCAGCCGCCCTCACCCTCACCACCCCGCTGCTGAGCCAGAGCGCTCACGCGGCCGATGACAAGGTGGTCTACTTCTACAACTGGTCGGAATATGTGCCGGACGGCCTGCTGGAACAGTTCCAGCAAGAGACCGGCATCAAGGTGATCTACTCCACCTACGAATCCAACGAGACCCTCTACGCCAAGCTGAAAACCCATGGCGACGGCTATGACGTGGTGGTGCCCAGCACCTACTTCATCTCGAAAATGGCCAAAGAGGGAATGCTGCAGCCGCTGGATCGCGCCCAGCTGCCCAACTTCAAGCACCTCGACCCTACCCTGCTCAACCACGAGTACGACCCGGACAACCGCTACTCCATCCCCTATATCTGGGGCGCAACCGGGATCGGCACCAACACCGACATCATCGAGCAGCCGGTCACCAGCTGGAAGCAGCTCTGGGCACCAGAGTGGAAAGAGAGCCTTCTGCTGATGGACGATGCCCGCGAGGTGTTCCATATCGCGCTGGTGCAACTGGGCTATAGCCCCAACACCCAGGACAAGGCGCAGATCGCCGAAGCGTTCGAATACCTGAAAAAGCTGATGCCCAACATCAAGGCGTTCAACTCCGACAACCCGGCCGACCCCTTTATCGCCGGTGAGGTCAATATCGGCATGCTGTGGAACGGCTCGGCTTATGGCGCCCAGCGCGAATACCCCTCCATCCAGATGACCTACCCCGAAGAAGGGGCGGTACTCTGGATGGACAACCTCGCCATCCCGGCCAAGGCCAAGCATGTGAAGGAAGCCCACGCCCTGATCAACTTCCTGATGCGCCCCGATGTGGCCGCCAAGGTGGCCGAGGCAATTGGCTACCCCACCCCGGTCAAGGATGCCATTCCCCTGCTCACCCCGGCGTTTCGCAACAACACCATGGTCTTCCCGAGCGACGAAATCAAACGCAAGGGCGAATTCCAGTCCGATGTGGGTGATGCCTCCCGCCTCTACGAGCAGTACTTCCTGCAGCTGAAAGCCATGGTGGCCAAAGCCGGTTAAGTCGGCGGTTAATCGGCCCTGAAGGGGTTAATGGATAAAGGGGGCCATCGCCCCCTTTTTCGTCTTTCGGGTCTGCGAGCGGCATCACGACTGTACACAGATCGGACATATAGCGCACCTTGTACTAAACGCACATCAAGCTGGCCTGATGGCTTATACATAAAATTCGCCTCGACAGTAGGAATAGAATGGTAATACCATGATTTAGAAATGATTTTCACATAGCGGTTACACGTAGAAAACGGCGTTATAAGGAAGAATCTATTATCAAATTTATACCGCCATCCATCTAGTCACTGTTAATTTTCCAAGGAGATTGTTGTGCCACTTAATCTAGGGAAGGTGCGAACAAGTCCCTGATGTGAGATCATGAGCCCCACTTGGCATCAGGGATAAGGTTCAGCATGAATC